>DATDLS010000309.1:0-86268 GCA_036519195.1 Occallatibacter sp. | reverse complement strand
CCTGGGTCGCGTCGAGAGTCGCGGATACTCGCGGGTCGAACGCGCTGAGCTGCTGCTCGGGGATGAGCGAGAGCAGATTGCCCCAGTCCGCACCTCCCATATCGCCGTCGAGAGCGGGAGGGATATAGCCTCCGGTCTTCGCCGTGACCTGATCGAGCCGGGACATAAAGTTCTTACGTAACTCCTGCTCGTCTTTGCGAAAGCGCTGCTCGTCTTGGAAGTGTCCCAGGCCGTGCGCGAGCAGTTCGGAAGCCTGCAATCCATCGAGCGCGAGGAAGTTGTAACCGGTCAGGTGGCCGGGAATGTATTCGTTGTCGCGTATATCGGTGGGAGGTATGATATGCATCGGGTCTTCGGCAATTGCTTTTTCCACCCAGTCGACGGCACGCAACACGCGAGGATAGACCTCGGCGGCAAACGATTTGTCGCGCGTCATGCGATAGTGCTCGCCGTAGGTCCACAGCGCCTCTCCCCAGCCGTCATATTGTCCAGGCTGCGAGAGGAACAGGCCATCGGCTCGCTGATGCGAGGCGAAGAAGTCGATGATGTGCCCCGCGAGTTCGGAGTATCCGGTGGTGTCGTACATGCGCACGAAGTCGGCGGAGTCACGGAGATAGAAGCGGTGATACTGCAACTGGTTGACGGTTTGAATGTAGTCCTCACCGATCTTGTTGAGCGAGAGCAAAGCGTTGACCAGGCTCGCCTGGAATGTGTCGTTGACCTTGGTTTCAGGAGTCACGATCTGCATGCCACGTGCGAGCATGGCTCTCCAGAAAGAGAGGACCTCGGCGTGCCGATCATCGAAGCTGGCCCGGCGCACAGCTTCGAATTCCGGCTCGTCCGCCGCGACAGGAATCAGAGGCATCTTGAAGTCCAGCGACCGTTCAGCGCCGGCGGGAAGATCGAGCGCATACTCGGCGGTCGCAACCGGGGTATCGGGAAGAACGCGCAGTTCCGCATTACGCGGCGAGGCTGCTTCGGCGACCGGCACAGGGATGCGGTTGTAGTAGTCGCGATAGGTCGGCGTGAGCTGCGGTTCCGGTTCGGTGGGGAAAAAGTAGACGGCTGAGCCATCACGCAGAAATGCGTTGGCCCTCACGCTATAAGTGGAGTCCGGCCGGAACTCTGCGCCCGGCTGCTGGTAATCTCCCGGCCTCTCAGCGGCAGCCGGGCGGCGGAAGCGATTATCGCCCGTCGGGGAGACAGTCGTCTGAGGCCCTGAATACCTCCAGGCCGAGGTGACAAATGCCCGCTTTCTGCTGTTGCCGGAGTTATCCACCGTTACACGAACGAAATTGACGACATGCTCGCCATTCTGTACGGGGCCGAGCGAAGCTGCAAAAATTCGGAAGCGGTAGAGCAGCCCCTCATGCTCGACGTCGTAGCAGATCACCGGAAGGTGCCCGTTTTCGAGCGTGCGGAGCCTCTGCACAACGGGCTGCCGGTCCGCTCCGACATAGAACATAAGCTCACCGAAGCCACCATACAGATAGCCCTCAGGCGTGATCTCGGTTCCTGACGGCGAGTACATGACCCCGATCTGGTCAGTCGATTTACTGGCATAGGAGAAGGGCTTCCCGGGTCGATCGATTGAAGGCGAAACCATCCTTGGTATGAACGTGTGGACCGCCCCAGCCGAATCGTCACGAATAGATTGAGCTCGAGCCATGGCGACAGAGAAAAGCAACGCGAACGAGCTCAGAACGAGAAAAGGCCTATTCAAAATTCACCTGTGAAAAGGAATCGAGGAAGTGAAACGATGCGGCGCCATTCGCCGTTTTCAAGGGCAGCCGGATCTCGGATTGCAGTGTCAATGCTGCCCCGACGCGGCAGAACAAAGTGATGAGTTGAGGTCGCTCATCGATGGCGGGGGGACGGTCGTTCCCCAGCGGGAGGGCGCCGATCCCATGGTCAGCACCAGCGTTGCTCCATCTTTGATCTGCCCATGGCGAAACCACGCATTGGGCAGATCCATTCCATTCAGCGTCGCCGACTGCACGTACCGATTGAGCCCATTGCCGTCCAGATTCCTGGCGAGAATGTGAAGCGTTTTGCCGTTGCCAAGGCTGAGCGAGGCCTCAGGGATGCTGGGCGTGCTGATGAGATAGACATCCTGACCTGCAATGGGAAAAATCCCCAGCGTCGAGAAGATCAGCCAGCTGGACATCGCTCCCGAGTCGTCATTGCCGGGGATACCGGCGCGGGAATCGGTAAACGCCTTTTCGAGGATCATATGAACGACATCCGCTGTCTTGTCCGGACGCAAGGCATAGTTGTAGAGAACAGGAAGCAGAAAGCCGGGCTCATTGGTCACGTCGAAGTGGCCCCGCAGGAAGGTCCAGTCCAGACGGTGGATGAACTCCTCGTTGCCACCGGCCATCTCGATCAGGCGGCGCATGTCCTGAGGAGCATAGATAGAGTAGGTCCAGATGTCTCCTTCGTAGAAGAAGTCGGGCCATGTACCGCGGACGACCAGGTACGGCGGAGCCCAGCTCCCATCGGGATTACGCGGCCGCATAAAGCCCTTGAAGCCCTGCACCGTCATCTCCTTGTCCCAGAGATGCTCGAAGTTGTGCGCGCGGCCGGCATAGAGCGCGGCCTCCTTTGGCTTGCTCAGGCCGCAGGCGAGCTCGGAGATAGTGAAGTCGTCGTAGCTGTACTCGGCGGTGCGAGAGCCGGACCGCTCATCGGCAAGGGTGACGAAGCCTCTCTCGTTGTAGTCCTTCAGACCGCCGCGACCTTCCTTCTGTGCGTCGCTGGGAGGCACCTCCGCGTCGTGAACCATCGCCCGAAATGCCGTCTCGTAGTGAATGCCTTTCAAGCCTTTCACATAAGCATCAGCAACAACGACGTTGGCGTTGGAACCACCCTGAGTGCGCCCGTTGTCGTTGCCGCTGCGGGCGTCAGGCATATAACCGGTGTGACGGTAGATATCGATGAGCGAACGAATGATATCGCGCTGTCGATCAGGGGAGATTAAGGTCAGCAGGGGGCTCGAGCTGCGGTAAGTGTCCCAGATGCAGTAGTAGTCGTCGTAGTAAGGCTCGCTCGACTGCCAGCCGGGATTCTCGCCAGTACGATCTGTGGGCATCAGCATGATGTGGTACATCGCCGTGTAAAGCTGGCGTCGCTCCGAATCGCTCTCGCCGGCGAGACGGAGCTTGGCAAGCTCCGTGTTCCACAGAGCATGGGCCGAGTTTCGGACAGCGGCAAAGTTCCATGCCGGAATCTCCTCGCGGACGTTCTGCTTTGCCTGCTCGGCGCTGATGAACGAGATTCCTACCTTGGCCTGGATGACCTGGTTGGCCTTGGTGGTGAAGTCGAAGGTGGCACCGATCGGGGTGTTCGCACCGACGGTTCCGTCTTTACCCAAGGACAGAGTCCTGCCGGTCCATGTCTCGATGGATCTTGCCGGAGTGTCGAGCACCATGTAGAAGTAGACCTTGTACTCTCCGCCACGGTTCCAGCCGCCCGTCACCCGGGATACGCCCTGGGCTTCGTGGTCTGAGGTGAGATGGACTTCGGCACCGAGGAACTTCTGTGCCTGCCAGTCCGTACCCTCGTTCAAAATCGAAGCGAGGTTGACCGTCAGGTGCGCGTCTTCGGAGGCAGGGAAGGTATAGCGGTGAAATCCTACCCGGCGGCTGCTGGTAAGTTCGGCTTTGACGCTGTAGCGGGTGAGCTTCGCGGCATAGTAGCCGACACGATTGACCTCGTCGGTGCGTGGGGTTTTGATGTCGCCGGGATCGAGCGGGCCGGTGACGGGGGCGACCAGGATGTTGCCGTACTTGCCCTGGGCGCCGCTGAGATGCAGATGCGAGAAGCCAAGAATGACACCGCTGCTCGCATAGCCGAATCCGGAGCGGCGACCATCGAAGGTGGCCATGTCAGGGCCCACCTTTACGAGACCATAAGGGATCGCCGAGCCGATAAACGTATTGCCGCCCCAATCGACCCCGATGAACGGATCGACATTACGGGTAAAATCCTGGACCGGTCTGGCAGTGCTCTTATGGCCCTCAATCGATTGCCCCATGATGGACAGCGTGGCGCAGACAAGGATTACGAGAGCAGAGAAGCCACGGATCCCTGGGTTGCGGTGGTGGATAAAAGCAGATTGAGGAAGATCGCCCCAAGTCTGACTGCCGCGAATGAATTTGTCGATCATGAAAAGGTCCCCGTTGACTGATTCGGATGATCTCGTAGCGTTGGGATTACTTGTTGGCGGATGGCTCGAGCAGAGCATCGACACAACCCGGAGGAGCGGTCACTGGATTGCACCGTGCCACCAGACCGCCCCTCAGGCCGACAAAGAATCCTGTCCACTGCGCAGGTTCCGAGGGTGGGTAATCCGTACTCAACATCTGCGCGCCACTTGCAAGCGCCACATCCGCGCGAGTGTGATCGTTGCTGCGCGCCTCTTCGGTCCCATCGTCGGTGCGGGTTCGAATCAGATACCCCTGCCGGGCGAGGGCGTCAATCTCCTCTTTGGTGCCGCTGTTCTCTTCGGTGAAGGCGGCGTCGGGAGCACCGGGAGTCGCATTCGTGAAGATCAGCCGGCCGCGCAGCGCTCGATGGCCCTCCGTATAAACTGCCTCCACAGGTCTCTGGTCCATCAAAAAGACCACTTTGCCGCGCGCTTCGGCAAGGGTGGGCCAGCCACCGGATCGCTTGCCGGCAGCGCTACTGCCACTGGGCTGTATTGCTTCGAACAGCGTGTCATGGCTGCCTCGAACCTGATCCGGCGTAATCATCTCTGCTGCTGAGAAGACCGAGCGTATTTCGGCATCGAGAGCATCGAAGGTCGCGGAGGTAAACAACTCCGGCCCCTCTGCATTCGCTGGCGTCCCAGGGCGCCCCTGTTTGGTCTCCACCAGGATAAAGATGGGCACGTGCTGCGGATGCTGCTCTGACCAGGTGCGGATCGCCGTCAGGCAGGCGATGAAGGTGTGGCAGGAACTGCGCTGGTCAAAATTCAGGACATGCATCACCTTGAATCCGGGCTTGTCCATCTCATGGTTGGGATCGAAGTCTGGGTCGGCAGGCAGACCCGCAGCGGCGACCTTGTCGACGATGGCGGGGTGGGAGTAGCGTCCACCCTTGGAGTCGGCATAGACGTCGATCTCCAGCTGGCGAACGCCACCGGAGAGTTGATCGCCAAGCGGTGCATGCCGATAGTCGAGGGCGCGCATTGCCTTTGGGTTCTGTTGCTCGATCAATTTGCGCTCACTCGGCGCGATGCCGGTGTGATAGCTGTTGTGCGTACCGATCACCTGGATCTGGTTGATGTGAACCAGCAGGTCCTCTGGACCGGCACTCTGCTGGGCTCGAATGCCGAGGGGAAGCAGAATGATCATGGGGAGCATTGCCAGAAACTTTTGCATATCGATTGTCCTTTTCTCGTGGTTCACAAGCCTGCGCGTGAGCGATGGTCAGGGGGCTTTCCCAATGCGTTTGCGAGAGCCCGTCTCCTGCTTCGGCTGCTGCTGGTCCGCACCCGGAAACAGAGGACGCGGCAGGTTGTCGACTTCGTACTTCGCCAGCCGGAGGTGGCCGGCGGTGTCGGGCAGGATCGGCGGTTTCAGATTTGCATGTTGGAAACGGAATGCCGATGTCAAATCACCAAACGTTTGCCGCCGCCAGTGGCTGATGTTCGGCTCCCGCACGCCGGTGAACTTCTCGAGGAATTGGAGCACCGAGGTATGGTCGAACGGCTGACTGCAGACCCAGCCTCCGACGGTCCATGGCGAGATGAGGATGCAGGGAACGCGAAAGCCGGCACCGATGGGAAGGCCGTCGATGAATTCCTGAGCGGTGCCTGGAGGAGGAACCGGAGGTGGTACATGGTCGAAGATACCGTCGTTCTCGTCATAATTGAGGATGAACACAGTCTTCGCCCAGACATCCGGATTGGCTGCAATCGCATCGAGCTTACTGGCGATGAATGAGGCTCCGTCGGCAGGCATGTAGTCTGGATGTTCGGACTCAACAGCGGTCGGAAAGATCCAGGAGACCGCGGGCAGCTTGTCGTGGGTCGCATCATACTCAAACTGGCCGGGAGAAGACACGAGCATCCCTTTGGAGTGGAGCGGCGAGCCAACCGGGGACTGGATGAAGTTTCTGAAGCTCTGTAAACGGTTAAAGATGTGACCGGCCTGATGGGAGTACGCCTTCCACGAGATCCCGGCGCTTTCCAGACGCTCGGCATACGTGGTCCAGGTAAATCCTTCCTCAGGCCAGATGTTGTGCGTCATCGGACCACCGTGGAGTCCATCCGGATCGACCGTGCCGGTCATCCAGTACATGCGGTTTGGCCCTGTAGGACCCATCATCGAGCAATGGTAGGCATCACAAACCGTGAAAGCATCCGCCAGGGCAAAATGAAACGGGAGATCGTCCCGCTGGTAGTAGCTCATCGTGTACGGGCCGTGCTCGCCGTCCGCTTTGCGGTGCGCCGGCACCCAGTTGTCCATCTCGCCGCCATTCCAGGCTTCGTGCTGCACTGCCCATCCATGATCGGTCGAAGGAATCTTCTGCGCGCTGCTCGCTCTGGTGTCCAGATGAAACGGCAATAGATAGCCGTTGGGATTCTCCGGATCAGGCTGATGAAAGACCGATCTTCCCCCTGTAAGTATGAGCGCGTCGGGATCATCAAATCCGCGTACGCCTGCCAGGGTTCCGAAGTAGTGGTCGAAGGAGCGATTCTCCTGCATCAGCATTACGACATGCCTGATGTCGCGCATCGAACTCTGCCTGGGCTGGCCCTGCGCCAAAACGCGCTGCACATTCGGTGGCATCAGCATCTCTGCAGCGGCCGCCATTGCCAGCCCGCTCGCACTTGTCAAAAGCCGCCGGCGGGTGAGCGGCGCCGAAGGGGAAAAGGGAGATTTTCCTTTCATTCTGCTCTCCATCGAGGGTGCGGCTTCAGAAGTTCGGATCGAAATTGAAATAGATCGGATTTGAAAGCCCGACCATGCGTCCGCTCAGGGCCATCGATTTGGGAACCTGCGGATACTCTGTGGGCGGTCCGGTGACCTCGACGCGGTAGTACGTGCGGCCGACTGGCGCCGGAGTATCTGTGAACTCCGCCAACGGCGTCGAGCCGGTCGCTTTGAGGGTTTTGAACGGATCGCCGTTCTTCACCACGCTCACGGTATAGTCGCCACCGGAAACCGTTTTTCCTGTCAGTTGCACACGGAATGTCACCGGCTTGCCGGTTGACTTGGCGTTGTCGCCCATCATCATGTCCATCTTGCCATCTCCGTCGAGGTCGGCATAGAACTCGACGCGAGGCGCATAGGGGTTCTCGCTGACGGCAACGCGCCCGTTCGTCAGGGCGTCGACGACCGCTTGCAGAGTCCGTTCCCGGGCAAATACCCAGGTCGTGGGAGTTCCCACATAATTGGCCTCTCTCTGATAGGTATTTTTTGTCGCCAACTCGGGCGAATCCGGGGTGCCATGATGCGAGTCGCTGCCACCTCTACCGGTCAGCTTGCGACCGGAGGAAAGCATGTCGTCCCAGATCATGATCGCATTGGCATTCTTCGGCCATACCGCAGAGTTCCAGACTTCGATCGAGTCGACCATATCGTAGGAGAAGCCAAAATGGTCTTTTCCGCTCGGATGGTTGGCCGATAGATGAATTCCAAGTTCCTTCTTCACGGCTCCGATTACGATGTCGCGCTGATCGCGAACGTCGTATAGCCGTTGATGATCGTATGGCCGGGCTGAGAACACATTCCCGTGGCCACGAGTTGTCGTCCACTCCGCTCCGTAGAGGAGCAGCACGGAGCGTGACTTGAATTCCGGATCGGTCCAGGTGTTGTCAGCAACGTCACCCTGAACGTGATTGTCATGGTCGCTGATGCAGAGATAGTCCATGCCGACGGACTCGGAAAAGTCGATGATCTTTGCCTCGGAATTATTGCTCGAGTCTTGACTGTGCCGGGAGTGCACGTGAAGATCGCCCTTCAGCCACACGCCGTCACTAAGGCTGGCGATGGGCGCGAGCGGCCCGACATCCACCGGCGCCCACGGGTTGCTATGAGTGGACTGGCCCAGCAAGGAACTCCACGCTGCTATGAGCAGACCAGCTGCGAAGACATGGGCGCGCATACTTGATTCCTTTACCTTTGCGGAGCTATGAGAATCCGGTTTCGACCGGAATTGTCCGTCTACCTTATCGATGAAGATCATGGGTGACAGTCCCATGATCGATCGGATCCGAGGCATGCGTGCCCGTCCGGGGCGCGATGTATCCGTATGCCAGAGCCTGATGGCTCGGGCATACGGACTTCAGTGATCCGCCACGAACGCCTTAGAAGTTGAACTTCGCTCCGAACTCGATCGTGCGGTTTTCGTTGACGACCGATGAGATCACACCGTCGGAGGCCGGGTTGCTGATTGCCGAACTCGGCACACTGAAGTTGGGATGGTTGGCGACGTTGAAGACATCTCCCCGAAGCTGTACTTTGTAGCGCTCTGAGATCGAGATATTCTTTTGCAGGTCCATGTCCCAGTCCTGGTAGTTTGGTCCCCGGAGCATGTCGTAGCCGGAAGTGCCGAAGGTGTAGGCCGGAGGCGCGGTGAAAGCTGCCGTGTTGAACCACTCGGCATGTGACCTGTGAGCGGGATAGATCGGCACGCCCGGCACGCGGTTGGCCCGCCCGCTGGCGCCGTATATCTGACTACCCGGCGCTGTGTAGCTCACCGAGAACGGCTGCCCGGTCTCGAACGCGGTGAAACCGGCCAATTGCCACCCGCCCAGGATCTTTTCGGTGATCGGGTTCGCGTTGCCCAGCAATAGTTTGCCCCGGCCCAGCGGAAAGTCGTAGGCATAATTGAGCATCAGCGTCTGCGGCGTGATGCTGCTGATGTTGCCGTAAGAGTCGCCTATGTTGGTCGGGTTTTCGAAGTTTTCAACGCCCAGCACGCGAATCCACTGGTACTCGGCATTGATCATGAGGCCCCGTTTGTACTGCTTGTGCAAGCCCACCTGCAGCGCGTTGGTTGTCGTGTGGAAGGTCGGATCGATTTCATCGGAGATGGTTGAGAATGGCTGAAACGGCCGCTTTGACTGTTCGGTGTAGAGCCCGGGCGGCGCATAGTTGAGGTCCGGAGCGGTATTGCCTGGACCGCCGGAATTGTTCTGGTGAATGGTGCGCTGGCCGATGTAGCCGATGCGCAGATCAACCGCGGCTGGCAATTGCTGCTCGATGGCCAGGTTGTACTGCTCGGTGTAGGGCGTTTCGGTCTTGTGCTGCGCGACGACCGATGGGTTGGCGGGAACCGAGGACGTCGCGGCGAACGGCGCATTCATCGTAAGCGAGGCCGTTGGAGTGTTGGTGTAGGAGAGTGTCGTGGCGAAGGGAAGATTGCTGAATCCCGTGTTGATATACGAGGAGGGGATCAGGTTGTAGTACTGACCCACCGCGCCGCGAACGACGGTCTTGGGATTGAGCTGATACGCAAAGCCTAAGCGCGGCGCAACGTTCTTCATCGCCTGACCCAGATATCCATACATGGTGCTGGGCAGTCCGACCGAGGTGGAGAGCACGGTATCGGGGATGTAAGCCTGGTTTGCGAGCGCCGGATAGTGGTCTCCGAAGACCACTACCTTGCCGATGCTGGGCACGAAGAGCGACTCGGTGCCGTACGGATTGTTGTGGAAGCGCTGAAAATCGTAGCGGAGGCCGTAGTTGATGGTCAAGTTTCGGACCGGCTTCCAGTCGTCCTGGAAGTACATGCCGTACTGGCTGGAGTTGAAACGCACCGCGTAGTCCAGAGGAGTGGCAGTCGATGTTGTGTTCGGGTAACCCAACAGGAAGTCGGCGTACGCAATGCCCGTGTATTCGCCAGTGAAAGTGAAGGCGCCGTGCGACTCGGCACTGTTCTGCCACGAATCGTTATAGAGGTAAGAGAAACCGGTCTTGAGAGTGTGCCTGGGCAGAACCTTGGTGATGGCCGTGTTGCCCTGGTAGGTCTGCTCGAGGTTCTTCGAACCGGCTTCGGAGAAAGGCGTGATATTGGTGATGCTGATGCTCGGTGCGCCTTCCAGGGTTTGCGCGCCAAGGCCCGGAATGATTGCCGAGAAGTCAGTCAGATAATTCTGCGCGGAGCGATAAAGCGGCAGGTGCAGGTAAGAGATCTGGCTGTCTAACACGAGTGTCGGGGAGAAGGTGTGCGTCCAGCCGGGAACAAAGATGTCGTTGTGTTCGCCGTCGAGCGCCACGCCGCCCACCAGGCTGGATCCGTCGCCCTCGCTCGCGACATCCTTGAAGGGGCCGTAGAAGGCGCGCAGCCAGGTCCCGCGGATCTGGTCCTTGTCGCTGATCTTGTGATCGATGCGCAGGTTGAAGCGGGTCACTTCCGTCGTGTGGGGAACCAGCTCAATGGTGTTGATGCCGGTCCCCGCCGTTGTCGGCAGAGGCATCAACATGTTCTGCAATTGGACGTCCACCGGATTGAAGGGCGTGATACTGGAGTTAATCATGTTTCCCGGGAACGGCTGCCCGGTCGCCGGATTGATCAGCACAGTGCCCGCCGCAGAGGTGGCGCAGCTGCCACCGGCAAGAAAGCAACTGAAGTCGCCGTTGCGTTCGGCTACGGTCGGCTGGGTGCTGGTAAGCGTAACGGATTGAGTGAGATGGAACCCTTCATAGCTGGCAAAGAAGAAGCTGCGGTTCTTGCCGTTGTAGAGATGGGGAATGAAGATCGGACCGTTGAGGTTCCCACCATACTCGTTGCGCTGATAGGGCGGCCGCGCCGGCACTTCGGAGGCAGGGAGGTCTTCCCAGGCTTTCGCCGCCGTGCCGCGACTGCGGTTATACTCCAATCCCTCGCCATGCAGAGCGTTCGTGCCCCCGGCGCTGACGATGATGGTCTGATTCGCCTGGTTGAACTCCGCAGGAGCGCCCTGGGTGATCACCTTGAACTCGGACATCGCGTCGAGCGGGGGCACTTCCCCCTCGCCTCGCTGCAGTTCGACTTCCTCGTTCGTGACGCCGTCATAGGTGAAGCCGGCATCGCCGTAGGCGTTGCGCTGGTTGGTGCCAAAGGCCAGCGTCACTCCGCGGACCGGGACCTGGTCCTGCGCGGCCACATCCTGCACACCCGGCACCAGGTTGATGAGGCCCAGGATGCTTACGTGGCCATTCAACGGGGTGTTTTGGAGGGATGCGCTGTCGACCACCAGGCCAACCGACGAAGTCTCGGTCTGGATGACCGGTGCTTCGCTCGTCACGTTCACAGTCTGTTGCTCTGAGCCGACTTCAAGTTTGATATCGATTTCTTCCACCTGGTCGATTGCCAGCGTGATCCTCGCCTGCTCAGACGGCTGAAACCCGTCCCTCTCGACCTTGACGCTGTAGGCTCCGGGGGATAATTGCGGAACCCTGTACGACCCGACGTCGGAGGTTGTCACCGTCCGAATCGCATTCGTGCCGAGTTCACGGATTGTGACCCTTGCGCCGGAGATCGTAGCGCCGCTGGAATCGGTTACCGTTCCGGAGATCGACCCGGTGATGCCCTGGGCGAGCGAAGACCGCGTGAAGAGAAGAGTCATTGCCAATAACAATCCGCCTGCAAGTGCGGATGATTTCATCGCGTATTTGGACGCTCGTTCCCTATTGTGCAAATTATATTCTGACCTGCCTGATAAGCCCTTCATCGTTCCTCCTGCTCATGCTTTCCGAGTCCATCCGAATCGCCTCGGACTCCTGATTGCACTGAGTATTGGGTAGGGGCCGGGATCGCGGTAGGGGTTTTTTTGTGTGCGGAGGTCCTGGTCCGGCGAAAGAGGATATCAGCCGGAGAATCAGAGGGGAGAACACCTGTCGTTGGTGATTGCACACACCCGGTCGAAGACCGTGTGCTGATTCGATTGACAGGGCTTTCATAAACGCTCTCTACAATCTGGAAGTATTGTGATGTCGAAGAGCACAATGCCGGTCCTCGAACCGGCACCGAGGTTCCCCCGCATTGCCCCGCGGCTGTCGATCGCGAATGGGCTGCATGTCCATGCCGATGACCCGCGCTGGCAACTGGCACAGCGAATTGCAGCCAGCGAGAGTATCGGGCGCTCAAGACTGCTGGCCGATTTTCTGCTGTATATTGTCGACCGCCACATTCGTAATCTGACCGACGAGATCAGCGAACAGCAGATTGGTGTTCTGGTTTTCGGCAGGGCCGAGGGATATGACTCGAACGAGGACAATATCGTTCGAGGTTATGCCCGAAACCTGCGCAAGCGTCTCGATGAATATTTCGTTACAGAGGGCCGGTAAGAAACTTTGCTTCTCAGGATTCCTCGTGGTGGCTACACGCCGATTTTCTCCGATGCCGTCAAAGCTTCCGAGGAGGTTGAGATTGATAATTCCGTGTCCTCCCCCCGGACGACGGAACCTCAGGAGCCTGAAACAAGTAAATCTTCCGCCCCCGATCGGCTCGAATCACCTTCGCTTCGCGAATCAGGCGTGCTGCGAAAAGCGGTAAGGTTGCCTCATATCCCTTCGGGCATGCTCCTCGGACTCATCGTGGGGATTGCACTCGGTATTGCCGCGATGCTTCTTCGCTATTCAAGCCCGATCGTCTCCCGGGAAGAGGAGGCATCGCACAGACTCTGGTCGCAGTTATTCAGCGGTGATCGCGATACGTTCATCGTGCCCTCCGACGTCGGTCTCGTCATTATGCAGCGGCTGATCGAGCGACCGATGCCGCTGGCCACCTACGTCGATGGAAAATACAGGTCTGGGATCACGGCCGAAAACCCGCCCAGTGCAAACGAGATTCTCAAGTTAGGCGAGCGGCGTTTTACCAACGTTGTCGATCTGGATTTCGCAGCGCATTTGGCGCAATTAAGGGAAGTCGTTCCTGGACGAATGATGATCCGGTATGCGCGCGATCTGCGCATGGATGACCTGCGCACAAACAACGCCATCCTGATCGGTTCCGACGAGGCCAATCCCTGGATTGAGCTTTTTCATCCTCAACTGCATTTCAGCTTTCGGTTTGAGTCCGAGGCGAATAAGGAATCCGGGTTTGTCAATCTGTACCCGCGGACTGGTGAGCGAGCCGTGTACAGCACCAATGGTCATGAAGAGCAGACCTTTGGCATCATTGCCTACTTGCCCAATCTCAACAATAATGGGCACGTACTGATCGTGGCCGGTCTGAATACGGCGGGAACGCAGGCAGCGGCAACGTTTGTGCTGAATCCGACCTTGATGATGCCGACTCTCCTTCACGCGAGAATGGCAAGCGGCGTGCTTCAGCCCTTTGAGCTGGTAATCGGCGCCGACAACGTCGCGGCAAATGCATCCACTCCCCATGTCGTTGCGGAGCGAATCGGATTGCCCCGGGTGCAGGGTGCTGACGTCGCTCAATCGATCTACTAGTCCGGCGACCGCCAGGAGAGTGTCGTCTGGCAGGGATAGATCTCTCGACGTTGAAAGCTGAACTTGAGAAGGAACGGCAGAGCAACAGACGGCTCGTTGGCCGGATCGGCCGCATCGAGGCGAGTGTCGGCAGATTGGGAATCGATCCCAAACAGTGGCATCGGGCCGCTGACGGAGGCGACCCGAGGATTGAAGGTGCCAGCCGTAAAAGCCCTGAACAACTCCTACAGCTTGCCTGGGATGCGGATGTAGAGCCGGATTGGAGAGCAAGGGAAGAAACGAGATCGCAATGGTTCGGTGACCGGCACCTGACGCCGGCATCTAAAACGGGTATCGAGAATTTGGTTTAGGTATTCACAATGCCGAAACGAAGCGCAGGTTTGGTGATGTTCCGCCGATCGGCGGGTGGTCTCGAAGTCTTTCTTGTTCATCCTGGAGGACCACTCTGGGCCAACAAGGACAGAGGCGCATGGATGGTTCCTAAAGGAGAATATGAACCAGACGAGCCTCCCCTTGATGCGGCACGGCGCGAGTTTGAAGAGGAGACCGGTTTTGTGGCGACTGGAGAATTCCTTGACCTGGGTACGATTCGGCAGAAGAGCGGAAAGCTGGTGACGGCATGGGCATTTGAAGGCGATTGCGACCCAGCCAGCCTGACGAGCAATACCTGCGAGATCGAATGGCCTCCGCGCTCCGGACGCCATCTCGAAATCCCCGAAGTTGACCGCGGCCGCTGGTTCTCCCTCGAGCAAGCACGGAATTACATCCGCGAAGAACAGCAGCCACTTCTGGACAATCTGGGTGCGTTGCCGGGTTAGAGCGCGGCTAAGAAGCTTTCTCTCCGGCTTCCGGCAACCACTTCTTGGCTTCTGCCGACTTCGCCCGGCGCCGAGCCCGGACGCGAAGCGGGCTGTGTCCCGATCCGATGGGGACAGAAACACTTTGTTTCGGGCCAGGAAGAAGCCGATTCGTCAGTTTCACTTCTAGTCTGTTCGCAATGCCCGCATCGGATTGATCGAAGCTGCTCGTTGCGCGGGGATCGCTCCGGCCGTAAATGCCGCCAGCAGCAGCAAGATAGTGGCGAGTGCCAGTGCTGGCGGATCCCATGGCTCGACCGCAAAGAGTTGATTTGAAATGACCCAACCCGCTCCGATCGCAGCCGGAATTCCTGCTGCCAGGCCGATGCCGACCTCGAGAAAAACTCCGCGCAGCACCATCTGCACAACCTTTCCGCGGTTGGCACCGAGCGCCATGCGCAGGCCAATTTCGCCGGTCCGCTGTTCGACAGCATAGGCTGTGACTCCGTATAGGCCTACTGCGGCCAACACCAGCCCCAGTGAGCCGAATAATTCGGTCAAGGTTGACATCATGTTCTGCGGAGCGAAATCCGTCTTCAGCAGATATGGATAAGAATCGACGCTGCTGAGTACGAGGTCCGGGTCAATCTCCCCGAGCGCATTGCGCACCCGTTCCTCCAGGCCCTGTTGATTTCCCGGCGCCCAAAGCACGATGTTGTCTAAGAAATGCGTCGCGATTTCCTGCGCCATCTCGCTCGGCTCGTCATAGGAAACCGTCTGCGCTTCCGGCACATAGAACATCGGCCGGTTCGGCTCCTTCAGCCCCCAGGTGAGATAGCGCATATCCCGGGCAATTCCGATCACTGAATACGTGCGGGAGTACTTCGATTTGGTCGAACCAAAGTGCCTGCCAATCGGATTCACACCATTGAAGAACCTTTTCGCGAAAGCTTGGTTGATCACGGCTACAGGCGGCGTCGCACTCGTATCGTCATCGGTAATCGGCCGCCCCAGCAGAATCGGGTTTCCGAGTGTCTGAAAAAATCCCGGGGTGACCCGCACCCAGGAGGCTTCGTTATCGTCGCGTGGTCCTGGCTCAGGTTTTCCTGCAGCGCGAATACTGGCGTTCCACGCC
Source organism: Occallatibacter sp. (assembly GCA_036519195.1). GTDB lineage: Bacteria > Acidobacteriota > Terriglobia > Terriglobales > Acidobacteriaceae > Telmatobacter. The sequence goes on along the minus strand of DATDLS010000309.1, from coordinate 70,942 downwards.
TGCCCGCTCATCGGAGCATACAGAGCAACGCTTACTGATTTGACTCCAGGAATCGCCTTCAATCGATCCTGAATCCGGCGAAACAGCGGGTCAAGTTGTTCCGGCTTATAGTCTTCCAGTTTCGGATTGATCCACGCCACGTAGCGCCCGTTCATATCAAATCCGAAGTCCTGTCGTTCCAGGTTGCGCAGGCTCTGTCCCAGCAATGCCGCGGTACTCAACAGCACCAGGGACATCGATGCCTGAGCGATCACCAGCGCCTTCTGAATCCGCGAGTGGCCGCCCACAGCTCGGTTAGCCCCGCGCAATGCTTCGACGGGCTCCGCATGGGACGTCATCCACGCAGGGCCGATTCCAAACAGAATTCCAGTCGTTAGAGCCACCGCGAGTGCGAACAGCAGCATTGGCAGAGATGGCGCCGCCTGAATCGGTACCATCTCATTTTTGATGGGGAATGCGAGGTGCAGCATCAAACTTGTTCCCAAATAAGCGACTCCGACTCCCAGCAGGCCTCCCAACAAGGCCAGAGTGGTGCTCTCGACGAGGGCTTTGCGAATCAGACGGCGGCGCGATGCCCCGAGTGCAACCCGCACGGCGATCTGCTGGCGATTTTTCAGTCCGCGTGCAAGCGTCAGGTTGGCCAGGTTCGCGCAAACGACCAGCAAGACGCACCCTGCGGCAGCCATCAGCAGCTTCAGACCGTCTTCGTACTGTGCCCGCAGTTCAGCAACCCCCGAACCTCCCGGCGTCAGATTCAACGTCTGTTGTTGCCAGCTCTCTTTTTCCGGTGGCGTCATATCGGCAAGATGACTGGCCTGCCACTGGCGCAATTCGACCCTCAGTTCGGCCTCGATGGTCCTCGGATTGGTGCCCGGCGGTATCCTGCCAATCAGATTCAGCCAGCTCTGTCCGGGGATCTTCAGTAAGGATGTGGTTCCGTTGAGAAGCGGTTCGGTCGCCAGGGGAAGCCAGAAACCCGGCATGCCCCAGCCTTTCAGGCTTGCGCCATAAAACCCGGGCGGAGCCACCCCGATGATCGTGAACGGGTGCCCATCGATCTGGTAGATCGACCCGATGACGGATGGATTGGCGCCGTACTTTTCTTTCCATACCTGATAGCTCATGACCGCGACCGGGGAGGCATTTTCCCGGTCGTCGGAGTCGTTCATCACGCGTCCAATCCAGGCCCCGACACCGAAGGTCTGGAAGAAGTTGCCGGAGACAAACTGGCCACTCCGGGGCTCGGTCTGCTGAGAACTGCCTGCCGGTTTCACTCCCAACCCCAGTTCATAGGCCTGAAATGCTGCCAATTCCTCAAATCCCGGTGTATTGAGGCGAAAGCTCCGGTACAGGTCCCATGAGAAGAGCGTGAAGTCGCCATCTTGCGTGTACCCGCCCCAGGTGCAGCAATGGTTCTTGTCGCCAATGCGCCACAACTCGTCAGGCTTTGTTACGGGCAGCGACTTCAGCATGACCTGCTGCACCAGGGTAAAGATCGCCGTAGTCGCTCCGATCCCCAGGGAGAGCGTGATCACGGCGGCGGCCGTATAGGCTGGCGATATTCTTAGTTGCCGGAGTGCATGCCGCAGATCCCACCAGAGTCCATCCAACTCGAGCGCCGCATCCGATGCGACTGCCCTCTCCCTGAGCGCGACAGGGTTTCCAAACCGCAGGCGCGCCTCGCGCTCGGCCTGCTCGGGATTCATCCCAGCAGCCAGATTATCGTCTGCCCGCATTTGGATGTGTGACTCTAATTCCGCCTGAATTTCGGCTTCGATTTTTCCCCGCCGACCCAGATTCCAGAGCCGTAGCAGCATGCCCATCAAGCCACCTCACGCATAGCGCAGCATCGCACGAACAGCTTTTACCAACTGCTCGAAGCTCTCTTCGGTTTCGCCTGGCTGCCGACCACCAGCAACCGTCAACCGATCATCCTAGACTTTCGGATTCGTCTCCGTCCTTGCCCAAACCGAGCTGATTCATGAACTGATCCAGGTGCTTTGCTCCACGCGGTGAAGTGCCCTGAGCAACTCATTCAAGGCGCTTTGCATGTGCAGGACAATCCCCGAACCATCGAGATTGACTCGCTGCGCCAAGATTTTGACCACCCAGCAGATCGAAAGGCCCCTGAAGCTTATTTCTTGCCAACACCCTACCCCTGTACATCTCGGTATGGTCAACAGTAGACATAGAAGTATAGGTATGTCAAGAGACCGTATGTACTTCGCTCCCGGACCGGGTTCTCTCGATGAGCGGCGTGTATCAGCAAATCCATCAGGACGAAAGAGGGGGATCTCCATGGAAGCAAGTCCACTCCCTGGACGCCTATCCGGACACCAGATTCACTGCTTAGAAATTCCCATATCTTGAGTTCTACGTGCAGCACGTATCGCTGATTTACCCCATCCAATTGCAGTCCAATTGTGCGCGACGGAATATTCGACCTAACCGGCGCCGACGCTCTTTACGCACATCGGAGATGCAATCATCGAGCCTATCTCTGGGCCACACCAAATCGCAAGCATACTTCCGAGATAGTTGAATCATGCGGCCGAGCATACGAGCACCCAGAGTCAGCGCTTCGCAAACTCATTCAGGAACGCGAAGAGATGGGATTGCCAAAGATACTCCCGTAATTCTAGGGCAACAGTGCGATTCGCCGCTTCGCTATGCGCGCACCCGTTCCGGTACTGGTTTTTCACCTGCTTTACCAGCTTTGGAAACTCATTCCTGACCCATCCTAGGCGGTCGGCGCTCCGAGACCGGAGGAATTCATTCCAGTCGTTGCGACGTGCACCCAGTGCCGGGGCGATCTCGCCCATCATCAGAGGCCTCGGTTTGCCTCCTGAGGTTAATTCGATTCGACGGGCGACTCCATCGCGATTATCGAAGAATGGCCTGAAACTCGCCTTCAGGCCGTTCTGGCTAAAGGGCGTGAAGAGCACAGCGTTGGCAGCGGTCTCCACCGCCTTGGAATACTCGACAATCACCGCGCCGAAAATGGGAATGGTGTCGTCGCGATGGTCGTCGAGCAAGAACTCCGCATTGGCCAGTTGCCCCTGAACCGCAGCGGGGAGGGATGGAAACTCTGACTTGAGTCGGATCTGGACCGAGTCATAGCGATCGCGCTCCCGTCTTGAAAGCAGCACGGAGAACACGTGCAACTCGTCGGCGAAGTACTCAGCGAGGAAGTCGGCGTCCGTGGCGTCCTTGACCTTCTGAAGAGAGTGCTGCCAGTCGCGCTCGGTTGCGGCAATCGCAGCGAAAACGTCATTGAGCCGTTCAAGTGTGACGTCGGTTTTTCGCTTCTTCGAGAGAAGATCGACGAAGCGCTGCTGTTCGAGGGCGAGACGCTGGTGCAACTCGGTGCGCGTGGCGTAGCCCTCCACGAGAGAATCGATGTCTTCAAAGAATGGGGATTGCTGCGCGTGTCCATGGAAGGCATCTAACGCGGCCCGGATGCGAGAGCGGCCATTCTCGATCTCTCCCACAGTCATAAGGCTCTTGCCTTCGACCGCGAGCAGTTGGGCGCGAATCTGATTCTTCAGCTCGAAGTTGTAATGGCTTGGATTGCGGACCTCTCCATCGAAGTCGGACGCCGTGCGCAACCGGAATTGCTCGAGATCGGAGATGCCGGCCTGCGCAACGCCTAGGGCTTCAGCGTAACGACCACGCCGGTACAATGTCTCCGCGAGGAATGACTTGGTCATCGGCTCGGGAAGAAGCAAATCGGAGAGGCGAAGGTGCTCTTCCGCCTCGGCGAGTAAACCTTTCGCGAGAAACGCTTGGCCGGCCGCGAATAAGCCAACGTCCTCATTCAGACAGGTAGAGTGGTTACGAAAAAAGTCGATGGCTCTGTCCGGATCGTGCATGGCGAGGAGCATGAGGTAATTGCCGGCAATGTGGCTCGACGACGGATCATCCTCGAATGCTTCAGCGGAAAGGGTAATTGCTTTCTCCTTATTGTAGGTTCCTATCATGAGCGCCCATGCCGACTTCATCTCGCCGGGCAGGTTCGATCGGCCGCACTTCGCCTCTGCGAGTTGCTCGAAGAGAAGATCTATGCGTTCGAATTCCCTTAGTTGGCACAAAATGGGCGCGCAATGTTGCACCGCCGTCCAAAGGGGATATTCGGCGAGAACCTTGTCGATTGCACGACTTGCCAGCGTGGATTTTCCCTGGTCCACCATCACCCCAGCAAGGGCGAGCAGCCGGTCGGGATGCTGAAGCTTCGCCTCCAACAGGTCCAGAAGTTCACGTTCGGCGCTCGACCATTCATCTTCGCGCGTAAGGACAACGTGATGCGCGTGATTGTGCTGCAGGGCGTATTCGTCGAATTCATTCTGCTGCGGAGTAATTTGCGCTCCGTCAGTCGCCCTCAGCAGAAATGAGTTGTGCGAAGCAGCGTAGGATTTCGCGCATGCGCGGGTACAGAAAAAAAGACGACTATGGTTTTGATCTATCCAGTACCCGTGTCCGTCGCCAAAGATCGTGATTGCGTCGCAATCCAGAAGCTGGATTGCGGAGCCCACCCAAGTTCCAAACTTTCGATCACCCTCGTACTCGCATAGGAAGTAAACCCTGGCGTCGTAAAAGAACTGCTCGCCGACTTTCTCAAGAACAATAGTTTTTTTGATTTGAAAGACTATGTATTCATGCTTGGTTGTTTCCGCTCCACAATGCGCGCACGTCATCCTCCAGGGCCCCTTTTCTTTACGACAGATTGTTTTTGGGTGAAAGCAGTTTGGCTGTGACCGGTCGCACGTCAGAGGGGTGCAACAGAGGTTTGAGGGTGCCCGAGGCCCCCCAATAGGGGACTTCGGCATCTAGGGCTTGTGGTGCGTAGTATGTCAGAACGGTCACTTACTGGCCTCATCGGAGCAATTTCTGACCCAAGTTCTGGATGTTCTGGCCCTTGGGAAAGATCAAAGGAAACTGATACGTACAGACCTAAGCGTATCCCTATTCTTTGTTCTTCAGTTTGGAGTCGTTCTCGCGAATGAATGCCTCGATTTCAGTAGCGCTGGCGAGAATTCGGAGCCATTGCTCCTTATAAAGAGTGACAGGAAAGCGGCCCATACCGTACAGAGAGACAGCGCCTTTTTCGCTGACCTTTAGACTTAGTGTGCCCGTGTCTTTGTTCTTGAGTTGGGCATTTTTCTGCCCGCAGGCGCTCTAGATCAGCCTTTATCTCTGATTCGCTCATCGTCTTCTATCCCTGATCCTTCCCTATCATTCCCCAGTCTATTGGCTTCGGATAGAGCCAAGCCGAGGGAAAACTTGCTCAGCAAACTGCTTGGCGCGGAAAATGCTCGGTCGCTAACTCGCGGAGCGCCGCCTCGTCCATAGGTCCTTTCGTAGCCAAGGCCCACAAGTCGAAATGCGGAGTGCCACGGTCCGCCATCGCCAGGTGGCGAAAGCCGGTTTGAAGAAGGGTTGCTCCCAGAACCTTGCTGGTGAAGCCGCAATGATGGGCCATGAAAAGATTGCCCGCCGCCAATGAGGGGCGATGGCCATACAGAACGTCGAGGGGAGCGATGGGGCCGGCTGGAGAGACATATGCGATGTCTGTGAGCTGGTCGGCCGCGATCAGCGCAGCGATGGATCGCAGATCCGGACAGGTGAGGACCGCGAATCCATCGGGCCGGAGCACGCGGCGGAACTCCTCAAGGGCCAGCGGAACTTCGTGCGCGTAGAGATGCTCGATGTTATGTGCGGAATAGAGCGCATCTACGCTTTGCGAGGCGACCGCCTTCATATCGGTTATGCTGCAGGTGAAATCGGGCTCGACCGCCGGATTGATGTCGAGCCGCAGCTCTCTCCATCCCGGAGCGGCGAAGCCCGGCGTGGTGTTCTCTTGGCGCGCTGTGCCGCAGCCTACATGAAGAAATACTTTGCTCAATGCAATCTCTCCTTGAACTTCTACCCGATTTCATACCGACCGTTGCCAGCGATCGTACATTGCTTGAAAAGCATCTTCCAGCGCGCGGGCCAGTCCTCGTCCATCACAGGGCTGGTCAGCATCGATGCCCGCAGGGTGTTGCGAAGCTTCTTCCGTCCTTCTACGTCGCGGGCCAGGGTGCACACAATCGAAACGTATTGATCCTCGCTGGTTGCCGCCCACGCCGGGTGCCCTTGGTTCCTGGCGATCGAAGCGGCCATTCGCCCACAAATGCGAATGCCTTCCAGGGCCGCCAGGGGCACGCCCATCCAGAGCGCGTCAAAGGCCGTTCTACCGCTGTTAAAGGGAATGGTATCGAGGGCGATGCCAAAAATGTCGTACAACGCCAGGAACCTGGCAACGTCCCGGGCCGCCACAGGCGGAAGGAAAAGGACCCGGTGGGATTCAATGCAGCAATCGGCGAGCAGCGCCAGGATGTGCTCGTGACGCTCTGATGCCTCGCGGGCATGATCGACCAGCCCCAACTGTGGGTCAGCCAATGCGTGCAGGACCTTTGCCCAGAGCCGCAGCGTCCAGCCCCGGATCTTCTCATGGCGATTAAAGGAACCCAACCGAATGGCGCCGGCTCGATCGGGTTCCCACGCAGTGGCAGGCAGCGATTCGTCGCCCTTGCAGCAATGCGCCACATGCGGCAGCTATAAACCTTCGCAGAAGTGGTTGTCACATCCATGCCCGTAGTGATCATCCATAATATACCAGTCCATCTTCGTCAGCCCGGTCGTGCTCCAATAGCCGATCCAGGAGCACTGTACTGGAGCCGCGATGCGCAAAGATGCCCAGGCGGTAATTACTGGTGTGGCCCGTGGTGTCGATCAGGATATCGATATGCTGCGCCCGGATCCGTTCGGCCGCCGGTTCGTCTGGAACACCCATCAGCGGATTAAAGCCGTCGGTCTGCCCGCGGAAGAGTTTGCTGCGGCTATCGCTGTGTCCTACGGTAGGGAAGAGCGTGAGATCGAGGCGGTTGTGGTCGATATTTTCAAGGAACGGCTGCAGGAACACGGCAACCGGATGCGGACCAAATTCTGCGGAGACGAAGCCGATGCGCAGATTGCGCGCCGTGCGTCGCTTCACCGGGGAGGATCTAGAGGACGCCGAGGCCCGCTCGGCGTCCCTCAGCGCATGCTGTTCCCATTGACGGGCCAGGGCCAGTTCTTCTTCCGGCCGAAGGTGGCAGGTGATCGAAAACCGGTACAGAAGACCTCTTTGAACATCCTCCCCCTCCCTAATGGAGCCTGAGCAGCGCCGACCTGGCCGGCGAAACCATAGTCTGGACCAGAAGCGACCCTTCGCAGACCGATGGCCTGTCGAATCCCCTCGGCAGAGTTCGATGCTCAATGGGATAGCCACGCCGCTGAGGGCCGTCCTCGGAAGAGAAAGACGCGCATCTCCGCCACCCCCAACCCAGTCTGCACCTGCCGCTGTCGAGTGGGTCAGAATGCCGACGATCTAGCTGTCTGATCTTCCAGCTTTTTCAATGCCTCACCGGGCCGCGGAATATTCCTGAGAAATTCAATTGGCCCATAAAGGCTGCACTTGTTTCACAATCGGCTGCATCAAATGCGCGAGAACCGGGCAAGCGTATGCGTCAATTACGGTTTCCTAATGTGTTAATTACGGTTTCCTGAGGGTTACGAAGTTAGCATCAATTACGGTTTCCTCATGGGACACCAAGAAAATGCCTCCAGGCTGTCGATAGCTCGATTGGAGCGCAGCCGCAGGCAAGGAGAGGTATCGGAGTGTCTGGAACAAAGTTTGGCTCAGCGCGAGTTGCGTGTCTGGGCTTTTTTTCTTGTGTGCGCCGCAGGTTTTGCCATGGCGCAGGAGGCTGAAGAAGTGAACGAAGCCGTGAGCCAGAACCCGGCGGTTGCTGTCGCGCCTGCCACGGATGGGGGGTGGAACGGACACTAACCCACTTGTTCCCGGGGAGTTAGAGCAACAAGGGACGACCGCTGCCGAATCAGCGGGCGGATCCGGGCTGCACGGGAACTTCTTCGAGCGACTCGGGCAGTTTTACAAAGAAGACTGGTCGGGCAAGCTGCCGAGTACGCCCACGCCTCCGCGCCGCGCGCTGGATGCTCCCCTGGACTCGACGCCCTTTCCTAGTGCGGACTGGGGATATGGCGGATCGTCTCCCATCGGCGTGCCGGATGGTAACGTATATCCGCTGATGACAGCACTCGGCTTACAGGCCAGCCGCACGAAGATCTATGGGTGGGTCGCGCCGAGCTTCAACGTCAGCACATCGGGGAAGGATAACTTTCCCGTTACCTATGACATCTTTCCGAACCGCATCGAGTTGAACCAGGCGGTCATCTACCTGGAGCGACTGCCGAATACGGTGCAGAAGACGCACTTCGACTGGGGCTACCACCTGACGGCGTTCTACGGCATCGACTACAGGTTTACGACGGCGAAGGGCTACTTCAGCCAGCAACTGCTGCTGGAGAACCATCAATACGGGTTCGATCCGGTGTTAGAGTATTTGGACCTCTATTTTCCGGCGATGTCGGGCTTGAACGTCCGCATCGGGCGGTTTCTCTCGGTGCCGGGGATCGAGGCGCAGCTTGCGCCGAACAACTACAACATGACGCACTCATTGCTCTATTCGATCGACCCCTTTACCGATACCGGCGCGTTTGCGACGTTGAAGCTGTCCAAGCAGTGGATAGTGCAGGCGGGTGTTTCGGCGGGGCATGATGTGGCGCCGTGGACGGTCGACCGCAAGGCGTCGCTGATCACTTGCCTGGATTACTCGACCGAAAGCAACCGCGACAACTTCTATGCGTGCGCCAACGGCATCAACAACGGCAAATACGCGTACAACAATCTGCAGGACTACGACGGCACCTGGTATCACAAGTTCAATGCGAAGTGGCACATGGCGACCGAGGCTTGGTATATGTATGAGCGCCAGGTGCCAAACGTCGCGGGCAACGTGGCCAACCCGATCACGCCGGAGACAGGAACCGATGGAGCGTTCTGCCACCCGGGACAATTGACCTGTACAGCTCCGGAGTATGCAGCTGTGAACTATCTGAACCGCGAGTTCAACTCGAAGTTTTTCATGGGCTTCCGCTCGGACCTGCTGGACGACAAGAAGGGGCAGCGGACGGGGATCCCCGGCAAGTATACGGAGAATACACTCTACGCGACCAAATACTTCGGCAACACAATTATGCTGCGGCCAGAGATTCGCTTCGATCACTCGTGGGACGCGCTGGGCTACAACAGCGGAACGGCGAAGAACCAGTTCTTCGCCGGCGCGGACTTGATTTATAAATTCTAACTGATTCAGCCCTGTTGAACGGGCCTGCTGCGCGCGGGGGTTCAGTTGGTGACTCCTATACCGCTTCGGCTGGAGCTCCCGTTGGTCGGCGATGATGATCGTGCCGACCAACGGGAGGACCTGGTATTCCATCATTCCAATGGAAAGACCTCGATGCCTGCCAAGCGCATGCTTTGGATCGCAGGCGCAGTCCATCGCAGCAAGCTCCACGCGCCAATCTCGAAATACCATCGCACCAAACCTCCGACTCGATTGCCGCCAGAAGACCTAGAACGCCTGCCGTTGGTCCACGGTTCTGGTCGCTCGCTTCCGAGGGACAGGTTGTCCGTTTCCCCCTTGTTCTGAGCACCCCTAGAGCCAGACATCTGAATGCGGGCCCGCCTGAGGAGCTGTCAGATTCTTCGTTCCTATTGCTGGGGGATTCCTTTCCCGATGATAACCGGGGCGCAAATTCCGTCCGGTGCGCATGTAGAATCAATGTATTCGTTCCGCTTTTCAGCATCCCTGCCCAGCCCAAAAAATCCATTAAGGATTCAATTCTCCCCGCCGGTCCACTTCAGACTTGAAAACGAGCCCCGCAACGTTGCATTTCATGCCGGCCACCGCGGACGAGCCTGAGCCGCGGATTGGGTTTCAGTTTACTGAGCTGGCAGTGGAAATGATGGATCGACTGAGTCGAACCAGAACGTGGGACGGGATGGTCTCATACTTTTATTCCAGAAATCAAATCTCATCCAACCTTTTGCCAAAAACTGCGTCGGATATTAAAGCTGGGAAACATTTCTCAGGCAGCCCAAGAAAGCAGTCGGGTTGAACAATCTGGGATTGGCGCGCCGGGTGGGGAATGTATTTGTCCCACAATCGGAAGAGAAACTCGACACTGCTTTTCAGGCTTTCCAAAGCTGTGGCAGTCTGCCGAGACTAGGACACGCTTTGGTTCGTCTAAACGTCTTGCGGTTTTGCCAGCGGATGCAGGAGGTCGTTTTCACCTCTTGGGTACAAAAGCTAGACACTCAACCCTCGCCGCAGCAAGCATTGTCGCTCGACCTAAACCTTTTGGAGGCAACTCATCATGATTACGACCCGCGAGCGGACCGCTCCCGGTTCCGCGCTGTTTATCCTTTCTCTCGCTGCGTGGTTCACCTGCTTTCTCCCCGCGAATCTTCAAGCCCAGTCACTGACATCGGCCGACATCGCGGGCACTGTTGAGGATGCGTCGGGCGCCGTGGTGCCAGGCGCGGACGTGAAGGCTGAAAACACCGCCACGGGCGCTGTGAAGGCAACCAAGAGCAGCGGCACGGGCGAGTTCCGCATCTCGCTGCTCCAGCCCGGCCCGTATAAGGTTACCGTGACCGCAAAAGGCTTCCGGGTTACGAATATTACCCTATCGTTGAGCGTGGGCGAGGTTGCGACACCTAACTTCAAGTTGTCGGTCGCTGAGGGATTGCAAACGGTCGAGGTCACCAGTTCCGCAATCCCGCTGCTGCAGACCGACACTTCGGATATGTCAACCACGATCTCCCAGGATCAGATTCAGAATCTGCCCAACCCGGGCGGCGATATAACCTACCCCGTCAATGTTACGCAGGGTGTGGTGATGAATACGCAGGGAGGCTTTGGAAACTCTGAAGCCTTCGGATTGCCTGCCACATCAAACAACTTCACATTCAATGGCGCGGATGACAACGACCCCTTTCTCAATCTGAATAACTCGGGCCCCAGCAATCTGCTGCTGGGCCAGAATGACGTGGACCAGATCAATGTGGTCGCAAATGCCTATGGCGCTCAATACGGAAGCTTGGGCGGCATCCAGGAAAACATCCTCTCGCGCTCGGGGACCAATAAGTTTCATGGCAACGTTACGTACTATTGGACCAACAGTGATCTGAATGCCAACCAATGGTTTAATGACCTGAGTGCCACGCCGGAGTCTTACTCGAATGCAAACCAGGGCGGAGCGGCCATTGGTGGGCCGATTGTGAAAGATAAGGCGTTCTTCTTTGTAAATTATGAGACGCTCCGGTTTCTCACTTCTGTACCGTCCCAGGTAATTTTGCCGAACGCCGCGTATCAAAGCGCGGTGCTCGCCAATCTAACCGCAACAGGCCAGGCGGCGCAGGTGCCTTTCTATCAGCAGATGTTTGGCCTCTATAACTCGGCTCCGGGAGCATCGGCGGCCACGCCCTTTAACGGTACAACCTATGCGAACACCTTTGAAGGTCAAGCGAAAAGCAGTCTGACCGAGTCGCTGATCACCGCGCGCGTAGACACAAAATTAGGACCCAACGACAATCTGTTCGGGCACCTCAAGTACGATAACGGTACGCAGCCCACTTTTGTGGACCCCATCAACAGTCTATTTGACGCCGACAGCAAACAGCCAGACTGGGAAGGGCAACTGCAGGAGACGCACACCTTCTCGCCGAATCTCATCAACCAGTTTGCCTTCTCAACCATCTGGTATGCCGCTGTCTTTGTCAATACGAATCCAACCGCTGCAGCGGCTCTGATGCCCTACTCAATGTCGTTCGAGGACAATTCCTTCACCACCTTGGGCGGCGATCTGAACGCTTTCCCACAGGGCAGGAATGTAACCCAATACCAGTTCAATGACGACGTGAGCTGGACCAAGGGGAAGCAGACGTGGAAATTCGGCTTCACGATGAAGCGCGATGATACAACGGACGCCGATCCACAGTCTGGGTCTCAATTCCCCGGCGCTATCGAGGCTGGTCCGGCGTCATCGACGGCGGCCGATCCGACCTTGTTGCCGATCAGCTCTCAAGATGTATTCGGCAACGGGACAATCCTCAATGCAACGCAGTTCTTCCCGCAGCGATTGACAGCGCCAATCGCACAATATAACCTCGGTTTTTATGCGCAGGATCAGTTGCAGTTCAGCCCCAATTTCCAGCTCACAGCCGGAATAAGGGTAGAGCATAATTCGAATCCTGTTTGCCAGGTGAATTGCTTTGCCCGCTTTGATGCGGCTTATAGCAATATAACCGCCGGCCTCGATACACCTTATAACAGCGTGATTACTTCCGGCCTGCACCAGGCTTTCAACGGGCTTCAGTCGGTCACCGTCGATCCACGGATCGGATTTACCTTCTCGCCGAGAGATCATTCCAACACCGTGTTCCGCGGTGGGTTCGGGATGTTCACCGATATCTTTCCAGCCACAGTAGCTGATGACCTGCTCGATAACCCGCCATTCAGCATCTCGTTCTCGACAGCTGGAAACACTTCTCCTTCGGTTGCAGGCAGCGTCAACGGCAACCTTGTCGCCAGCAATGCGGCATTCCAGAGTGCTTACGCAAGCGGAGGCAGTTTCAACTCGATTGCGGCTGTCGATCCGGCATTTACGCAGCCCAATATCTTTAACGTTGACCCAAATATCAAATACCCCACCTACGCCGAATACAGCCTGCAGGTTCAGCAGCAGGTCGGTAAGCACACCAGCTTTCAGGTCGGTTATGTCGGCAACCACGGCTACCATGAGCCGTGGGTCAACAGCGGCGTGAACGCGTTCGGCTTTGGCGGCACTCCCGCAACGGCGGCGCTACCAGCATTCGGGGAAGTGACTGAGATCGAAAGCCCGGCGAACTCCAACTACAACGGTCTGGTGGCCTCCATCAAGCATCAGTCGAAGTTTGTGACGCTGAATTTCAACTACACCTACAGCCATGCTCTCGATGAGGTCTCCAATGGCGGCTTTCTCAACTTTGGTGCCGACAGCCAAGGAAATGTCAACCCTTCTACGATTGATCCTTTTAATTTGAAGCTGCAAAACTATGGCAACGCTGATTACGACGTTCGCCATAGTCTGAACGGGGATTACCTGGTGACTGTTCCCTACCTCGGCGGACCTCACCAGTTAACAGACAATTGGGTGCTAGGCGGAACACTATTCTGGCACGGGGGCTTCCCCTTCAGCGTCTTCGATGGCGATGTCACCGGCGATTTGCAACCTAACTTCGGCGGCTCGAATGGCACTGTGGTTTCTCCTGCTGCGGAGGTACTGGCACAAATCGTGAACCCGGCGGTCGCTCACCACTGCGGCATCGATAAGGCTTCACCGACCACTTCCTGCTTCGGTAGCACGGCTATCACAAACAGCCCCGACTTCGCCGATCCGACAGGGTTCGGCGGTCAAGTGCGCAACCAATTCAGGGGGCCTGGTTTCTTCAATACCGACTTCACATTGATGAAGGGCCTGAAGATTCCTGGGCTCGAGAGCGGCAAGTTTGAGGTCGGCGTGGAGGCTTACAACGTGCTGAATCACCCCAACTTCCTGAACCCTGACTCCAACTTCTCCGACGGGCCAAATTTTGGTGTGGTCACGGCAACAGCGGGCGCGCCGACCGGTGTCTTCGGCTCCGGACTGGGCGGCAATCAATCTGCTCGCGTCCTTCAACTCAAGGCAGACGTTCATTTCTAAAAACGATAGACGCAAGAGGCCTGCGTCGCGATGGTGGCGCGGGCCTCTTCTGTTTTCGCTTGATCGCCAGGCAGGGCTATGGAGCCGGCCGGACTTCGAAGGAAACCGACGTCTCGATTGCACCCTACTGACGACTGCACAGAGGATGGAATCGTTTGGCGCCAAGAAAAAGGACAGGGTAATAGAAATCCGTTTGATATCCCTCGGCAGGTACCGGCATGTCTAAGCCGTCAGGCTTAGGGATGATGCCTTTTGTCAAAATGAGAGCCGCAAGACTGCCATTCGAAATACTTTGGCGAAACGCTGTTTGCAGGATCAGTGGTCTTTCGTTGCAGGGACTTCCGCTCAAACTTCCGTATACGGGTTGGCTACCGCATGAATGTCGGTCGTCACAGGCTTCGATCGGACTTTGCGCGGGCGTGGGGAGATAAAACGGCCCAGGGGGCTTGCGAGCTTCACTGTGACCAGCCGCCCGATTCCCCACCCGAAAAGGTGGAACTCGATCGGCTCAGGTCGTCAACCAACAGCTCCAGCATCCCTCTCCGCACCGCAGTCTTCGTGCCACTGTTTCGTCCGGTTGCACAAGGACAATCTCCAACTCCAACTCCAACTCCAACTCCAACTCCAACGCCTCGCCAGAGACTCGTGGCGCCCCTCCGCTTTCCTTTTCGGATGCCCCCCTCGCCTTCGCATGGCTCGTGCTGGCTCAACTCTCGAAACAAGCTGATAATCGGTTCTAGGCTTTAGGATGGTTTCAGGATCACGGCACAAACGAACGTCCACAAAAACGTGAGAACAAGCCCATTGCTATGATGACGGCGGCCATCCATCTTCGTAATCTCACAAAGCGATATGCCAATGCTGCGGTCGTCGACGCGTTGACCATCGAGGTGCCAGAGGGTTCGATCTATGGATTTCTCGGTCCGAATGGCGCAGGCAAGTCAACGACGATCAAAATGATGACGGGGATGATCCCTCCTGACGATGGTGACGCCATGATCCTCGGGCACTCCATCAGAACAGACTCGCTTGCAGTGAAGCGCTCAATCGGAGTGGTACCAGACAATCTGGGCCTCTTCGAATACCTCTCTATATGGGAGCACCTGGATCTGATACGCTCCTTGTTCGATCTTAGGAAAGATGAATTCCTTCATCGAAGTTCACAGCTTCTTCATCTGCTGGATTTAGCCGGCGACACTGGCAAGCTCGCAGCAAAATGCTCGTACGGGATGCGGAAGAAGACTTGCCTGGCGATGGCGCTGCTTCCAAATCCAAGGGTACTGATCCTGGATGAGCCCTTCGAAGGGCTCGATCCCGTGATGACAACAACGGTGAAGAAAGCCCTGAAACATGCCGCCCGGAGAGGTACGACGATTTTCCTCACGACCCACGTTCTAAATGGCGTTACGGATCTCGTCCAACAGTATGGAATCCTTCGCTCCGGCATCCTCGTTGCGCAAGGTTCGACGATCGATCTTGCGCGCAAAGGATCGACACTCGAAGAGGCGTACCTGAAGGAGTTTGCGGTTGAGAGGAGCCTCGAACTCGAATGGCTCGGCTAAATGATCTTTTAAGGTATGCACGCCGGAGCGACCGACGGAGAGTGAGTACGACGCGCTCAGGCTCATTCCAAACCTTTACCATGCTCGTCGGGGCTGGAGCTGCCTTTGGGTTTGTGCGCCAGCTCAAGCGAATCATGTTCGGTCCGGTTGCGTTGCGCCTGCAATCTGCGGAATATTTGATTCTGGCACTTGCTGCCTTGTGGCTCCTGGGGCCTCTGAGTGTGCGCCCTTCGATTCCAACAACCTCTCTTCAGGTCTACCCGATCACCGATCGGCAACGACTGCTCTATCGCGTGCTGTCGCATGGGCAAAACATAGAAACGCTCCTGATGCTCATTGCCTCGCTGCTGGGCATTCTGGCGCTCATGCGCGTGCCAGAGTCTGCATTGCAGATGGCACAGGCGGCCACGTGTTTCATTGCGGCCGCGTCCGCTGGCGTGGCTCTGCGATTCGGATTCACGAAGCTAACCACAATCCAGAGCCAGAGCAAGTTCCCCAGGACCCGGGAGCAAAGGTCTTTCCAATTCCCCGTCCATCCCCTGTTCCGAAAAGAGATCAGCTACTTCGCTCGAACTCTTGACCCCTACTTGGGGCTGATCATCTCCTTTGGGTTCAGCTATTCGGAACTTCTGGCCTCATGGCTGACTCCTGCGAAAGCCGTGGTGCCGCTGCTTTTGGTCGCGGCTGTCCAACTTTCTGCTATCGTCAACCCCTTCGCTTTGGACAATGCTGCTGAAAAGGACCGGTATCGCCTCATGCCTCTGCCGGCGTGGAAGATCTCAGTCCACAAGCACGTCGCCCTGACCACGATCCTTCTCTTCACGATGTCGCCTTTGCTTGTTGCCGCCCTCGTCAGGATGACCCTAATGCAAGACCTCGCCACTTTCGTCGAACTCTCTATCATCCTCCTGAGCTGGCTCTGCTCCGGGGTGATCCTTATGCGTCTCGATGAATCCCGCAACATCCGGATGTCCTTCGGATCACTCTCTGGGACGGGCTTCTCCTTTGGCCTTTTTGGCTTAGCTGTCCTCATTCTGGTTTCAGCCCCGCTCACGAGTGCTCTGCTGCTCCGCAGCGGCACCTCGCCCTTGGCGGTGATCTTGTCCGCAGGCTTGCTCTGTGCCCTCGGCGGGATCTACAGCGTCGGGCTACATTCATCGAGCCGGACTGCGCCCTGTCTGGATTGAAGAGGTTGGTCCGAAGCCCCGGCAGGGCTCTAAAAATTTGCCTGGCGTGCGCCTCTTGACGTTTGCTGTCGAGACTTCTTCCTTGGCTCGGTCGCGGACAATCGCCGAGTGACAGCTCAGTATTGCTTGGCTTGGAGGTCGAACTGCGGTTCCGCCCATCCAATTCTCTTGTTCGTCCATGAACCGATCAGTCGCTTGTCAGATGAGCATTCGATGAGAAGTGGGCAGATCAGCATCTTTTGACCGCATTGCGCCTCCGCTACGCGCTCCCCTTCGATGCCTTTGCTCTTGCTCCCAAGTCCATGATTCTTCAAGGCATGTCAACCCTTCTGCTCGGAGGCCGCGGTTGCTTCTACCTCCTGTTTCGCGCTGGCACGGATTGGTGTCTCGATTGCATCAGTGCACGGTAGGACATCCAATCCCAACCAGGCAGGAATCGAAGCTCTTGCGGCGCGAGACGGCAACCGAAACAACGAACGAAACTCAAGCGGCGGACCTGACCCCGCGCGAAAAGGGGTCCGAGGCAAGCACGTCTCTTGACCCCGCAGATTGGCGCGCCTTGCGGGCGCAGGCCCATCGCATGCTGGATGACATGCTGGACGCGACCGAGACGCTCGGCCGGCAGCCGGTCTGGCAACCGATTCCTGACCAAGTGCGGCGGAGCTTCCATCAAGACCTGCCCCGGGGGGCCACCCCCCTGGCCAGCGTGCACGAAGAGTTCATGACTTCGATTCTGCCCTTCACGGCCCGCAACAGCCATCCTGGATTTATGGGTTGGGTGCAGGGCGGAGGCACTCCTGTCGGGATGCTGGCGGAAATGCTGGCGGCCGGACTCAATGCCAACTGTGGCGGGCGCGACCAGATCCCGCTCGAAGTGGAACGCCAGGTAACGGAGTGGATGTGCGCTTTGTTCGGCTTCCCAGACTGTGCGACGGGCCTGTTCGCCAGCGGCACATCCATGGCCAATTTCATCGCTCTAGCGGTTGCGCGCGATGCCCGGCTGGGGGGCGACGTTCGTCGTCAGGGCGTAAGACAGCACGCGGAAAGTTTGACCGCGTACGCATCGGCTGCCGTCCACGGCTCAATCAGCCGCGCCCTCGATATGGTGGGGCTGGGAAGCGATGTGTTGCGGTTGATTCCGGTCGATCAGCGCCAACGCATGGACCTCGATGCGCTGGCAGCTTCGATTGCCGCTGATCGAGCAGCAGGATTGAAGCCCTTTCTCGTGGTGGGCAGCGCTGGTACGGTGGACACGGGGGCTGTCGACGACCTTGCCGGAATCGCAGAAATTTCCGCTCGTGAGCAGCTTTGGTTTCATGTAGACGGCGCATTTGGGGCGCTGGCCATGCTGGTTCCGGAACTGGCTCCGCGGCTCAAAGGCATCGAGCGGGCTGATTCGCTGGCTTTCGACTTTCACAAGTGGGCGCAGGTTCCTTACGATGCCGGATTCATTCTGGTGCGCGACGGGGAATTGCATAAACAGGCTTTCGCTTCTTCCAGTGCCTACCTCGAACGCAAGGAGCGGGGGATGTCCGCCGGCGCAACCTGGCCGTGCGATCTGGGGCCGGAGCTCTCGCGCAGCTTCCGCGCTTTGAAGACCTGGTTTACGCTCAAGGTCTACGGAACAGAAGCGATTGGCTCGGTCATCCGCAATAGCTGTCGACTGGCCCGGTCCCTCGAAACCCGCATTGCGGAGACGCCTGAACTTGAACTCATGGCGACTGTAGAGTTGAACATCGTCTGTTTCCGCTATTCGTTCAAGGTAGACGGCGGCGCAGCGAGTAATGAGCTTTCCAATCAGCTCAATCGCCAACTGGTCATCGCTCTGCAAGAGGCCGGCGTTGTAGCGCCCTCCACCACCATGATCGGAAGCCGCCTTGCGATTCGCGCAGCGATCGTGAACCATCGAACCACGCATGGGGAGATCAATGCGCTCGTCGATGGAGTCCTGCGGGAAGGTCGCGCATTGGAACAGGCCGTTCCGCCGGTGGAGAGCCCGAGACCTGCTGAGTTGCGGGCTCGCGCGTGGGAGGCGCGATTGCACCAGCTCGATGCGCTTCTCCAGAGCGAAACATCCTTCGAAAAAAAGACCGAAGTTGCGCTTCGCTTCGAACGCGCAACTCTTCTGGCCAGGCGGGGCCAGAAGCTCGAAGCGCGCGATGAGTATTTGAAGGTGCTGGTTCTGGAGCCGACGCACCGCCAGAACCTGATTGATCTGGGACGAATGCTGGTGGACTTGAGGCGACTGAAGGCTGCGCAACTGGTCTATAGCGAAGCCGTGAAGCATTATCCGGACAACATTGTGTGCCGCGTCAATCTGGGCGCTGTGCTGCTGGAAAGAGAGGATCACGCCGGCGCTCTGGTGCAGTATGAGGCCGCGTTAGGGATCGATCCCGAGTTTCCCCAGGCCCACGGGGGAATGTACTATGCCCTGGCGCATTTGGGTGAGCCGGATCGAGCCTCATATCACCAGCGCATCGCCTTTGGCCAGCAAAACCTGATTCCCAGTCCGTACCGCGGCACATCAGAGTCCATTCCTGTGCTGCTGCTGGTCTCTTCAACCGGCGGGAACACGCCGATTGAAAAGCTGCTGGATGATCGAGTGTTTCAGACGTACGTGGTGGTCACTGACTTCTTTGACACGAAAACGCCTCTGCCCGACCATCAGCTCGTGGTCAATGGAATCGGCGACGTGGATGTATCGGAAGCAGCATTGGCGTCCGCAGAGAAGTTGCTGGCGTTGACGTCGGCGCCGGCGCTCAATCTTCCCGCGGCCGTTCGCGCCACCGGTCGTTGCGAAAATGCGCGACGTTTGCAAGGAGTGCCGGGACTGATTGTTCCGAGGACCCGAACGTTTCGGCATCAACAGCTGGCCGGCCCCGACGGCGCAGACGCCCTTCTCGAAAGCGGCTTCGCGTTCCCGCTCTTGCTGCGCGCGCCGGGCTTCCACATGGGGCAGCATTTTTTGCGTGTGGATTCCCCCGCCGAACTCGCGGCTGCACTGAATGAGCTGCCGGGGAAGGAAGTATTAGCCATCGAGTATCTCGACGCGCACGGCGCTGACGGCAGCGTGCGCAAATATCGCGTGATGATGGTGGATCAAGAGCTTTACCCTTTGCACCTGGCTATCTCGAATCATTGGAAGATCCACTACTTCAGCGCAGACATGGCCGATTGCAATGAACATCGCGAAGAGGACGCCCGATTTCTAAACGACATGTCCGGAGTTCTGGGCCCACAGGCGATGGCTACACTCGAACATCTCAAACGGGCCCTCGGGCTGGACTACGCGGGCGTCGACTTCGGCCTTGATCAACAGGGTAACGTGCTGTTGTTTGAAGCCAACGCGACCATGATTGTGCAGGAACCCGACGAAGGCGAAAAGTGGGATTATCGCCGTCCCGCCGTGGCGAGCATTCATGCCGCCGTGCATCGGATGTTCATCAGGCATTCCGGCGCTGTTTGCGCCTGAGACGGCCGAGTATCATCCTTTCTTCCCAGGCGACAATCCCCTGGGGCCCCGCACGCATACGACCTTGGTGTCAGGTTGGCTTATGCTGCCGGGAACAGTGAAGTGGGCAAACATTTTCACACAGATGACTAGAATCCCTAAATCGACATGCCGATAGATTGCCCGTACCAACTACCACCTGCTCCAAGTAGCGATTCTGAACTTCGACGTTCTCGGGTCTGGTTCGGTGCAGGCGGAAATCGATATAAGGAGCCGTACAAATGAGCATTCAAATCCTCAACAACATCTCCTCTCTCGTTGCAGAGAACGCCGTTTCCAACACGCAGACGAACCTGAACAACACTCTCCAGCAACTGTCCACCGGGTTGAAGATCAACTCCGGTGCAGATGACCCGGCGGGACTGTCGATCGCCGACGGCCTGGGCGCCAACATCTCGGCCCTGACCCAGTCCAGTCAGAACGCATCCAACGGCGTCGGTCTGTTGCAGACCGCCGACGGCGCGCTCTCTCAGGTCACCACCATTCTCAACCAGGCCGTGACGATTGCGACCGAAGCCGGCAACGGCGGGCTCACAAACTCTCAGTCCGCCGCACTGAACACAGAATTTCAGTCGATTCTGCAGGAGATCAACCAGATCGGCTCGACCACCAACTTCAACGGAACCTCGGTATTCAATGGCGCCGCGAACAACTCGGTCGGGTCTTCTGTGGGTGCTTTGGCGACTACCACTGCTCTGACGTCGGGCTCCACCACCACGATTTCAGACAGCAAAACCGGCGGTACGTTCGTGTTTACCGCAGGCGCCACTTCTACCATCGCCGACCTTCAGACTGCGATCACCAACGCTGTCACAGCAGGCACGCTGAGCGCTGGCACCAACGCCTCCATCGGCACCGGTGCCGAAGCTGGTAAGCTCGTTATTGCCACTACTACGGCGGGCGATTCGCTCACGGTCAATACCTCTGATGCGGTCCTGGGCGCTGGCACCTTCCAACCGACAGCGGTCACGGGTGGCAGCACGGATGTGTTCACCTCGGACGGCAGCGGTACCGGCTTCACCAATACGACCACTGCCATCAACGCCCTGTCGTCCACTTCATTGCTTCTAAATACCAACAACCTCAGCACCACCGCGTCCGCACAGACCGCGTTGACGGCGGTTACCGCCGCCATCAGCAGCATCGCAGCACAGCGCGGCAACATCGGCGCCTCCATCAACCAGCTCACTGCCGATTCGGGTGTCGAAAACACTGAGGTGCAGAACCTGACCAGCGCCCAGAACAACGTGCAGAACGCCGATATCGCTACCGTGACATCCAACCTCACACAATTCAACATCCTGGAGCAGACCGGCTTCGATGCCCTGTCGCAGTCGAGCAGTGCGGAGCAGAACGTTCTCAAGCTCCTCCAGTAACATGTCACTGATGCACTCTCTCTTGAGCGGTGACGCCTTCGGGTGTCACCGCTTTTTCTTTTTCGCCACCTGAACGAACGAGCTTCATATGCCGATAGAGTTATGCGGTTAGAATCGATGTCAACCAGAAGCGAGCGCAAGCCAACCGCTTCGTCGAAAGGAAACGGCAAAGCCTATGAGCAGCTCACTTTCCGGATTAAGTTCCCTTTTGTCCGCCTCCGACCCCGCCTCGGCAATCGATCTGAGCGAAATTCTGCAAGCGGCAACCGGCGCCTCCACACCAGGGATCGATGTGACCGCAGCCGTGAATGCGGCAGTATCCGCTGCTGAAGCGCCGGAAGACACCTGGGAATCGCAGCAGTCCACCCTGGCCACTCAGACGAGCGACCTGAATACGATCGAGACCGCGGCCACGAACCTCGACAACGATATGAAGTCACTCAACAGCCTTACCGGCTCCTTCGCCAGCGTCACGGCAACCTCATCGAACACTGGCATCCTCACGGCGTCTGCGGCGACGGGAAGCGCCACCGGTGACAACACGGTGGTTGTGGGTAACCTCGCCAGCACGGCCTCTTTCGCTTCGAGCGCGGTAGCCAGTGCCACCACGGACCTCCCCGCCGAAACCATCACCATCACGCCGGCCAGCGGAACGGCCACCACCATCACCACCGGCAACGGCGTTAATACGCTCACAGATCTTGAGAATGCAATCAACAGCGCCGGAGCCGGTGTCACCGCCAGTATCGTCACTGACGCGTCCGGCTCGCGGCTGGCACTCGTTAGCGACACCAGCGGGAGCGCAGGCAACTTCACGGTCTCCTCCTCTGGCGGAGGTCTTGGATTTACCTCAGGAGCGACCGGCCTCAATGCCTCGCTCACAGTGAACGGCATCGACATTTCAAGCGCTTCGAATACAGTGACCGGGGCAATTGCTGGCGTTACGCTCAATCTGGCAAGCACTGGCACCGTAAGCGTCGACGTCGCGCCGAATACTTCCACCGCATCCACGGCCATCAACCAGTTTGTCACCGACTACAACACACTGATCGGGCAACTGAATACGGAGTTTAGCGATACTGCGGGAACTGGACAAGGCGCTCTGGCGCAGGACCCCGTTGTGCAGACATTACAGAGCGATCTACTCGGTTCTTTGGACTTTACGTCCACAACAGGAACTGGATCGAGCGCTTCGGCCATGAGCCTGGCCGCGATGGGCATCACGGTCAACACCGATGGCACACTCGCCGTGAACAGCTCTACGCTGACGAGTGCATTGCAGAATAACTTCAGCCAGGTGCAGAATTTTTTCCAGGGAACCTCGCTCAACGGATTCGCCGGCACTCTGGACACCCAGTTGCAGAGTTTTATCAATCCCGCCGATGGCGCCTTCACGGTCGATCTGCAGAGCAACGCCACTGAGACCTCGTCCCTCCAGACCGACATCACGAATTTTCAGTCCAACATCATCGCTCCGCTCAGAGCTCAACTGCAAAGCGAATTCAGCAGCGCGGAAATTGCACTGCAGCAGTTGCCGGGCCAAATCAAGGATGTGGATGCGGAACTGGGCATCAACACCTCATCTTCAAGCAGCTAACCGGAGACGAACATGAGTCCAACAGAAATGGCCTATCGGAAGACGGCAAT
This sequence comes from Occallatibacter sp., assembly GCA_036519195.1. GTDB lineage: Bacteria > Acidobacteriota > Terriglobia > Terriglobales > Acidobacteriaceae > Telmatobacter. The sequence continues at coordinate 47,967 of DATDLS010000309.1, read as the reverse complement.
CGGAGGCGCAAGCGGCTTTGGCTTGCTGGTGGCGCTTTACGACACGCTGGCTGGCGACTTGCGGCGCGCCGCCGATGCTGAGCGCGACTGCGATCTGGGTAAGAGAACCCTGGAAGTGAATCACGCTTTTCTGGTGGTGGCCTACCTTGAGGATTGGGTCAATCAGGGCAGCGGCGGCGAGCTTGCAGATCGGCTCATCGTCTTCTACCGGGCGCTGCGCGCCAAATTGATGGAGGCGCAGCTGAAACGTAGTCCCGAAATCTTCGAACAGCAGATGGCAGAGGTTCTCAAGATTCGCGGGATCTGGCAGGGGCTTGAGCACGGTGATTCCTTCCCTGCCGCCAAGACTCCGGCGTGGACAGAGACGCCCAATTATGCAAGCTCCTCACCGGCACTCTCTGAGCGCACCGCTTCCAGCTGGTCGGCCTAACTTCAGCGCGCATTCGGGCGCCATTTTTGAAACTGCCATTCGACAAACAAAAACCGGCATTGAGGCTCGCCTCAATGCCGGTTTTTGTTCTCATGCAGGCTTTGCATATGCTGGATTATTGAGGCGGTGATAGGAAATTGAGCAGGTTGTTGGGGAGCACCTTCGCGACCGCAGCCAAAGCCGCGCTGTTATCCGTCTCCGCTTGACTCAGATCGGTTGCCGCCGTCGCTTCGTTCACGCCGATCAAGCCGGATGCCTGTGACGTCAGCGACACCGTGTCCTGCTGGAGGAACGTTTCCTGAGAATTCAACTGGGTTTCGGCATTGCCGTAGAAAACCTGCTGCTGGCCGACGAAGTGCAGGGCGGAGCTGACCGCATTCGTCGATGTTTGAATGGCCGCCGTGTTCCCGGACTGGAGTGCGGTCACCAGAGAACTTAAGGCTCCAATGACGTTGTTGCTCGATGAGGAAAAAATCTGGCTGCCGGGCAGGTTCACCTGCACGCTGGTCTGGTCGCCGACGGCCACGGAGTTTGTATCGTTGTTGCCGTTGTAGGTAAAGCCGGTGGGCGATGACGCATCCGCGGTATAGGGCGTCGTCGTGCTCGTCCCGCCAAACAGGAAAGAACCGCTTACCGAAGTGTTGGCAGAGTTCACCACGCTGTTCAGAATCCCCTGGACCTGAGCGGCCAGAGACTGCAAGTCAGACGTGGAGCTGGTGCCGTTGCCTGCTTCGATCCCGGCAGACACAGCCGAAGTCAGAGAGGTCACCACGGAACTCAAAACCGAACTTGCTGTCTGCACCGTGGAGAGCGCCGAACTGACATTTTGCGTGAACTGGTCCACGTCGGCGCTCTCGATCGAGTTCTGGACCATCTCAGCGGCGGCCGTTGGATTGTCCGACGGGTTATTGACGCTCAAGCCAGTGGACACCTGCTGCAGCGCCGTGTTGAGAGACACCTGGCTTTGCTGCAGGTCGGCGAGAATATTCGGAGTGATGTTTGGGTCAATGCGCATATCAGTCAGAAGCTCGTACTGGATCCCATGTCGAGTGCTGCGTTATCGAGAACTTGCACCGTGCTCACAATGCGCGATGCGGCTTCATAGGCGGTCTGGAAACGGAGCAGGTTGGTGGTCTCTTCATCGATACTGACGGAGGAGACCGACCCCTGCTGATTGGTGAGCTGGGTCAGGTTGTCGCCAATCGCAGTCGATTGAGTGTTGGCGTTTGAGGCTGCGGTGCCTACATTGAAGAGGATACTCGCGAATGCGCCTGACGCGGATTGGCCCGAAGGCAGATCATTGGTCAGCGCCGCAGAAAGATTGGCGACATTCCCGTTTCCCCCCGTCGCTCCATCGGAACTGATCGCGACTTGCGAAGGGCTGGTGAGAGCCACGCTGATGCCGGCAGCCGCGCCGTTGGGGTCCGTGGTACCGGTAAAGAATGCTGCGCCCGTGTTGCCGTTCGAGTCGGTACCCGCGGCCTGGGCTGAATTGAACGCCGTGGCAAACTGGCTGGCCAGCGTATTCAGCTGGGTCAAAAATCCGGGAATCGTCTGGTTGGCAATCGCGAGCGATCCTCCCAGGGTGCCACCGGTGATCGAAGAGGTAATATTGTCCCCATTCGAATCCTCAACCACTGCCTGCCCGTTCGTGCCTGGCGCACTCTCGAGGTTGAAGCTCTGGCTGCCTTCGACCAGCGCCGTCCCACTCCCCGTCGTAATGGTCTCTCCGTTGTTGGTTTGCGTAACGGAAATGTTGGTGAGCCCGGCCAATTGCTGCACCGCTTGATCCAGCTGGTCCTGCGTGGTGCCACCATCATCGATCGTCGGTACTTGCGACAACTGCCCGTTCAATTGAGCAATCTGCGCGGTCAGAGAATTGATCTGAGACAGCGTCTCCGGCACCTGCTCGCTGGCGGCCGTCTGTGCGCTGGTCAGCCCGCTGGCAGTCGTGTTGAAGGCGGTGGCAAGATTTTGCCCGGCAGAGAGAACTGCCTGCTGTGCAGAGGTACTGGTCGCATTGCCGGAAAGCTCGACCAGGCTGCTGGAAAAGCTCGACAGGGTACTGGCAATGTCGGTCCCAGTTGGATTGAAGAGCGTCTGCACCTGGCCGAGGCTTGAGCTCTCCGTATTGGCCGCCCCCTGCAGTGAGGTCTGCTGGTTGATCTGCAAATTCAAAAGTTCGTTGCGAATGCTCTGCAGGCCCTCCAACTGAACACCGCCGCCGCTGATCTGACCGCCCTGATCGCTCTCCGGGCTTTCGACCTGCACAGCTTCCTCGCGGGTATATCCCGGCGTATTCACGTTGGCAATGTTGTTGCTGGTCGCGCTCAGCGCGCCCTGAGACGCGTTCAGCCCGCTTATAGCGATCGACAGCGCCGAATTCAAACCGCCCATACTGTTTACATCTGGCAGGACCAGGTCTGATGTTTCAACCTGGGGCCAGAAGCCTCCTTGAATTGGCCTTGCAGTGAACTGAAAAGCGAAGACATCAGAGCCACCGAGCGGCTGGAGTGCTCGAGCAGCGCTGCGTAGCGGCGGTTCAGCTTCTGCAGCGATTCGTTGGCCACCAGAACCTGCTCGATCATGTCCGCGTCAATGTTGCTTGCAGATCGCGCCGGACTTGACGCGACTCGATTGGATCTGACTGGATTGGACTTCAGGGGCCCGGATAATGCCCCCGCCAGAACCAACAGCCGGGCGCTTATTGTCTGCTGGTTGGAAACGCTCTCTTCCAGGTCAGACAGTGCGTTGTGCGTAATGGCCTCGATGGCCCTTTCCATCTCACCAGCCAAAGATCGCAACAGCTCGAGATACTCTGCGGCATTGTCCTTTCGATCTTGAACAGTCGTAGCTGTCATTCTGCGCACTTTCCGTGAAGGCCATTCACAGGGCAGCTGAATCACTGGCGTGCTCAGGCGAATTCGTTCACCATCGACGCAGCGATCTTGCTCGGGTCAAGTTCATATGTCCCGTTGTTCACGGCTTCCCGCAGGCTATCGACCGTACCTTGACGCACCTCGGGTGTGCTCATTGCCGTGCTCAGCAGGGAATTGAGCGATGTTGAATCAGACGTTAGCGTCGCCCGGTCTTCGGAGCCGGCTGGGGTGGCCTGCGCTCCGGATTGCTTGCTTACGGGCTGCGAACTCAGCTGGCTTGAGAGCTCATTGGGCGATGAATTGAAGTTATCGATTCTCATCCCGCCTCCTCAATTTGGACTGTACCCTCTATCGGCATTTTCTACCTTTGATTTTAGTCCAAACCGCCATTCTTTTACGGTTTTCCGGCCGTTCCCGCCTCCTTTACGGGCGAGGTGGCCTGCGCATTGGCTTTGTCGGCGTTTGCATGCATGGCTTTGGCGATCATTTTCCCGATTCCGATTCCTCCTGAGGCCGCCATCGACGTAGCCAGCTGCTGTACACCCAGGCTCATCATCTGCCCTTTTCCGGGGTCGTCGTCCTCATCCGCGCCCGGCACGGTGGCAAACGACTCCTCGGCCTGCTTGAGCCAGCTTCCCATCAGAATCGCCTCAAACTCCCGCGAGCCTTTCTCGATCTTGGCGTCATCGCTGGTCGCCTTAGGCGACTGGAGCTGCTTCATCATCAGGTCTTCCCGCGATTCGAGCGCACTGCTTTGCGCGCTCAGCGAGCCTAAGGGGGATACCGTTCCCATTTACTGGACCTCCAGATCGGCTTGCATCCCGCCCTCGGCCTTGATGGCCTGCAGAATAGCGATCACATCGCGTGCCGTGGTGCCGATCGCGTGCAGACCGTCCACCAGCTCGTCCACATTGGCGCCCTCATCCAGCCGCATGGACTGCGCCGGCCCGTCGTTTACGTTGACTGTGGTCTGCGGCACCAGCACCGGCTGAGGAAGGACCGGTTGCCCGCCAGCCACTCCGGACTGCCCGTTCGTATAAGGGCCTGACTGCGGCGCGTTGACAAACCCCGGCTGCACCGCCGTATAGGTCGTCACTACCTCAATCGAAAGGCTGCCGTGAATCACGGAAACGGGGGACAGCTTGACGTTGCCGCCCATGACAATTGTGCCGGTTCTCTCGTTAATGATGATCTTGGCAGGGGTATGCACCTTGAGCGACAGGTTCTGTACCCGCGCAATCAGCATCGGCACCGACTGGGCAGAGGCGTCGGCCACGTCGATGTCCACCCGCCGGCTGTCAAGAGCCGTTGCCACTGTCCTGTGAAACTCGCCGTTCACCGCAGCCGCAATGTCTGTGGCCGTGGTGAAATCAGGATTGTGCAGAAGCAGCGAAACCGTCTTGAAGCTGCTCAGGTCTACCGCCGTGTCGCGCTCAATGATGGCGCCATCAGGAATAGTCCCCGTGTTGGCTGCGTTCACTTCCTTGCGATTGGCGCCGTTGCCCGCCGAGTATCCGCCCAGCACCAGCGGCCCTTGCGCTTCCGCGTAAACCTGTCCATCCGGCCCATGCAGCGCGCTCATCAGCAATACTCCGCCGTCCAGGCTGCGCGCATCGCCAATGGAGCCAACCGTTACGTCAAGCTTGGCGCCGGGCCGCGCAAACGGTGGCAGGGAAGCGGTAACAAAAACGGCCGCCACATTCTTAACCACCACCGTACCCGGAGTGATCAGCACGCCCATCTTCTGCATTGCATTGGCCAGTGTCTGCACGGTAAAAATGGTCTGCTGCGTGTCGCCAGTGCCCCGCAGTCCAACCACCAGTCCGTAGCCGACCAGCAGGTTATCGCGGACGCCTTGAACGGAAGTAATGTCCCTGACCAGTACCACGCGATTGGTGTCCACAGCAAAAGCTGAAGGCGCGATGCCGGACGCAGCCAGGCACAGCGCAAGCCCGCAATGGCCCACGGACTTGAGTCCAGCTTTCGAATTTTGAAATCGAAACTTCATCGCTATCAGAATCCTATGAGCCACAGCAGCGCTTTGGTGATCGGGTTGAGCGGCCGTGTGGCGTCGGCAATAATGCCCTTGCCCTTCATCTCAATCTCAAGGTCGCTCAGCGACGCTGACGCGATGGTGTTGTTGGGTCCAATATCACCCGGCCGAGCGACTCCGCGCACCGTCACATCTTCGTGCTGATTGTTCATGAAGATGTTGCGTTGCGCTTCCACAACGAGGTTGCCGCTGGGCAGAACGGCAATCACGCGCCCGGTAAGGCTGGTCTGAAACGTGGTGTTTGAGCCGGTCGCCCCCTGGCCCTGCAACTGCGTCGCGGAATTGGCATTGAACAGCGGGTTCAATCCCGTTGTGTTGATCGCTCCGGCGAGGCCGGTAATTCCGGAAGCGGTGGTAACTGTCCGCTGATAGTTCGAGGTGCCGCTCTGCGCCGCAGTCGTCTGCACCGAGGCCACAATCACGATTGTGTCGTTCAGCTTCTGCGCCTTGTAGTCAACGGAAAGGTCACCCAGGGTGTTGCCCCCCGCCGACCAGAGACTGCCCACCGTCTTCTGGGCGTCACCCTGCGAACCGTGCTCGGCAAGGCGCGCGAGGTAGTCGGCACGCAGCTGCGCGGGATCGGTCTTCGACTTCTTGTCCGGCGTGGCCGCCGATATCGGAGCCGCTGCAATGGCCAGCAGCAGCACAGCCGGAAGCTGCTGCCAAGTGAGCATGTTCATCCATGGTTTCTTCACAAACTGGCCCTCAGAACTTCCCCATCGACTACTTTTCCTACGTAGGTTTGCCGGTGATCCTTGCTGGATACCTTAATTGTCTGACCGAGAGCTCCATTCTCCAGGCAAACCACTGCCAGCCGGATATGCACCCGGCCTCCTTCAAGAAAGAGCGTCGCCGGCGCACCGGCATGCATAAGGATTGATTTCGGATCTATTCGTGCAGGAGCTGTTGCCGCCGGAGAGTGATTCATGGCAGCGGTGCCCGGCTCGGCAGCAAGTTGCTGTGCGCAGCGGACAGCAACGAAAAACGGCATGCACTCCTGGCCGGACCCGCAATCAAGGCGCACCTTCATGCGATGATCGCCCCATGGCTCAATCGATTCCACTTTGAGCTCAGGCGAACTGCTCGCCGCCGTAACATCGGTGAGCAGCGTCACCTGCTCGGCCGTGATCGCCATGCCCGCTCCGCTGATTGCGGCCGCAATCTGTGCCGTGGTAATGGGAGCGCGAACCGTCCCTGGCGTGGCTGCCGAAGCCATCGTGGCGAAGAGTGCAATTGCCGAAATTGACGAGGTTCTTTTCATAGAGTTACCGTTTTACTGTGCCAGCTGATTCAAACCTTGCAGCATCTCGTCCGCTGCCTTTACGACGCGCGAATTCGATTCATATGAGCGCTGGGCCAGAATCATGTTGACGAATTCATCCACGATGTTCACGTTTGCCTGCTCCAGCATGCCCTGTTGAATGGTGCCCAGCCCGTCCGGTCCGCCGGGCACGCCGGTGACCGGATTGCCGGATGCCGTGGTCTGCAGATAGATGTTGTTGCCGATCGCATTCAGGCCGCCGGGGTTGGAGAAGCTGGCCAGCTGAATCGTCCCCACCTGCTGCGCCTGGGTCTGTCCGGGAAGCGTCACACTCACGGTTCCGTCGCTTCCCACCGTCACATTGGTGGCGTTCGGCGGAATCGTAATCGCCGGTTGCAGCGGATTCCCGTTCGCCGTCACCAGCACGCCCTGCGCATCCGGTTGAAACGACCCCGCGCGGGTGTATCCAATCTGATTGTTGGGCATCAGAACCTGGAAGAAGCCGGTGCCCTGAATGGCAAAATCCATTGGGTTGCCAGTGCTGCTCAAGTCACCCTGCAACTGAATGATCTCGGTGTTTCCAGGCATCGTGCCCAGGCCAATCTGCAGGCCGGAGGCAACCGTAGTCTGCTGGGTGGCCGCAGCGCCCGGCATCACTTCATTCTGATAAAGCAGATCAGTGAATTGCACGCGCCGTGCCTGGTACCCTGACGTGCTGGAGTTGGCAAGGTTGTTGGCAATCGTATCAAGATTGACTTGCTGTGCGGTCATTCCACTGGCCGCCGTGTAGAGAGCGTGAAACATGGTCGAACTCCTTTAACTAACCTTGGGAAGATCTTGCGAAGCGGTTTTGTCCATCTCGGAATTGAACATGGAAAGCGCGCGCTGCATCATCTCGGCCGCGCGTTGCGCCGTAATCAGTTCCACCATGCTGGAGACGGGATTGACATTCGAGTTCTCAAGCGCCCCCTGCACAACCGTGGAGCCGACGGCAGGCGTCGCGTCTTTTTCTGCCGCAGAATAATAGGTGCCACCCACGCTCTTCAGGTCCGTGCCCGGCGCAAAATCCACCAGCTTCAGCTTGCCCGCCACGGCGCCATTCGACGAGATGGTTCCGTCGGCGCTGATCGAAACCGGACCGGGCAGCATCGCAATCGGTCCTCTTTCACCCTCTACCAGATCGCCGGTGGGAGTGACCAACTGGCCGGATGCAGAAACTTGAAAGCCGCCGTTGCGCGTATACATTGTGCCCGTGGGGGTTTTGATCACAAAGAAGCCCGTACCCTGAATGGCTACGTCTAGATCGTTGCCCGTTTTTTCCATAGCGCCCTCGGTGCGGTCCAGAGTTGTTCCGCTCATGATTCCGTAGTTATTCATCGCCCGGTTCAGCGGGGTCTGCACCTGATCGCCGGTCTCGGCAAGCACCGCGCTGAACACGCTGCGCTGCGCTCGATAGCCGGGCGTACTTGCGTTGGCCAGGTTGTTGGCTATCGTATCCAATGCCTGCGTCCGCGCAGCCAGCGCTGTGCACGCGGCATAGTATCCACTGTCCATAAGGGGAGCCTCTGCCATAAGACACTGCATTACGCGTGCCATCCGGATAGGCAAACTTTGCCCAAAAATCTGCTTCTACGGCTTGAAATTTAAGGAATCGATGAGGAAAGAATGAGAACTGGCACCTAGAATGTCTTGAGCCCCGAAGAGTCCGCATCGTTTTCTCATGCGAAAGCAATCCGAGGCGGCCGAGACACCGCCCGCGTCCGCCCAAAAATGAAATTGGCTGTTTGTCTGCTTTCGTCCGATGAAATCTCCGCCATTCATGGCGGAGATGAAAGCCCAAATTTGATCTTCGGCGCATGGCGTGTCTTTTGGAGAAGATCAGCTCTTCTACGCTCGAAGAGGGGACGCGCCCGGATCGCCTGCCAGCTGAACTGCGGCGTAGGTTGTCAGCAACAGGACCCCCACAGGAGCGACTCGACCAATCGAGCCCCGCCGTAGCAATCCCATACTTGCGGGGAAGGGAGAATGTCCGTTCTAGACAGCTCGATACAGCTGAGGCCGAAACCTGTGTTCCAGCGGACAGGGAATGGAGGACTTGTTGGCGAAGCGATGGGCCATGTTCAGAATCTCCGCCCAGGGCGAGGCGCTCTGATCATGGCGCGTGTCATCGAAGTACTCGATTGCAAAGCGAGGAAGCGCCCACTGTTTGGCAATCCGGAATCCCGCACTGGCAAGATCGATGGTTTTGCCTTGGCTTCCATACCATCCAAGCACCGGTGGCAGCAATGCAATGGAGTGAAACAGGCCTACCAGGTAAGCCTCGTCGGGATTCGCCTCCGGCATCCGTTCGGCAACCACCTTCGCATACCGGGCAATCTCCTGGGAGTGCGCCCATGTTGCCGTAACCGCCTTGTAGCGATAATCGTGTGCGATGGTTTCCAACGAGATCGCCTCCATGCACGCCGATACGCCAAGGACGGAGATGCAGTCTTCAATGCGCGTCGGGCGGCCTTGGCCGTTGCCATACTCCCGCCCAGCCAGTCGAAAAATCTGTACCGTTGCGCCCAGGTCGTTCAACACCACCTGCGTTACCGCACCCAGATCCACGCTCGACTCCTGAACTTCAAGGTCGAGGCGCAACAGTGTCTCCGGTAATACCGGCACGGCGGGCAAATCCTGGGCAAGCTCAACCTCCAAGGGCAGGGAGTCTGCTAGCAGGGTATTGCCGCCCGGCTCGGCGCGGCGAACGGTCTTTTTTTTCACTAGGTCACCTCTTGAACAGCTATCGGCAACTCCAGCAGATTCGTCTACCCCCAGGACGCAATGTTCTGCTCCCGGAACAAGAAATTTCCAACTTTTTCCGGTTCGGCCTCGTGGCGGACTCGAAAGAGTAAATTCACCCGGCGAGTTTTGCCTACGAGCCTTGTCCAAATATAGTCTCGGCAGAGTACAAAGCTCGCCTCTCTCGCCGCAACTTCGACCGCCATTCCACTCAGAGAATTCGCCATCTGTCCTGGCGTCATCGACTCTTCGAAGGTCATCTCCTCGCAATCCGGTGCGGCGGTCATGCGCCGCATCTGCATCGCGAATTCTGTTGGAGTCACAAAGCACGCCTCGGCCTTGCACTCCAGCATCTGCTCCAGCCCATGCAGCAGCGTGTGCTCAACCCGATTCACAAAACCGAGCAGCAATCGCTTCGTAGAAACCGAATAATGCAACGGCACCGCGGAATAGGCTTTGAGCAGCGCAGTGGGAATCTCGGCCACTACCGGCTGAGCCGGCCGATCCTGCTTCAGTACGGGGCAACCCCACTGCGTCGCTCGTGCCGATGCCAGTTGCCATTCCGTTACCAGGCCCATGCGCAGCAGGCCAGTCTCCAAATCTTCGCCGCTCAACTGGCATTGCGCCCCTGCCGAGCGCAGCTGCTCACCGGTCAAGTAATCCTTCGACACCATCACCAGCCCGATCGAAAGCCGCGGACGATGCGGCATCTCGACAACCCGCTCGTCAGACAGTTCTGCCAAACGCATCCGCGCAGCCTCCCGGAAGCAGTCGACGCTGCAGTACCAAAGCTGGCCCATCTGCATGCCGACCCGCCTTTGAGGCACGCTTCTGATCAGCATCGTGTGCCGGCAGCTAGGCAACGCGCACACCGAATGCATATTTTTCCATTCGCGGCCTACCGCTGTGCGTAACGATTCAATTAACGTTTTCATCGGGGCTCTTTCCTCGTGGATCAACGAACGAAGTGGGACGCAATCGGTTGTGGAATCTCTGTCACCCGCAAGCCGTAATTGCCGTCAACAATCACGGCTTCTCCACGGGCAATCACCTTTCCATCCAGCAGTAATTCAACCGGGTCGTCGACTTGGCGATCGAGCTCAATCACGGACCCGCTTCCCAGTTCCAGCACTTCATGCAATGGGAGTTGACGCTGCCCGAAGCGCAATGACACGCTCAGCTCGACGTCCATGACCAGGCCAAGATTCAGCGGATCCACAAAAGACTTCTGGTCTTCAGCCGCAACCTCAACGGGTGCATGAACGACCAACTCCGACAGCAGTTGTCCGTCGAAGTAGAGAGTCACCGGCATGCCCGGCTGTTCGGCTTCAGAGGCAGTTAGAGGCACTAGCAGCATACCGCCAAACGCCAGCCCCGTGACTCGTTCGACTGCGCAGGTAAAGGCGCCGTATTGATTGGAGGAAGCCGCCATCGCCGCCATCGCCGACGAAAGCGCCTTCTCCAGGGCCTCCGCATGTTGATCGCCAAAAGCTGGCACCGGCGCGCCGGTTATCTTCGATGCCAGCTCACGTGCATCGAGTTCGACAATCTCCACGAACAAGGAACCGCGTAATTCGCCTTCAAGCGTAATCCGATAGTGGATCGCCTGTCCCTGCTGCGTGGAAAGGTCCGGACCTTCCAGCACTTCAAGCGTCCACTGAGCGCCGGCCGCCCGCGTAAGCGACTCGGCAAGAGAGGCGGCAAAACCCCCGGCAAATGCCCGTGCGGCTCGTTGATTTGTTTGAATCTCCATAAGACTTACTTTCTCCCCCAGCTTGTTGTCTGCACTCTGCGCACCAGTTGCGCCGCCTTTTGCGAGCCGTTCCTTACCGGCGTCGCCTCAAAGAGCTCCATTCCTTCCACGGTCAACATTCCGGGAGTGCGCACCGGCGCCCGCAGCTTCAAAACACATCCCGGTTCGAGCGCGATCAGGTCGCGCACGGTAACCTTCATGCGCGGTACGCCGGCTTCCACAGTCACGTCGCAATCAAGAATGCGTTCACGAATGCTGGGCGTCGGGAAGAAGCGCAGCCCGCCCTTCCTTTGCGGCTGGTCCAGCTTGATCTGAGCAATCAAAACCGCCACGAACGCACTTGGGCAGGCGAGCTGAAATGTTCCGGTGATCCCGGCAATTTCGACCTCGAACTTCGCCAACGTTACTTTATCGCTGGGCGGACAATACTGCGCCAGCATGGAAGGCTTGACGCGCCGATTCGCCACCAGCGACATGTGCGGCAGGTGCCAGGCGCTTTCTGCCTGGCGCGCAATCAGTGAGGTCAAATCCTGCATGATCTCTTCTTCGATTTCGGATAGCTCACGTACATCGCTCACCGACGTGCCCGAACCACCCAGCAGCAGCTCGATCATGGGAAACACAAGATCGACGTCGCATTCCAATATCATCGTGCTCGGCGTGGTGCTCAGTGAAAACGGCACAACGTAGCTCAGCGGAGGCAGCGCGGCGATGTGATCCTTGATCGGGAGCTGTTCAAGCGCTTGCAGCTTGATGGCGAGCCCCGTGCCCAGATATGCGTCCAGCGCGGTGGCCACTTGACGGGCAAAAATCTCGTGAATCGCGGTCAGCGCGCGCGCGTTCTCGTTCGACAGCCTTCCCGCCGATCGAAAATCACACGCATGAACAGAACGCTGCTTGTCAGGCGTGTTCCTCGGGGCAGCCTTCTTCCTGGCGTTGAAGGATGCCGCATTTCTCTTTTGAGAGTGCCCGCTCATGCTTTTCCTCCTGCCGTTGCAACAGCTGCGGATGGCCGCTGTTCGAGGTGCGCAAGCGACTCTCTGAGCTTCTTCATCGTTGCCTGGCGAATCTGTGACACGCGCGAGAGCGCCACGCCCACGACTTCGGAAATTTCCTTCATCGTCAGCTCTTCACGGTAATAGAGAGACAAAATCAACTGCTCCCGCTCGCTCAGCTTGGAGATTGCCTCTGCCAGGTGTGCCTGTACCTCGCCCTGCAGGCAGAGATCGAACGGATCAGGATCGTCCACGCTGGGTGCCGATTCAATCACATCCATCAGGCTGCTGCGATCGTTCGAGACAGCCGCTTCCTGTCCGGCCAGATGAAGTCCGTCAATCTGGGCAATGATTTTTTGCAGATGCTCAGGCGGCAACTGCATCTCTTCGGCAATCTCCGCCTCAACGGGGCGGCGTCCCAGCTTGGCCTCAAGCCGCGCCGTTGCATCAGAGATCTCGCGGCCACGCCTGCGCAGCGAACGGGACCCCCAATCGGATTCGCGAAGACTGTCGAGAATCGCGCCGCGAATGCGAAACTTGGCAAACCCCTTGAACTGCGAATTCTTTGAGCTGTCGAAGTTACGGCTGGCCTCAAGAAGACCAATTACACCGGCATTCACCAGGTCCTCCAGCTCAACGTGCTGCGGAAGACGCTCCCGAATGCGTGCCGCAATGTAGTAAACCTGCGACAGCTCCTGCATCACAAGTTCATTGCGAACCTCTATATCCTCTGCGCCTGTCTTGTAGGCCACTTCTGCTTGAATCATTTCTACCTCTCACTACGCAAATCAATTGCGAACGCTCTCATCGCACCGAACCCAGCGATTGCACTTGAATCGCCGGGGGAATTTCCGACGGCGAAATTACTACGATCTTGGGAATCAGCGGCTCCAGGAGCCGCTTCAGATAGAACCTTCCCGGAGATGAACAAAGCAGGACCGGCGGCGCCATGGTCACCTGGTCACCCAGCATGGCGCGCAAGCCGTTCAGCACCCGGTGCGCCACGGAAACCTGAATTGCACCGTTGGAGGTCTGATGCAGCTGATGGGACGAGCCGCGCAGGCACTCCTCCTCGATCGAACTGTCCAGCGTGACCACTTTCAACTGGCCGCGATCGTTCAGTAGTGGATGAATCAAGGCGCGCCCCAGCGAATGGCGCGCAGCTTCGACCAGAATAATCGGGTTCTTGTTGGTCGAGGCGGTCTCCACCAGCGCTTCGAGAATCGTGCCCAGGTCGCGAATCGAAACCTGTTCCCGCAACAGCTGCTGCAATACTTTCTGGACCTCTCCCAGGCTCATCAGCTTGGGCATCAGCTCTTCAATCAGCTTCGGGTGTGAGTCAGCGAGCCGGTCAATCAGGCGCTTGGTTTCATGGCGCGTCAGCAGGTCGTTCGCATTCTGCTTGACCAGTTCGGCAAGGTGCGCGGCCAGCACAGAAGTATGGTCGACGACCGCATATCCGGCGCTGATTGCTTGCGCCTGCAGTTCCGGAGCAATCCACTTGGCCGGCGAATTGAATGCCGGCTCACGCGTTTCCTGTCCTTGAATATCGTTCGGCTTCGGATTCGAATTCACGGCCAGCAGCCGGTCGCGCTTCATCTCCCAGCGCCCGATTTCGACTCCGCGAAGATAGATCACATACTCCCGTTCCTTGAGAGACAAGTTGTCGGTAATATGAATCGAAGGGACAAGAAATCCTAGCTGCTGGGCAAGATTCTTGCGCAACGATTTCACCCGCGCCAGCAACTGTCCGCCCTGTTTGGCGTCGACCAGCGGTACCAGTCCAATGCCCACTTCCAGCATCAGTTCGTCCAGTTTCAGCACGGCGTCCATCGGATCCACCGCCGGCGTTCCCGTTGTTCCGGTCTTGGCCGCCGCCGCCGCACCTTTCGCAGTGGCCAGCGCCTCGGCCGGGCTGGGCTTCATCTTCCACGCGGCAAACATCATGAGGCCGCCCAGTGCGATAAATGAAATCTTCGGCATGCCTGGAATCATGGCCAGCGCAAGCAGCACGCCGCCCACAATCCAGAGCGGGCGCGCCGTCCTGAACATCTGCTTCTCAATGTCCGCGCCCAGTGAAAAATCAGAACCGGCTCGCGTGACCACGATGCCGCCAGCGACGGAAACCAGCAGCGACGGAATGATCGACACCAGTCCATTGCCAACCGTGAGGATCGTATACGTCTTGAGGGCTTCCTGGAATGGAATACCCATTTGAAACACACCAATCAGGAATCCGGCGATGATATTGATGGCGAGAATCAGAATGGTGGCCAGTGAATCGCGCTGACTGAAGCGGGCCGCACCGTCCATTGATCCGCAGAACTCCGCCTCGCGCGCTACGGCCTCGCGCCGTTGCCGTGCCTGGTCCGCATTGATGAGCCCGGTATTCAAATCCGAATCGATCGCCATCTGCTTGCCGGGCATCGCGTCCAGCGTAAAGCGCGCCGTTACTTCCGCCGTGCGCACCGCGCCGTGGCTCACGACAAGATACTGAATGGCGATCAATGCGACGAAGATGACGAAGCCCACAATGTAGTTGCCGCCCACTACGAACTGCCCGAAGGCTTCAATGACTTTTCCGGCGGCCGTGGCGCCCTCGTTACCATGCAGCAGAATGCGCCGCGTGCTGGCCAGATCGAGTGACAGGCGCATCAGCGTGAGCAACAGGATGAGGCTTGGGAATACGGAAAACTGTACTGGCCGCAAGATCTGAATCGCCGTCAGTAGAACCAGCACAGAGGCAGTAATGCTCAGCGTGAGCAAAAGGTCCAGCACAAAGCTCGGTAGCGGCACCAGCATCACAAACACCAGCGCCACAGCGCCGGTTGGGATGAACCACTCGGACGATGCGCGGATCGAAGTTATCAGTCCCGGTTTCTTTTTCAATTCGCTCTCGCGTTTCCTGGTGAGTTGTATGCTGCTTTGCGTTGCGCATCGCGGCGCTTCACTTCTTCCTGGGCCTTGAACACCAGCACCAGAATCTCCGCAACCGCCTGGTAAAGCGCTGCCGGAATCGAATCGCCGACTTCGACGCTCTTATAAAGCGCCCGCGCCAGTTCCCTGTTCTCCATGATCGGGATACCGCGATCGACTGCGATCTCCCTGATCTTCAATGCCAGCAGGTCAAGCCCCTTGGCCACCACTACCGGCGCCGCCATGCTGAGCTCAAATTGCAACGCTACGGCAAAGTGCGTCGGGTTGGTCACCACCACTGTGGCCGTTTCCGTGCCCTTGAGCATCTGCTTGCGGCGCGACTGCCGCTGGATTCTGCGAATTCTGGCCTTGCTCGCAGGATTGCCTTCCGTGCTCTTGATTTCATCGCGAATATCCTGGCGGCTCATCTTCAAATCGCCTTCGCTCTTGAGCCACAGCAGCAGATAATCTGCGCCGGCCCAAACCAGCAGTACCAGGCCGGACTTCCACAACACCTCAAGCAGCATCGAGCCTACAAGACCCGCGAACTGACGTGGCTCGGCATAGCCGCTGCTGAGAATCTGGCCCCAATAACTATGCAGGCAATCCCAGCCAATCCAGACAATGGCAGAGAAGGGAAGAAGCGTTTTGAGAATCGTACTGAGCCCCGTGGGGGAGAACATCTGCTGCAGCTTGTTCACCGGGCTCAGCCGTTCGAACTTGAATGACAACGCTTCCGGCGCAAAGACGAATCCGCCTTGCGCAAACCCAACCGCCAGGGAAACAAACAGCGCCGCCAGTTGAATCGGCACCACCCAGCGCAATGCCTCAATGCTGGTCCAGAACAGCAAAGGACCGTTGGTTTCGATCGATTGAGATTCTGAAAGTTCCAGTGTTTCGCGGTAGAAGTCTGTCCAATGGCTCGCGCCCGCTCTGGTGATAAGGGCCAGCACGCCAGCAACGGCGAACATCGACAAGGCGCTCGTCAGCTCGCGCGAGCGCGTGACCTGCCCTCGCTCCCGAGCCCTCTGCCGCTGTCGCGGTGTTGCCTGTTCTGTTTTGCTTGAGTCAGCCATTATGTCTCATCGAGCCAGGTGGAGTAAGTGTTCGCCGTCTTGAAGCGAGTCCTGAAACAGGTGATGGAAAAGATCCGGCCAATACTTGAGAGTCGCGATCAAAATTGTGATGCCCAAAATGCTCTTGATTGCCGGACCAAGGACCATCAACGGCATGGTGGGAGATGCTTTGCCCAGCAGGCCGAGAAGAATGTCGGTCACCAGTGTTGCCGATAATACCGGCGCCGCGATCTGGATTCCCAGGCCGAACATTTGCCCGCCCATCTTCACCACAGACTCGGTGAACAGGCCACTCAAATGGGTCGTTCCCGGTGGCAGATAAAGAAAGCTGTTGCCCACCGCGCGCAGCAACCAGTAGAGAACATCCATGCGCAGAAACAGCATCATCACCATGGTCTGGTAAAAGACAGGAATCACTGTGGTGTCGACCTGCGTCGTCGGATCGAGAATGTTGACCAGGGAGTAGCCCATCTGAATGCCGATCACCTGTCCGGCGAGCATCGTCGCTTCGAACACAATATTGGTTGCCACGCCCATGCCAATTCCGATCAGAAACTCGGTGCCGATCATCAGCGGCCAATCCGTCAGCGAGTAAGTACCGATGTTCCTGCCCACGGCAGGGTACATGAGCACGGTAAGCGCCAGCACCAGGCCGGCCTTGATGCGCGCTGGGATCACTGCGCCGCCAAAGAAAGGCGCAAAAAGCATTAGTCCGCTCAGACGAATGCCGATGGTCATAAGCCCGCTGATGAGGGAGAGCAGAGGGAATCCGATCATCGCAGGTACTCGTGAAAGTCAGAAAGCGTAACCAGCGTGTAATTGACAAGATGACGCCACATCCAAGGCATCATCAGGAAGATCGCGCCTCCGGTAATCAGCAGCCGGCTCACGGTCGAGATGGTGTTGTCCTGCAGGGAAGTGAGAGTCTGAAGCACGTTCACCGTCAGGCTGACAGTGATCGCGACAGCCAGAATCGGGCCGACCAGGATCAACACCTCCTGCAACATGGTTCTCCCCAGTACTATGACCTGATCGACTTCCATAGCGTCAGCTAAAGCTCCTCATCAAAGATCCGACTAACAGGTGCCATCCATCGACCATCAGGAACAGCAGCAGCTTGAGCGGAGTCGAAATCACCACCGGCGGCAGTTGCAGCATGCCGACTGAAGTGGTGATCGACGCCACCACCATATCCACAATCATGAAAGGAAGAAAGAGCACGGCGCCGATCTGAAATCCTGCTTTCAACTCGGACAAGATATAAGCCGGCAGGATCACGCGCATCGATACATCGTTGATCGACTGAGGCCGTGGCTCTTTGGCAATCTCGATAAACATGGCCACGTCCTTCTCGCGCACATAGTGCGACATGAACTGGCGCATCGGACCCTCGGCGCGGCCCACCGCCTGAATTGCAGTGATTTGGCCAGCCTGCATGGGGATAATCGCGGACTGGTAGATATTGTTCGCCACCGGCTCCATGAGAAAGAAAGTCAGAATCAGCGATAGTCCGATCAGTATCTGATTGGAGGGCGTTGTCTGCAATCCCAGTGCCTGGCGCAAAAAATGGAAGACAATCAGCAGCCGCGCAAACGGCGTCATACATATAAGGATGGATGGAATCAGCGTGAGCGTGGTGAGCAGAACAATGATCGACCACGGCACCGATTCACCCGGTAGCCCGGGAACGCTTATGGAGTTGCTTTTGCCGCCAGGCGACAGGGTTGAAGCCGGCGTGGAGTTGTCAAGCCACGCCGGCCAGCCGGTAACCTTGCCGCCCGGAGAGCTAGGCGAGGCGAGAGGGAGCTGGCTGAATCCATCGTCGGACTGCGAAGCAGACTGAGCCGGGGGATTTGCCCGGACTGCAAAGGCAGCCCGAGGCGCGGCAATCGAGAGCAGCGCAAGCAGCGCGATGATCGGGAAGGCGCCGGAACGGCTCATAGGGAGTGTCCTCCGGCGCCGAGCGCAGCTCGCCGCTGGTCCTCGGCTTCCCCGTTTTTGCCCCACTGCGCCAGCAGCGACACGCCGGAGGGAGCTCCGCCAATCAGGTACTCACGATTCTCCACGCTGACAATGGCTACAAATCGCTTCTCCCCGAGAGAAACCGTCTCGGCGAGCCGAAGACGCTTGGTCGACGAGTATACAGATTTCGATTGCAACCATGACCACGTTCGGGCCAGGCTGCCGAGCACGCGCAGTTGCTTCACGCCGACCCACAGGTCCCGGCGCGCAGCCACAGAAGGTGGCTTTGCGGTTTCCACCGCCAGGTTCTTTTCGCATTCACGCAACGCTCGATGAAATGCGCTCGGAGGCAATTCCCGAATTTCCGGGGCTTGGGGAATCGGCGAATCCTCAAGCCTTTTGAATAGCTCAGGCGGCAGCGGTGGCAAGTCGATCCTCGGCAGTGGCGCCACTGCCTGCTCGGGCAACTTCAGAGGTCGCTCGGCTGGCGCCTGGCGAAGAAAAGCCAGCCGCTCACGGGGAAGTTGAAACGGGGCACGCTGCTTTTTGTTCTTATCGTCGGTCATGCTTGATCCGTAATCCGCACGGCCAGCCGGTCACCGACCACTTCAAACTCAGTCCAGCCAATCAGCAGTTGATTCACTCGCAGCGGTACATCGCTCGTGTGGTGGCAGGAGGTCTCCACAATCGAGCCCTTGGTAAGCGTGAGAAGGTCGCCGATGGTGAACCCGACCACCGGTAGATCGAGGCTGAGCGTGCAGGGCAACCATGGCATGCTATCCAGTGGATCGTTCCCCCCCTCCATCGGGGCGAAGCGGGGCGATTCATCGGGATTTGGCTCTAGATTCTGAGGTGCGGTGCTCATGGGACCCTCTCTCGCTCAGCTCTTGCCGATGCAGCCATCCCCAAGGCCGAACTTCCGGCGCTGGGTTCTATTGCATGATGAGTTGAGCGATTGCAACAGAGTCAAAGCAATTGAAGGGCCGCAATCTCGCGCCCCACGCACCCCAGGGCGGAGCTGGTCCGATGCGGCACTATCTTATTTATTTATCGGTATTTGTGGGAGATAGGCGTCGATGCGGCTCTCCCTTGGCTGGTGAGATAGCCATGAGAAACAACTGCGACGGAATGCTACCCGCCAGGCGCGACATCCACCTGGCGGGTATTTCTAATCGTTCCTTAACCGCTTCATTCTTTCCTTGTTCAGCTAGGAGATCAGCTGGATTGTTGCCTGCGAAACCTGGTCCAGCGTCGTCAAAGCCTTGGCGTTGGCTTCGTAGTTCTGCTGGGCCACAATCATGTTCGAGAATTCGTCGGAAAGATTCACGTTGGATAGCTCCACCGATCCACCGGTGATGGTGCCGTTGCCGCCCGCTCCTGCGACTCCAAGCACCGCCGCTCCGGAAGCAGTGGTTGCCAGAAAGTCGCCGCCGTTGGTCTGCGTCAGTCCTTCGGGATTGGCAAAATTCCCAACCGCAACCTGGCCGAGAGCCAGGGTCTGGTTGTTGCTGAATGTTCCCTCCACCACACCGTTCGAGAGAACGGAGAACGAACTCAGGGTGCCTGCCCCGAACCCATCCACGTTTGATGCGGTGGTCGCGCTCGCCTCGTCCTGCTGGGTAATCGTCGGGCTACCGGTCGAGTTGTTCAAATCCCAGGTCAGGGTCAAGGGCTTGGCTCCATCTGCCAGGTTGGCAATGTTGATGCCGGTAATCGAGCTGCCCGCGCCGGTAGCCGAAACAGGAACGACTGCTCCTCCGCCAGAGGTTGTCGATACCAGAGCTCCAGACGTGCTAAAGTTCATCGTCCCGGAAGTCACCGGTATTGCAGCGCCCGTGCCTCCCACCGCCGAAGCCGGCAGCGTGATGGAGTAGTTCCAGGTGTTGGGCGTGGCGCTGGCGGTATAGGTGATGCTCAGGTTCTGCGTCTCGCCCAGCGAATCCGTCACTGCGAGCGGCGTCGTGAAGGTCGTTCCCGGCGCGGAACCGGCCTGCAGATTCGTTGTGGTCGAGAAAGTCGTCGACTCCTGCGCGGCAATCGCTTCTGTTCCGTTCACTGTGATCGGAGAAAGAGCGCCGCCAGCCGTGATCTGTCCGGACGCGCTCGCCGGGAATCCCATCACCAGGTTGCCGCTCGCGTCCACAAGCTGTCCGGCCGGATTCACTGAGAAGTCGCCGTCGCGGGTGTAATTCAGCTGACCGTTGTTGCTCACCACAAAAAAGCCATTGCCCTGCAGAGCCATATTCGACGCTTGCCCCGTTGCATCAAGGCTGCCATTTGTGAAGTTGCTCACCGTATTCTGGACCTGTACACCGCCGCCAATCTGCATAGGGTCGCCGTTGCCGGAAGTTCCCTGCAGGTTGGCAAAAATGTCCCCGAAGGTCAGCGACTGATCCTTGTAGCCGTCCGTGTTGAGGTTCGCCAGGTTGTTTGAAATAACGGACAGCGCGTCTGACGACGCTTGCAGCCCAGAGAGTGGAATCGCAAAAGTGCCCATGTGACTACCTCCTAGTAGTTTGTGGTTGAGTTCCGGGTCGGTGCCGTCATATTGCCATACAAATTGGCCGGCGAACTCGCACCCGAAGTTCCGGGATTCATGGTTTGAAATTGAGTGAGCGCCGCAGCCTCAGCGGCCGCATTCGCGTTGGTTGATGTGACTGCCGGCGCGCTGCTCGCGCGCAATGCAGCCTGCGCCGCATCCGGCGTGGTTGGCGTAGTTGGCGTGGTTGGCGTGGTTGAAGGAGGCGTCGCCAGGCTGGAGAGCGTCGAGTTGATGGAAATCAGCTGGTCCAACTGATTCAGTGACACCAGCTGGCCCACCATCTGCGTGGGATCAACCGGAGCCGTGGGATCCTGGTTCTGCAACTCCGTCACCAGCAGGTTCAGGAATGTGTCCTGAAGACTGGCCGCCGAGGTGCCCGATGTCCCCGACGAACTACTGGAGCTGCTGCTTGTGGTGGACGCGGTGCGCGGCGTGGCTGCGGAGCGCGCCGTTGCGGGCGAGTGGGCGGTTTGCCCCAAGACTGGCGCCGTGATCGCCGGGTTAAATCCCTGGATGTTCATTTCTAGTTCCTCTCTGCATGTTGCTGCTTCAAGCTCTGATGTCCAATCGATTTCCGCTACTGAGGCTCGCGACCGCTGCGAACTGTACGCTGCTGCTTTCCTCCGCGCCAGGCAATCCGATCTGTGGCCGTGCGGATCGTCGAAAATCGCTCTGCTCCCGTGGAGATGATTGCCCCGGATCGTTGGCAAGCCCCGAGCCCAGGTTGTGCACCTCGATCGAAGCGTGAATGCCGTAATCCTCACCAAGCTTTGCCTGCACCGTCGAAACATGGGCCGCAATCGCCTGGCTGAGATCGCTGTGATCGAGCGAAATCTGCGCGACCATTTGCTGTTGCGAAACCGAGGTGCGAATCGAAATGTCTCCAAACTCACTGGAGTGTATGCCAACGCGCATCTCCGATTCACCCATCGATTGCATCAGTCTCGCTGTGTTGATGCTCGATGTCGCTACCGGCTCACTGCCTTCCTCATGAACCGTGCCGCTCGCCGCCTGTTGCCCGGCGAACCCCGATGGAACATCACTTCCGTCCTGCGAGCGGTGGGTGCTGGCGGCAGGCGCCGAGGCGATTTGCGCAACAGGCACCTGCGTTTGCACCTGCGCCACGGCGCTGGCCACTGTGCCCGATGTCTGCGGCGGGGTGGCTGAGGCGTCCTGGACCGGCTGGCCGTTGCCCTGCGCATTGTGCGATGAGCCATCGACAGGACCGCTCCCGCTCCCCGTTGCGTTGCCCGAAGTTGCATCCGTGGTGTTCGCAGCGGTTGTGTTCTTGGCGCCCCCGGCGTCGGACAAGGACTTCGCCCCACCGTTGACCACGGACTGACTACTACTTTGGACTGCCGCCAGCGCTGGAACGGTGGGAAGTGCCAGCGGCTCAATCCCCGCGGCTGCCGCTTTTGTTCCAGCAAGGCTCGCCAAAGCGTCGGTCGATTTGCTGGCTGATGCGGCCGGTGCGTTCGACAAGATCGGGTTCGCCGCTGAGGTCGATTGTTTCCCTGGCCCCGACTTCATTTCTGGCCCCAGAAGATCCGACCGGGATTCGAGGCCAGGCTGAGCCGACTGAAGATCCTCGTTCACGGCTAAGGAAGGCTCACCGGCGCGGTCCGCAGATCTTTCCATCGATCCGAAACCACTCCAGGAACTGTCTGCTTGCTGAGAGAGGGTGCTGTCTAACGGGCCCGCCTGCCCGGGGTCTGCGCCCCTGCTGGCGTTGGTGGCGGAATTCAGCGAGGCGTCCGCTCCCAAAGGAGCAGCAAAGGGGACCAGCGAAGTTCCCAGGACCCCGGCCGGCGCCACAGCCGCGAACTCTTTGGGAACCGCGATGCCGGACGGGGTCGTTGGTGACGAACCCGACGACTGCACACCGGTCCCATTCACGGTTGAGGAATCTGGAACGCTGGCAAACAGCGGTTGAACTTTGTCGCCTGCGGAGCCGGGCTTAGCCGCGGACTCGAGCGTCGGATCGAACGCTGCTGCGGAACGGATGGTGCCGTCCATCCCATTGACCAGTCGCCAAGGTCCTCCCGCCGCAACGGGGCTCGATCCCGTTCCCTCCGCCGGGTTTTTGGCCTGGGCTGAAATCCCACCGCCGGCCATCGGGTCGAATTGATTCTTCACTCGAACGCCTGGCTGCCCATCAGGAGAGACCTGCCAAGCGGATAAGCTCGCAAGCGCGCCCTGAAAACTGCTCATACTTGCCTGAGCCTCGACCGATGCCTGTGCCATGGCGGAAGAATCAAAAGCGCGCACAGCGGAAGCGGAAGCGTCCTTGGTCTCATCGGCCGACGCGGCTGGATGCGCCCCGGGCACAACCGCGCGGGACCCATTGCTTGCTGCCAGGGCGCCTTGCCCCTTCGCGCTCGCGACTGCGGAATCGTTCTTCTGAACCATGTGCTGACCCGGTCCGTTGCTGCGGGTCCCGCCCTCAAGTGCGCGCGAGGTCGGCGCGGTGTCACTCTGCTCGTTCGAGGAGTCGGCCTCTGCGCCCCGTCGATCTGCATGCGGATCCGTATCCGTCCCCGTCGCGCCCGATTTCTGCTCCTCCGATGCGCTGGTGAGAATCGACAGGAACGAGTCCCCGGACGACTTGGCCAGTGCTTGGGGAGAGGTGGGCAAGGCTGGGCTTGCCACGGATGAATGGATGCGCATGTCCTGAGTTAAAGCACGTTCATCGCCAGCAATGGATTCCGTCGAGTCGCCGGCAAGCATCCGTAACTAATTCATTTCAAGTGGCTTGTGGATTAGCGATTTGATCGTTGAGCGGGGCAATTGGGCAATCGGGCAATCCTTGCCGTGCCTGGTAGGCAAAGGCTGCCTACCAGGCTGCCTAATTGCGCTGACGGCGAGCTACATAAATATCATCCAGAAGCTTTTGCGCCTTGCGCGTCTGCTCCTGCTCATACGACTCGCGCTGCTTTTCGAGCATGTCCGTCAGTGTTTCATGATCGCGGCGCGCGGCCTGGTACACTTTCATCTGCCGATTCCGATCTTCAAGCAAAACCTGCATGCGCTCCAGCAAGGGCTTCTTCCTTTTCGCGGCATTTTCCACCCGCAGCAAAAGTGAGTGCAGTTGAAAAGCGGGAATTGGCTCCAGCATGGCCTGATTGCGTGTCGCATGCGCGTTGGCAATATCCGCATCCAGCTCTTCAATCTGTCGCGAAACCTGGGCCATTTCGTGCTGAATTTTTTGCAGGGCTCGCTCCTCGCGGAGCTCCGCATTCTCTCGAACCAGCAGCACTGCCGCAAGTGGAAATCGGAAAGGCATGGTCAGCCCGGTAAAGCCATCAGTTGCCCAACAATATCCCCATACTTGTCGAGCACGTCCGGTCGCTGCTGGAGAAAGGTATTGAGCGCGGGAAGAATATTTACTGCATTATCTAGAATTGGATCGGTACCCTTTTGATAGGCGCCGATGCGGATCAGGTCTTCTGAGCGTGCATAGGCCGCCATAGAAAGCCGCAGTGCACTGGCCTTTGCCAAATGTTCCTTTGAAACCATGCTCGACATCAGACGGCTGAGACTCTCAAGAATCGAAATGGGCGGGTAATGCCCGCGCATGGCAAGACTTCTGTCCAGAATCACGTGCCCATCCAGCAGTGATCGAACCGTATCGACCACTGGATCCTGCTGATCGTCGCCCTCCATCAGCACGGTGTAGAACGCGGTGATGCTGCCTTGAGAGAAATTTCCCGCCCGTTCCACAAGCCTCGCCAGCATGTTCAGCACTGAGGGTGTATAGCCTTTGGCTGTGGGCGGTTCGCCGGCAGCCAGGCCAATTTCGCGCTGCGCCATGGCAAAACGCGTAAGCGAATCGGCAATGAGCAAAACATTCTTGCCCAGGCTGGCAAAGTATTCGGCCAACGCTGTAGCTGCAAGCGCGGCACGAATGCGCAGAAGCGGGGATTGATCGGAAGTGGAGACGACCACCACCGAGCGCCGTAGACCTTCTTCGCCCAGCACTTCAAGGAACTCGCCCACTTCGCGGCCGCGTTCGCCCACCAGCGCCAACACTGTCATCTCGGCGCTGGTCCCGCGCGCCATCATGCCGATCAGTGTACTTTTGCCGACGCCGCTTCCTCCAAAAACGCCAATGCGCTGTCCGCGACCGCAAGTGAGAAAGCCATCGATTGCATGGATGCCGCAGCCCAGCGGCTCGCGGATCGGAACCCGGTCGAGCGGCAACGGCGCGGAGCCATCGATGATCACGGCATGGGTGGCGCGATAGTCGCCTCGGCCATCCAGCGGATTGCCCGCCGGATCAATCACGCGGCCCAACAGTTCCGGACCAACGCGAATCGAAGGACGCGCGCCCCAGGTGATGATTTGATCGCCGAGTCGAATGCCTTGCGGATGATCCGCTGCCATGGACAACATTGTCGATCCGCGAAATCCGACAATCTCTCCGGAATAGCTTTTGCCGCCGTCACCGACAATCTCGCACGACTCGCCAACGAAACCGAACGGGCCTTCGGACTCAATCAGATTTCCCACAACCTGATTGATCCGGCCTCGCCAGCGTAGCGTTGAGCCCGCTTTCAATGCCTGAAAGTAGGGTGCCAGAACTGATCGACTCACCGGTTCACCGGCTTTAATGCCAGCAGATCAAAGAAGCCCTGCTCCACTTCCTTCAACTGCGTGTCCAACCCGAAGTTGGCGACGCCGAGCTCGGTTTCGAGCAGGCAATCGTGATCGCTCAGGTCCGCGCCCTCCACCACCTCAACACGCGCAACCATCGCCTGGGATGAGAAATACTCTTTCCAGCGCTCGGCTTTTCCACGGCCTACGCGGACCGTAACGCTCGATCCTTCCCGCAACCGCTCCACCGCAATCCTCACCAGCGACGCCACAAGCATCGGGTCCACTTGGGCTTCGCGATGCAGAATCTTTGCTGCAATGGCCAACGCCAGCTGAACAATCTCTGCCTCAGCGCGCGCGAAATACTCAGTCCGCTGCTCGTTGAATGCAGCCACGGCCGCAACGATGGGTGCGTGCGCCGCCGCGAGCCTATGATCAAACTCCTGACGCATTCTGAGCTCGGTCTGTTGAACTGCATCAGCGCGCTCGCGCTTGATTCTCTCCGCCAGGTCGGCCTCTGAAGCCGCAGCCGTCTTCTTGCGCTCAGCTTCTTCCCGCGCAGCCTTATCTTCAAGCCCCGGGTGGAGTTCTCCGCTGGAAGTCGCGCCGACTCCCATGTCGCGGTACTCGAGTGACTTGACCGGTATCGGAAATATGCTGCTGAACTCCACGCTAGAATACGTACTCATCGTCGCCCTCGCTCTTCAGTGCGATTTTGCCTTCCGACTCAAGCTTGCGTGCGATGGCCACAATCTCCGTCTGCGCCTTCATTACGTCCTTGTTACGCACCGGGCCCATCGCGTCGGAGTCTTCCTTCATCATGTCCACCGCGCGCGAAGACATGGTGCGATAGAAATGGCTCCGCAGCTCCTCTGTCGCTCCCTTCATCGCCACCATCAAGGTCTTCTTGTCCACTGAGTTCATCAGCTCGCGCAGGTCAGTCTCCGGCACTTCCAGGAAATCGTCGAACGTGAACATCTGGTCGCGAATGCTGATCGCCAGCTTTGGTTCTTCCTTCTCAATATTCTCCAGAATCTCCCGCGCCGCTCCCGGATCCAGGCGATTCATCAGATCGGCAACGTCTCTGAAGCCTGCGCCGGCTGTCTTGCTCTGATCGCCCACAGCACGCAAGCGTCGATTGAGTACCGAAGAAACCTTTGCCGCCACGTCGGGAGAAAACTGCCCCAGGTTGGCAAGCCGCCGCACACAATCAGCACGCACCTCCGGCTCCAGCTTCATGAGCAGCGCCGAAGCCTGCTTGGCATCAAGATGTCCAAGCACCAGTGCCTTGGTCTGCGAGTGCTCCCCCACGAGGAAGCGGGCCAGCTTCTTGGGGTCCGCTTTCTTCAGCGAATCCACGCGCAGGGCGTTCATCTCGTCGGCGCGCATCAGCCGTTGCACCATGGTCTTGGCGCCGCTCTCGCCAAACGCCTTGATCAGCAGGCGCGTGGCCACATCCTGGCCGCCCACGGCGATGAAATCCTGCGCCATCATCATCTGCTGAAATTCTTCAAGAACCTGCAAAGTCACATCGAAGGGAACGTACGGCAGATTTGCCACCTCATCGGTAACCCGCTCCAGGTCTTCATCGGGAAGATTGCGAAGGATCATCGCTGCCGGCTCGTCTCCAAGCAGAGAAAGGAGGATGGCCGCCTTGCGCGTGCCGCTGAGAGGAATGGTTTCAGTGGTACTCATGAGGGCTCCTCGCGCAACCAGGCCTGTACAGCGCGGGTCGTGTTGGCAGGCTTCTGTTTGATCAGTTCAATGGTTTGGTCTTTCAGCTGCGTTGCCCGTTGGTTGGTGCTGCCGAGCTCAGGCGCATTTAAGGCGAATGATTCCAATCCCGGCGCAGTGCCCAGCCCCGGGCCCAACCCATTTCCAGGCCCAGCGCCTGCCCCTGAGGCAAGTGCCGGCTGCGCAGCCGGGCTAGGCGCCAACGCGTGCTTCTGTATCGGGCGCACAACAAACAGATACGCCATCAGGAAGAGCGCCAACAGGGACGCAGGCCGCAGCAGGGAGGAGTAAGCGGAAAAGTCTTTACCCAGTTTTTGAATCGCGTTCGGCGCCGGCAAGTCCGCATCCAGGGCGGATGTATCGAAGGACATGTCCTCGACGGTCAGCGTATCGCCGCGCTTGGCGTCGAAGCCGATCACGGCCTGGGCAAGTTGCTGAATCTTGTTCAACTCTTCCTGCGACCGCTTGTGCTTGGTGTAAGTGACCTTACCGCCCTGCACGGTTTTCGCCGTCGCGTCGTCCACCAGAATCGCAGCGCTGATGCGCTGAATCCGCCCAGCCGGTGTCATCCGTCGGGTCATCACCTTGTTCACGCCGTATTGCGCGTTGTCGGTCATCGAACTCTGCGACGTGTCCGGCGCAGTGATCTTCTTCTGGGGGGAAGGAATGTTGCTGCTGGTGCCGGGCACACCCGTCGTCGCTGGCACGTTGCCCGCCTGCTCCTGCGACTTCTGATCGCTCAGCAGCGCGCTCACCGCCGGATCGTATTCTTCCTGGCTTTGTTCGGTCGTGCTCTGGTCCTGATCAATGTTTACTGTGGCGCGGATTTTGTCCACACCAACCACTGGCTCGAGCGTTGCGATGAGCCGTTGCGCCAGGCTCACCTCCAGCCCCTCGCCGTCCGTCTGTCCGTCGTGGCCCAGTCCCAGAGACCGCGCAGAATCAGCGTCAATAATTGAAACATCTTCCGGCTGCAGTGAATCCACGGCCCCGGCGACCATCCGGGAAATCGCCATCACGGCTTGCTTGGAGAGGCCATTGCCGCGCAGCTTTAGAATCACTGAAGCTTTGGCGCCACGCTGCCGATCAATGAAGACCGAGTCGGTCGCCATTACCAGATGCACGCGCGCGCTGGCTACCTCGCTGAGCGTTTCAATCGATCGTTCCAGCTCGCCTTCGAGAGCGCGTTGATAGGTCACCTTCTGATCGAACTCGGTCTGCCCCCACGACATCTTGTCGAACAGTTCAAAGCCCGCGCGTCCGGCTCCCGGCGTTCCCACCGAAGCGATCGCCATGCGTGCCGCATCGAGCTTGTTTGCCGGCACGCTGATCGTCTTTCCATCTGCGCTGGTTTGGTGAGGAATGCCCTGGGCATCGAGCTGCCCGGTCAGTTTCTGCGCTGCGGAGGGCTCAAGCCCCGCAGACAAAGTCTGATAGTCCGGTGTTCCAATCAGCCGTGAAAACAGCACCAGCAACAGCACTGTGGCCCCGGCACCGGCCAGAAGAAATCTCTTCTGGCTGGTGTCCCGGCCGGCCCAGAACTTTTTTGCCTTCGCGATCTGGTCATTCATTCCCGCCATAACGTCTCAGTCCTAAAACTGCATTTTTTCAATGTCTTGATATGCGTTCACAATTTTGTTGCGCACTTGCATCATCAGTTGGAACGAAACTTCGGCCTTCTCCACCGCGATCATCACGCTGGACATATCATTGTTTGCGCCTTGCAGCAGGCTGTTGACCTGTGCACCGGCGCTGGAGTTGGCCTGGTCCACGCTGCTGATGGCGTTTTTCAGCACGGCTCCAAAATCGAGGCCTCCGCTGTCAGCGCCGCTTCCGCCGTCCAGCGCGGAAGGTTCAGGCAGGTACGAATTGGGGATTGCACCTAAGTTGACTTGACTCATGATTCCGCTCCGGAGTTATGAGGATTTCAAGATCCCTATCGATTGCTGGATCATGGATTTTTCGGCGGTGATTGCCGAAGCATTCAATTGATAAGAGCGCATTGATCCCATCAGGTCGACCATTTCATTTACCGGGTTGATCGCCGGATAAGCCACATATCCGGACGCATCCGCATCCGGGCTCCCGGGCTCATATCGCTCGACGGCTGGCGTCTGATCGTCCACCACATTCACCAGCCGCACGGCGCCCGCCGGCACCTGTGAAAGGCCACCCGCGCTGCTCAACGCCGAGTGAAACATCGACCCGCTGGTGGCGCTGAAGACCACTTCCTTGCGCACATACGGGCCGCCTTGATCCGTATGCGTCGTCTCGGCGTTGGCCAGGTTAGCCGAGATCACTTCGGCGCGCTGTCTTTCCGCCGACAGTGCCGACGCACTGATCTGCATCATGTCGAATATTCCCATGACTAACTTCCCTCCTTGATCGCGGCGAGCAGATCGCTGAACTGACCCTTCACTAACTGCACGCCCAACTGAAATTGCAATTGCGTCTGCGATAACAGCAGACTTTCCCGGTCGATGTCTACGTTGTTTCCGTCAGGGCGCTCCGGTGTCCCCTGCAATTCAAAGGAAGCCGGCTCAAACTGCGCTTCGCCGTCCGTGCTCATGACACGCCGCATTGCAGAATGAAAATCGATATCCTTGGTGTGGTATCCCGGCGTATCGACATTCGCCATGTTCGATGCGACCAGCTGCTGCCGATCGGCAACGACCTTGAGATACCCTTGCAACACATCAATCGAAGAGGGTGGTGTAGCCATGCTAAGCATACCTCCTGGGCGGAAGACCATATTCACGAATCTTGTTGCGCAGCGTGCGCAGGCTGATGCCCAGCATCTCCGCTGCATGCGTCCTGTTGCCATCGGTCAGCGCCAGCGTGCTCTCCAGATGCATCTTTTCAACCTCGCGGATCGGTACTCCGGCAAGAACGGCAGGGGTCGGCATTTGTACTCCCAGCGGTGAACGCTGCGCGCCGTCGAACTCCATCTCAAAGCATCCCGCATCGATGTCGAGCGTTCCGCTCAAGGTCAGGACCCGGCGCATGAAGTTGGCCAGTTCGCGTACGTTTCCAGGCCAGTTCTGCGATTGCAGCCGATCCAGGAACTCCGGATGCAGGCGTGGTGCGGGCGAGCGCAGCTGCGCGGCAAACTTCGCCGCGAAATGCTCGGCCAGGACGGGAATGTCTTCGCGGCGCTCACGCAACGGCGGCAGCGAAAGCGGAATTACATTCAGCCGGTAGTAAAGGTCGCCACGAAACTGCCCGCGCTCAACCATTGCCGAGAGCGAAACATTGGTGGTTGCAATCACGCGAATGTCCACACGTACCGGCCGCGATTCGCCCAGCCGCTCAAACTCGCGCTCCTGCAAGGCGCGCAATAATTTCGGCTGCAGATGCAAAGGCATTTCGCCAATCTCATCGAGCAAAATGGTTCCGCCGTCTGCCAGCTCAAACTTGCCCGGCTTGGCTCCCACGGCTCCGGTAAACGCTCCTCGCCCATGCCCGAACAACTCGCTCTCCAGCAGCGCTTCCGGAACAGCCGCGCAGTTGACGGCAACAAAAGGCTTGCGGCTGCGATCGCTGGACTCATGAATAAACCGCGCCAGCAATTCTTTGCCCGTGCCGCTTTCGGCCTCAATCAGCACGTCGGCACCCGTGCTCGCGGCGGCTCGCGCACGCTGGATTGCGCGCATCAACAACGGGGCGCGTCCCACAATGTCTCCGGCCGGAGCGGCCTCCCCGGCCGGCACGCGAGCCGCCCGGTGCATCACCTGTGCAACGGTAGCCTGCAATTGGTCAAACGAGATGGGCTTGGTCAGATAATCGAGCGCACCATCGCGCATGGCGCGCACCGCATCCGGCACCGAGCCATACGCGGTAAGCAAGATGACAGCCGCGCCGGGGCACGACTGACGGGCCGCGCGCATTACCTCCATGCCGGTACCGTCGGGCATGCGAATGTCGGTGACCACCAGGTCAAACTCGCGTCCTTCCAGAGTACGAATCGCCTCGCGCACGCTCGACGCTGTCTCAACTCGCCAGCCGTGGCGGAGAAAATTCGCACGCAAGGCAGTGCGGATGCCAGGCTCATCGTCGACCACCATTACCGAGGATGCCGCTTCGCTTGTCATAAGGCTGGAAACTCCAATTGAAAAGTACTGCCAAAATCCACGCGGCTGGAGACACGGATCTCTCCGCCGTGGGCCGTCATGAGCCGCTTGCACACAGCCAGCCCCAGTCCGGGCGTATCGCCGTTCGCACTGAAGCCCGTTTCAAACACGCGCTCAAGCAGATAAGGAGGAATACCAGAGCCCGTATCGGTGACCTCAACCAGGGCGCGCCTGCCCGACTGGTCCGAGAGAGCCTTGGTCGTTACCGCAATCCTTCCGTCGGCAGGCGTGTGGCGAATCGCGTTACAGATCAGGTTGAGCACAATCTGCCGAAGCAGGTTCTCATTGCCCTGAATCGTCAGGCTGCCCTCGTCTCCCAGAAAGCAAAGCGCGACTCCGGCCTGGTCGGCGATGGGTCGCACAAATTCCACACCGCTGCGCACGCAGCCTGTCAGGTCCACCGCAGCCAGATGCGGGTTGCTACCGCCATGAATGCTCAGCACATTATTGACCGTGCCGGAGAGCAGGCGAATGCCGGCACGCAGATGGGACACCCATTCGGCGGTATTTGCAGGGTCGTCGGCGATCAGCCCGGCGAACAATTCCATACTCGCTAACGGATTTCTAATTTCGTGGGCCAGCGTCGTGGACACCTCGGCGAGCGCCACTGCGCTGCGCGCGGCCTCGCGTTCCTGCTCGGCGTGCTTGCTGGCAGTAATGTCGCGCAGAATCCAGATGCTCTCCAGGGGCGCGCGCCCGTTACCCGTTTCCGCGCTCGAGGAGGCCACAGACAGCTTCCTGTTGCCGATTGCCAGCCAGCGATTGCCGCTGAACGAAGGCGCGCACAACTCGATGTCGAGGCGGTCTTCCGATTCGGAAACAAGCGCCTCAAAGTCAATCTGGCTGACGGCGGAAAGCGCGCGCAGGCTGTCGACATGCGCATTTCCAAGCTCCAGCAGCCTGCGCCCTTCCGGATTGATCATCACCAGATTTTCGGCAGTATCAAGCACCAGTACCCCGCACGGCATCGACTCGATGATCTGCTGCAGGGCGGCCCGCATACGATCGTTTTCCGCCAGGCTCTGGGTCAGGGCTCGATTGCGTTCCGCCAGCTCGAAGCCCAGCTGGCTCACCTCACGCTGCAGGTCGCGGTACGACGCCTCCAAAAGCGAAGACGCGGAGATGAACTCCGAGAACGCGTCAGCCAACAGACCTTGGCTGTGCAGAGCGTCAGGAGCGGCGTTGATTATTGGAGCCGCATGAGAACTGAGGGACATTTACCTACTTTGCCTGCACGATCTGTGCCAAACTTGGCCAATTTTCCTGAAACAGAACAGATGCTTAAAGAAAGATGTGCTCGGGCTTGATTTCCTCGCCAGAGCCGACCAAAATGGTGGCGCGCTCAATCGCATTCCGCAACTCGCGGACATTCCCCGGCCAGCTATGTTGCGCCAGAATCTGGAGCGCCTGGCGGCCCAGCGTAACGCCGGGATGGAACTTCGCCGCAAATGCAGTCGCCAACGCCTCCAGGTCGCCCATTCTCTCCCGCAATGGCGGCAAGTGAATGGGGAATACGGCGAGCCGGTAATAGAGGTCCTCGCGAAAGCGCTGTTCGGTGATCATCTTTTTCAGATCTGCGTTGGTCGCCGCCACCACGCGGACATCGACTTTGAGATTGCTGTTATCGCCCAGCCGCTGCACTTCGCCCTGCTCCAGGAATCGCAGCATCTTGCTTTGCAGCGACGTCGGCATGTCTCCAATTTCGTCCAGGAAAAGCGTTCCGCCGTGCGCGGCCTGGATCCGCCCGATGCGGGCTTGCAACGCGCCGGTAAACGAGCCCTTGGTGTAGCCGAACAGTTCCGCTTCCAGCAGCGACTCGGGAATGGCCGAGCAATTGACCACCACGAACGGCTGCTTGCGCCGCGGGCTCACCTGGTGAATCTCCTGCGCTACCAGGTCTTTTCCTGTGCCGCTTTCGCCTGTCACCAGCACCGTGGTGTCACGCATTGCAACCATGCGCGCCAGAGAGTAGGTCCGCTGCATCGGCTCTGAATCGCCAATCATGCCGCGCAGGTTACTTCTGCCCTCGACCCGGTTGTGCGAGTTGCCCAGGGCCCTCTCGGGCAGGCTGCCGGTCTGGATGGCTCCGCCGCGGTTGACCGCATCCATCAGCCACGTCGACAGCGGAGTTGGCGACGCACTGCCCAACAGCAACTGGCCGGTATGCGAGTTCAGCATCACGATCTGCATGTTGGGAAAGCGGTCTTTGACAATGGAGTGAAACTCATTCGGCTCCAGGTCGGGAAGCATCGGATCCAGCAGCAGCACGGCCTCTGCGGTGCCGCCCTGGTAGAGCAACTCCAGAGCTCCAGCTCCGCTGTTTGCCTGGAGCACGTTCCAACGCGGGAGGCCCAGCTTGTCCTGCAACGCCTGGCGAATCTGCGGATTCGGACTGACGATGAAGACATCGATCGGGACCTTGTCTGCGGAGCGCGCGAAATGGGGGAGTGCGGTTCCCATCGGTTGCTGTGCCTGCCTGTCAACATTCATAACTGTCACAAGTACCTCGGGGATAACCACAGGTTGTGCCGGCCCATGGCAGCAATAGACAATAGAGAAATCATGCTCATTCAATCACACGGTTGAATCGCCTCAAATTGACGAGACAATTCCTGGCAACCTTGCGCATGGTCTTGAACTTGCTTGAGCTGGACGTTGGCGCTTGTGCGCCAATCACATCGGCTGCCCAACTGTCCGCGTCCAGCGGCCGAGTCAGTGGTGGCAGCGACAAAACGAACCAAAGGGCAACGCATTTGCGGAATCCTATTCCACTTCCAGCAGTGGTCAAGGTACAAGCTGGCGCGTTCATTTCAGGCGGCCGTTCCGTTTCATCGGGTCGGACCCCCTTGCGATTTCGAACGGCCGGTGCACCATCCATGCCGTTCTTGATCTTCCAATGCGATTCTGTCAACTTTGAAAACTTTTGTCTCGAACGTCGCTCGATTCCAGGCCAGCCTCAAAAGCAGTTTGCATCCCGCCCGAGCCTGAACTCACCCGGTGCAGCTTCCCGCTAAGCTTCGCGGAGTTCGTACCCGATGCCGCGAATCGTGTGGGTCAGCTTCGGTTCACCGGGCCTGTCCACTTTGTCGCGCACGTATTTCATGTAAACGTCAACAATGTTTGTCGACGGATCATGAGGAATGTTCCAAACTTCTTCCGACAGAGTTGCGCGGGTTACCGGTCGCCCCACGTTGCGCATCAGGTATTCAAGTATGGCAAACTCACGCGGCGTCAAATCGATGCGCCGTCCATTGCGCTCCACGCGGCGTTCCTCCCGATGTAAGGTGAGGCCACCCACTTGGGAGGTGTTGGGAATCGACCCCGAATGGCGCCGCAACAACGCATGCACCCGAGCCTGCAACTCCACAAACGAAAACGGCTTGGCCACAAAATCGTCCGCCCCGCTCTGGAACGCCTTCAACTTGTCCTCCACACCACAGCGCGAGGTCAATACCATCATCGGCAGGCGCGGCTTGAGCGGCCGGATGCGTTGTAACAGGTTAATTCCGTCCAGCTTGGGAAGATTCAGATCCAGGATCATCAGATCGTAGCGGCGCCCCTGCTCGAGAGCCGCCAGCGCCGTCTCGCCGTCATGAACCAGATCCACTGCGAACCAACCGGTCCGCAGTTCGCGGCTGAGAAAGTTCGCCAGCGAGGCGTCCTGCTCGGCAACCAGAATGCTACGACCGGCGGCAGTGCTGGCCTCCCTGCCGCATTGATCCTTTTGTAAGGTGTTCCGCTCGTCGAAGGTAATCGTAGCAGTCTCCAGTAGTTAAGTTCGTGAACTGGTTCATAGTACGTTGTGCTCTCGGCATAAATCAATGACGCAAACGGGGGATGAAATCCGACCAACGTGGAAATTAACCGGGCATTCTAAATCGGGCGAATAAAGAGCAAAGAGGTTCGTATAGAGGTCTTCAGCATCCATGTTTCCCTTGAGCGAGTCATTGGTACAAAGACTTCGCTCCTATTATTTTTTTAAGAATCAGCCCTTTAATTTTTTCGCGACGGGCCGATAGTATTACGGGCTCAGGCTCCTTGCTGACGACAGGACGAACATGCAGAGATTCCAGTATCGAGGCGCGCGTTTTCCGGTTGATGTCTTCGTCGACTTCACTGTCAAGAACTCGACGCTGGCCGGGCGCTGTACCGAAATCAGCAAAGAAGGCATGAAACTCGAGTTGCGGCAACCGGTCGAGCGCGATTCCTGTGGCAAGGTATCCATAAGGTTCCAGGGCAGAAAGCTGGAGTTTTCCGTGCGTGTGGTCCACGTCGACCTCAACACCTGCGGCGTCGAATTCCTCTCCGCATCCGAGTCAGAACAAATCGCCATCGCTCATCTGATCGAGTTGCTCGTAGTTCCGGGGAACCGCCGCGGACCGATCCTGCTGAAGATTTCCTAGAGCCACTTAGGCTTCATCTTCTTCGCTCTCTGACGGGCTCGGTCAATCAATACCTTCCGGGCTGCAGAGAGTGGTCCGCCATGCGCCAGGCCATCCCTGCTTCAAATAATCTTCGTTTGACATGCTCATATTTTCATCGCGCGCTATTTTTTGGCCGGCGCCTGCGTCTGCGCCGGTCCAGGCGTCTGCGCCGGGTGGATTGCCTGCGTCTGCGCCGGGTGGATTGACTGCATCAAGTCCTTGGGCAGCGGAACCTCTGAGGCATTCTGCACCAGGTATTGCACAATCAAAGAGATTCGGCGATTCGAAGGATCTTCCGGCTTCGTGGGCAGGCGCAGCCGCTGATCCGCGAAGCCGCGTACCTGGGATATCTGGTTGGTCCGAATGCCGTGCAACTGCATGATGCGCCGCGCCGCATTGGCCCGATCGCTTGACAGATCCCAGTTGTCGTACACCTTGACTTGTGAGAACGGCCGGGAGTCGGTATGTCCTTCGATCGAGATCTTATTGGGGATCTTGCCCAGTTGTCCGGCGAGCACGGCCAGCAGATTATTCAGAACTGGCGTTGGCTCCACGCTTCCCAATTCAAAGAAGGTACCCTTCTCCGATTCCATCAGCTCGATGCGCAGCCCTTCTTCGGTGATCGTAATTTCAATATGGTTCTTAAGCTTGTCCTGCGGATCCATGTGATGGATGGACTTGATGATGTCTTCTTTCAGCGACCGCAAATCCTGCTTCTTCACCGCCACAAAATCCGAACCGTCCTTGTTGTTGCCCACGAACTGAGAAGAGCCGCGCGGATCTCGGAAGTATCCGCCCACCGCATCTTGCACTTCCTTGCTTGCGCTCATGAGCCAAAGCACAATGAACAGTGCCATCATTGCCGTGACAAAGTCGGCGTAGGCCACCTTCCAGGCGCCGCCATGCTGCCCTGCGTGGTGAGCCTTGCGCTTGATGATGAATATTTCCGGTGCGTCCGCCACGCTGCCAACCCTTCTCTGACCAGTTATGCTGCCGCTTGTGAGGACGCCGCGGCATCATCCCTTTCGCGGCACGACTTTTCCATCTCCTGAAAGGTAGGTCGCACGTGCGCCGGAATGGCGCGTCGTCCCATCTCCACGGCAAGAATCGGCGAGATCCCCTTAATGTAGGAGAGCATCACCACGCGCAGAACGTGGTAGTAAGCATGATCCTCATCCACAATCTTGGCCATGTTGGCAGCCAGCGGGCCCACAACTCCGTAGCACAACAGGATTCCCAGAAACGTTCCTACCAGCGCTGCTGCTACCTTGTGTCCAATCTCTTCCGGCGGCCCGCCCAGAGCGCCCATGGTAATCACAACTCCCAGCACCGCAGCCACAATGCCCATGCCCGGCAATGCATCGGCCGTCGAACTCAATGCCGCCACCGGCAAGGTCTCTCCGGCATGATGGACCTCCATGTCCAGTTCCATCATCTGGTCCAGATCAAACGGCGTAGCGCCACCGGTAACGGCCATGCGCAGCGTGTCGCACACAAAGGCCTGCGCATGATGGTCTTTCATGAAACTCGGATACTTGCTGAACAGCGGGCTCTTCTCCGGGTCCTCAATGTCGTTTTCAATCCCCACCAGGCCTTCTTTCCGCGCTTTCACAAAGAGGGCGAACATCATCTTCAGCGTGTCGAGGTAGACCTGCTTGGACATCTTCGAGCCCTTGAGGATACCGAGGACTCCACTGAAGATCTTCTTCAATACGCGCAGCGGGTTTGCCGCCACCATTGCGCCCAAGGCCGCACCCGCAATGATCACAAACTCCGAGGGCTGCAGCAACACCAGCACCGGCCCCTTTTCCATCAGGAAGCCGGCCATCACCGCACCGAGCACAACGAGGATTCCAATAATTGCAAACATGAGCCCTGTCCCTTCACAACCGGCCGCGCACAAGGCGGACTTGACCTGAGCCTGGACGGCGAACAACGCCCGCCGGCGTTCGATTCGAGCGATTCACCACGCTCTTTGCCCCGCCTGTCCTGTGCCGGGAGGTCTTTTCTCTGGGAAAAGGCAACGAGGCAGAAGTAGTTTGGAGGGCAGCAGTTGGGGATCGCGCTTGTCGCCCCTTGACTATCGGCACGTGGTTGGAAATCTTCTAGCCGGGGGGATTGGATCCCGCTACAACTGTTTGGTCATGGCCGCAGGGCTGGTGGTGCGGTGCGCTGGGGAGAGCCGTTTCGAAGGCCTATATATCTATATATGTTGATAAGCAGGCCCGAGAACCAGAACCCTTCGCTCCGGCCTCGGCTACGGAGCGTGCTGCGGAGAAAGCCCTGGCGCCACCACCACCAGGTCCACCCGCCGGTTCATCTGCCGGCCTTCCGGCGTGGAGTTGTCGGCAATTGGCCGGTATTGCCCGTATCCCGCGACCGAAATCTTGGTCGGGTCCATGCCGGATTCATCTACCAGCAGCATCAGCACCGCCATCGCTCGCGCCGTTGATAATTCCCAGTTTGAGCGGAACTGTGCCGTATGAATCGGCTGGTCGTCGGAGTGGCCCTCGACGCGAAGATCCAGTCCATGCTGCGTCAGCACGGCTGCAATCCGCCGGATCTTGCCGGAAGCCCCCGGCATCAGCACCGCCTGGCCGCTGTTGAAGAAGCCCATGTCTTTCAGGCTGACCACGAAGCCTTCCGGCGTGACGCGCATCACCACTTCTTGATTGCGAATCTCATCGCCGATCGCCGCTTCCAGCTCACTGCGCAGTTCGGCAATGTCCACGGCCGAACCCGCTGCCAATGTGTCCTTGGCAACCGTCGGATCCTCAGCCTTGATTGGCAATGGCCCATCGGTTGCCTTCACCTGAACCGTGGAATCGACCGGAGCTGTCGAGCTGGCCTGGAGCGTGGAACTGACCGTCAGGCCATCGGGATGTTCCTGCTGGAACGCTCCCAGCTGCTGAAAGCCCACGTGGATGGCATGGGAAACGTTGCGCACGGCCTGGCTGTCGCGATAGGACGTTGCAAACAGCACCACGAAAAGGGCAAACAGGACAGTGATGAAGTCAGAGTAGGACACCAGCCACCGGTCGTGGTTGCTGGGCTCTTCCATAAGCCGTCGCCGCCTCATTGCACCACAACCCTGCCCGCTGTGCGCCTGGGAGTCGCCGTCAGGTAGCTGTTCAGTTGCAGCTCGAGCGCTCGCGGATTCATTCCCGCCAGGATCGAGAGCACCGCCTCCAGCGTCATCTCTTGAATCACCTGTCGCTCGCGCATCCTGATCCTGATCTTGCCCGCCCAGGGCAGAAACAGAAGATTGGCCGAGGCCACGCCATAAATGGTCGCCACAAACGCCACCGCAATGCCTTTGCCCACTTGATTAATGTCCTGCAGGTGCTGCATGACCTGAATCAGTCCCAGCACCGCGCCAATAATGCCGATGGTGGGAGCAAAGCCGCCAGCTGCGTCAAATACCTTGGGAATCCGTTCTTGCTTCTCGCCCTCATAATCCAGCTGCAACTCCATCATCTTGCGCAGGTCGGCGGAGTTTACGCCATCGATGGCCAACATCAGGCTCTCGCGCAGAAACGGGTCCTTGATCTTGGCCACCTCGGCATCGAGCGAAAGCAGTCCATCCCGGCGCGCCTTGTAGGCATAGCGCAGCAGGTTCTGCACCAGCGAGTCCGGCTCCGGCTCGGCGCTCAGAAACACATCCTTCAGCTGCTTCACCGCCTGAATCACAATCCTGAGAGGAAACTGCACCATCACCGCGCCGATGGTGCCTCCAAACACGATCAGGGCCGCGGTTGGCTGCAGCACCTGCGCCAACTTGCCGCCATCCATCACCAGGCCCAGGCCAATGCCGCCCAGCGCCACGGCGATGCCGCCCACCGTGCTCTTGTCTACCTTCATTCCCAATCTGTACCTTCAGCGCCCGGATACCAATCCCGGTCATTTTTTTTGCAAGATCCACCAAGCCGCTCTCTCAGCTTCTTTCTGCCTTGAGGTCTGGCCACGGTCTCGATCTGACCGTACTTCCCGATGCAATCCCCGTGGATTCCGGTTCGGTTGATTAATGAAGTTACCTATCGGCAGATGCCGCCCCGTTTTTCAAGTATCGGCCCCTGTCCTTAAGACGTAGTGAACCGGGAAACAATGGTATCGGTTCCCTACAACCATCGGGGCATTGCAGTTGAGGCCCGCCGCTTCCTGCGAAGTCTTTCCTGGGCAGTCCCCCGCACCCTCGGCCTGCGCGGCATTCCCGTCCTATGCCCTTCGGCAGTTTTCCGCCGCTCTTGTTCAACCGTGGAACCCACAGAGGGAGCAGCAACTCAACCGCCAAATACGGGCCCCGGGGGAATCTTGGTAAGGCGCTTAGAATGATGATGTTACAGAAAACGCAAAGGTTGGCGAAGGGGAGAGAGGTAGGCAGCAATTGCCCTGCCTTTCAGCCGCCGGCTCAGGAACTGCCTAGCCCGCACCCTAAGGCCTATCCATTTCTTGCGCCGCTGCCCGGTTCTCGATCCGTACCATCTTCTGGAAGCCAACTGTTTTCATGCGCGGCACCCCCCATTGAAATCTTCTCAGACAGCTGCCGATATGAGCTCATGCAAATCAGCGGTCTCGCAAAAGAGCCTCTCTCCAGTCGCGGCTCAGAGGATAATGCCACGACCTTCAAGACGGATGAGGCCAGAGGCCCGGCGGTTGTGAACCGGACGCGGCCCTTTCGCGAGCGACGCCGCGTCCGCCGCCAGGAAGATTCGCGCCACGAAGCTCTGGACTCAGTCAATCAGTTACTGGTCCGGTACGAAGAGACCATCGACAAGCTCGGCCAGGCCGAAGAGAACTATCGCGCCATCTTTGAGGATGCCCCCGTGGGCATGTTCCGCGTCAGCAGGTCCGGACGCCCCTTGAAGCTGAACCGCCGCATGGCCGAGATCTACGGCTACGAGGCTCCCGACCAGTTCCTGGCCCGGGTATCGAATGTCGCCCGTCAGTTGCTCGTTGACTCGCTCCAGCTCAATGAGTGGAGAAGAAAGCTCGAGTCGAGCGGCGTCGCCCGGGGCATTGAGGCCCGGATCTATGACCGCGACGGCGAGAAGAAGTGGCTCTCAGTCAATGTTCGTGCCGTGCGCAATCTCCGCGGCCGCCTGGTGCACTTCGAAGGCACA
The DNA here is from genome assembly GCA_036519195.1 of Occallatibacter sp. Taxonomy (GTDB): domain Bacteria; phylum Acidobacteriota; class Terriglobia; order Terriglobales; family Acidobacteriaceae; genus Telmatobacter. The sequence continues at coordinate 7,318 of DATDLS010000309.1, read as the reverse complement.
GCGGAAGACATCACCGACCGCAAAATTGCCGAGGAGCGCATCCAGTTCCTGGCCTACTACGACGCCCTGACCGGCCTGCCCAATCGCACCCTGTTTGACGACCAGCTGGCTGAAGTGCTCAACCTGGCCCGCCGCGAGCGCAGCAAGGCCGCCGTTCTGCTCATCGAATTTGTCCGCTTCAAAATCATCAATGATTCGTTCGGCCACCTCTTTGGGGACGGCCTGTTGAAAGAAGCTGCCGAGCGCATCAAGCGCAGCATCGGCAAAAAAGGAATTGTAGCCCGGGTTGGCGGCAGTGAATTCGCCATTGTCCTATCCAATATCCAGAGCGCGCGCAACGCCGTAGCCACCGCAGACCGCGTCGTGTCGGAGATGACCGCCAAGTTCTCCATTCTCGGCCACTCGATGAACATCTCCTTCAATATTGGCTTGAGCGTGTTTCCTGACCATGGCCGCCAAGGCGAAGAGCTGCTGCAAAATGCAGACGTCGCACTCTATTCCGCGCGCCAGGACGGTCCGAACAAGGCTCGCCTCTTTACCGAAGAGATGAACGTTCAGATCATGGAACAGCTGACACTCGAAAACAGCCTCAGCCTGGCTCTGGATCGCGAAGAACTGTTTCTTGTCTATCAGCCTCAGGTCGATATCCGCACCCAGGCCATCACCGGCCTGGAGGCGTTGCTGCGCTGGCAGCATCCCAAGCTGGGCCTCGTTCCGCCTTCCAAGTTCATCGGAGTCGCCGAGCATAGCGGGCTGATCGTCTCCATCGGAGAATGGGTTCTGCGCACCGCTTGTTCTCAGGCCAAACAATGGCAGGATGCCGGCCTGCCCGCAATTCCCATCGCAGTAAACGTATCCGCAGTGCAGTTTCGCCAGCAGGGTTTCCCTGACCTCATCCGCAGCGTGCTGGAGGAGACCGGCCTCGACGCCAAATACCTGGAGCTCGAACTGACCGAAAGCCTGCTGCTCACCAATGCTGACGTCATGTTCTCCATCCTTCAGGACCTGCGCGAGATGGGCGTGAAACTGGCGATCGACGACTTCGGCACCGGCTATTCGAGCCTGAGCTACCTGCGCCAGTTCCAGGTCAACCGTCTCAAGATCGATCGTTCCTTCGTGCAGGATGTCGCCGCCAACCCGGATGGCGCCGCCATCGCCACCGCCATCATCAAGATGGCCAAGGCGCTGAACCTTGAAGTCCTGGCTGAGGGCGTGGAGACCGAAGCACAGCTCGCGTTCCTGCGCGCTCAGCATTGCTACGACATCCAGGGCTTCTACTTCTGCAAGCCGGTTGCCGTAGCCGACATTGTCGAGCACTTGCAGCGCAACTCGATGCAGCCCGCCGTGGCCTGATACCCGTCGGGCGTCGGAGTGATTCGGGACTGTGGTGCGGAGGGCCTCGAAGCGAGCCTGCCTGCCACGGCTCGATAAAATAGCCGGGTGACTCAACACTCTTCCCCGGCACTTCAAGCCCTTATCCGTGACGCGCTGAGGCTTCATCAGGCCGGCCGGCTGCCGGAGGCCGAGCATATCTACCGCCAGGCCCTCGCCCTGGACCCGTTCAACGCCGACGGTCTTCACCTGCTCGGCATGGCCGCATTCCAATCCGGCAGACAGGACGAGGCGGAACAACTGCTCCTCAGGGCCATCGACCTTCTCCCAACCGCTGCCTCCTACCATGCAAATCTCGGCAACATCCTTCAGTCACAAGGAAAGCTTGCCCAAGCCGAAGCCTCTTATCGGCGCGCGCTCGAGCTGAGACCGGAGCAGGCCGAAGTCCACCTGAACCTGGGCCATGTCCTCAAGGCGCAAGGCCACGTCGAGCTGGCTCTGGCTTGCTACCAACGGACACTCGCGCTCAAGCCGGATCTCGCCGAAGCCGGCGCCGCTGAATCGATGGTCCTGCTGCTCAAAGGCGATTTCGCTCGCGGATGGAAAGCCTTCGAGTTCCGCTGGCAAATCCGCGGCTGGGAAACTCCCATGCGCGCCTACCCGCAACCTCTGTGGTGCGGCGAGCAGTTGCCCTCAGCCCGCCTGCTGGTTTGGGGTGAGCAGGGAATCGGCGACGAAATCATGTTCGCCGGCCTGGTTCCGGAACTCGTCCGAGCCGGCCATCGTTGCGCGCTCGATTGCGATCCCCGTCTCCAGACCCTCTTCGCCCGATCCTTTCCAGGCGTCGAGGTAGTCTCCGGCTTCGATCCCCATCGCGACAAGGAATTGAACGTCGCCGCGCACCTGCCGAGCGGCAGTCTGCCCGGTTTGTTCAGAACCAGTCTGGAAGCTTTCGCGAGAACCCAATCGCCCTATCTCGCTGCCGATCCTATCCGGCGCCATTCCTTCCGAGAGAGCCGGGGCGGCCTGCTCATCGGCCTGGCCTGGCACACTCGGAATCGCCAATCCGGCCCAGCCCGCTCCATCGATCTCGCGTTGTTTGCGCCACTGTTCGCATCAGCCAAGGCCCGCTGGGTCAGCCTGCAATACGGCGATCCCGCCGTTCTCGAAGCCGAGGCAAGTCGGGCATCTGCCCCGCTTTTGATCGATCGCAGCGTCGATCAGCTCTCCAATATCGACATCTTCGCCGCCGAAGTTGCCGCCATGGATCTTGTGATCACCATCGACAACTCCACGGCCCATCTCGCCGCGGCACTCGGCATTCCCACGTGGCTCCTGTTGCCTTTTGCGCCCGATTGGCGCTGGCTCCTCGACGGCGATACCAGTCCCTGGTATCCGCCCATGCGCATCTTCCGGCAGCCCCGCCCCGGCGATTGGCAAGCCGTCCTCGATCAAGTCCGAAGCGCGCTCGAAGGCGAATTCCCACGCTGAGACGCCCGCTTCAGCCTGCTTTCGATCGGCTTTTGCAGCCAAATCGCACCAGAGCAGGAGCGCAGTCCTAACGGCGAAAGCCATTTAGTCCTCTGCTGATATCGCGCGCACTTCGATGGCAAGCTTGCTGGACTCTTCCCGGCGCGCAAGCGCCCTCTGGAGGGCAGCGGGCCGAGATGCCGGAGCAACAGCAGAGGCCAATCGCTTTTGCCGGTCCCGCCATTAACAAGCCACTATAATCGCTCTTATGGCGAGCGAAGCTGTCGACAGGCTGACGGGCCTCAAGCAAGAGATGGAGACGCGCGAAGCCCGCATCGGCGTCGTCGGCATGGGCTATGTCGGGCTTCCCTTGTCGCTGCTGTTCAGTGCGCAACGCTTGCGCGTTACCGGCTTTGACATCGCCGCCGACAAAGTCGCCACGCTCAATGAAGGCGGCTCCTACATCGTGCGCATCCAGCCCGATGAAATCAAGGCCGCGCAGCAAGCCGGCTTCCGCGCGACGACCGACTACTCTGAAATTGCGCAGATGGATGCGGTCATCATCTGCGTCCCCACGCCGCTCAACGAGTACCAGGAACCCGACCTCAGCTACGTCATCGGAACCGTCCAGTCGATTGCTCCGTTCGTGCATGAAGGCCAGCTGATCGTGCTCGAGAGCACCACCTATCCGGGAACAACGGAAGAGGTTGTCGTGCCGTTGCTCGAGGCTGGCAACCGCTCGCAGCTGAGAGTGTCGCGCGCGCTTGATCAACCCGGCATCCACGTGGCTTTTTCTCCCGAGCGCGAAGACCCCGGCAACGACACCGTGGCCCGTCATGACATTCCCAAAGTAGTCGGCGGCTGCGGGCCGGCCGCTACCGAACTGGCTGCGGAAATGTACGGCGCCATTTTTCGCAGCGTGGTCCGGGTCAGCACTCCCGCGGTTGCGGAAATGACCAAGCTGCTTGAGAACATCTATCGCTGCGTCAACATCGCCCTGGTCAACGAACTCAAGCGGCTCTGCATGCGCATGGGCATTGACATTCACGAGGTCATCGACGCGGCCAAAACCAAGCCCTTCGGCTTCCAGGCCTTTTATCCCGGCCCCGGCCTGGGCGGCCACTGCATCCCCATTGATCCGTTCTATCTTTCCTGGAAGGCCAGGGAGTTTGACTTCCGCACCCGCTTCATCGAACTGGCCGGCGAAGTGAACGGCGAAATGCCCTATTTCGTTCTGGAGCGCATCGCCGACGCCCTGAATGACCACTCCAAAGCCATTAAAGGCTCAAAGATCCTGGTGCTCGGCCTGGCTTACAAGCGCGACATCGACGACCTGCGCGAGTCCCCCTCGCTTACCATCATCGAGCTGCTGCGCGCCAAAGGCGCAACCGTAGCTTATAACGACCCTTACTTTCCCACAGTCGGCCGCGGCCGCCACTACGACCTGAACATGCGCAGCACTCCGCTCGATGACCTTTCCCGCTACGACGCCGTGGTCATTGTTACTGACCATTCTGCCTATGACTATGCGGCAATCGTCGCCCAGTCCAAGTTGGTCGTGGACACTCGCAACGCAACCAAGGGCATCCATGCAACCAACATCGTCCGTTGCTAAACCGTTTTAGATCAGGGCGGGAACGGAATCATGACCCCGGAACGGCCCCGGTCCTGCTCTCCGCGCCTAGAGAGGCTCGCACCCAAACCTCGTCCATCGGTGAGATCCTGAGGGGTTTCATAGAAACTCCAGGCCATGCTGCCAAATCAATCGGTTCGTGGCGGAGTGACCAATTTGTACCCACCACATGCGCACAAAATTGCACCTTCTGGTTTTTATGGCTTATTAACATCAATATATATGCGGCGATGGTTCGGCCCTGAGATTGCAATAGCACTTAAGTAGTAGGTGACTGGAGTTCTTGTGGTTAAGGTTCCATTATCCCCAACTGCAATCCATGCAAAGGCGGATCAAGCTCTATGGGTCCCTTAAACTTGCCGTTAGACCGTAACTCACGGCAGACAAAGGCGTTTCAAATGATACGTACGAGCCAGAAGCAGGCGATGGTAAGCGAGCGGCGAACAAGGCAGCGTTTCAGCATCAATGCGCCTCTGACCCTGTTCATCGGAGACCGCGAAATTCCCGCCTATACCCGTGACCTCAGCAACCGGGGGGTTTATTTCTACCTGGCACTGGCTGACCTCCCATTCGTCGACAGCGACTTTGAGTTTTTGGTCGAACTGCCGCCGGAGATCACCCTGTCGACCTGTTGCCGCATCCGGTGCCGCGGTCACGCCGTCCGGGAAGAGAAAACCTCCAGCAACCTCACCGGCATCGCGGCTGAGATTCTGGACTACTCCATCCTCCGCGACCCTTTTGCCATCGTCTAAAGCTTGCGCAGTCCCAGCACCCGGTGGTCCACAAGCCAGCTCTTGAGCACATACACCAGCTTATTGTTGCTGCCGGGATCGGTAGGCAGCAGGAAGAACCCGGGGTCCACCAGGTAACGGATGGAGTTGTAAACAATTCCTTCCATCACCTCGCCATCCAGGAACTGGCACCGCATCCAGATTCCGTGCAAAATCGGCGCCCGGGTATGGAAGTTCAAATGGCTGTGGTCCGAATTCCCTTCGAAACTCTCAACATAAAAAACAGCCTTGACGTCCTTGACAGAGATTTCCTGCACGAGATCGGTGTCCAGGCTGCGGATGTGAAAGGTGTCGGGGACGCTCGGAGGGGCGTTGGCCAGCAGTTCTTCGATCGTGTTCCAAACCGGCGACTCCAGGTAGCCCTTCACAGTCCGGTTCCCGAACTGAATCACTACCTTCTCCGACTTCGGCGCATGCGTTTCGATCATAAATGGGCGAACCTTTTTTTGTTGCTTCAGGCAAGGCAGCAGGTTCAAACGGGTGTCTGCCATGCCAAAGTAGGATGCTCGATCGCTAGCGGTAGTGCAAATGGCGGATTGGTGCTAGGCCGGTGGCGCCTAGGGGTGACGATCACTCCGGTAATGAATCAACATTGAACATTGCACTGTGTTCTCATTCCTAGCTGACACAGGAGGGACTCAACCAGCACCGACCGGGATGAAACTTTCATCCCGCTTGCCGTACATTTTCCTGAATGGAGTCCGGCCGATTAAACCAGGTCTGGTGCTACATTCCGGAGTGCAGAAATCTGCGAGTTCCGCCTTTCGGCTTGGCCAGAGCCGCGAGAGCCTCATGCGGCCTTGTGTTACTGTTCCATGCTTGCCCGCTTATGCGGGGGGGACAGGCTGTATTGCTTGATCTTGTAGAGCAGCGCCTTGTAGCTGATCTGCAGGTCGTTGGCTGCGGCCTTGCGATTCCAGCCCGTTCCCTCCAGTGTCTGTGCAATCGCAGCAGACTCCGCGCCGCCCTTCAGATTCCGCACCATGAACTTGAGGCCGCCGCCGGCAACCGTGTCTTCGCCTGCCGCCGACATCGCCATCGAGGCCTGCCAGGGCGTCAGTTCGGCAATGATCGCCTGCTCATCGGAAAGCACGAGGTAACGCTTGATCATGTTCTCCAGTTCACGCAGATTGCCCGGCCAATCGTGACGGATGAGCGCCTGGAGCAGCGCTGAGGAAATTGGCAGCGGTTCGCAGCCGTACTTGGCAGAAACCTTGCGCATGAAGTGCTCGGAAAGAATCGGAATCTCCTCCACGCGCTCGCGCAATGGCGGCATCTTCACCGTGAAGCCGTTCAGGCGGTAGTAGAGATCCTCGCGGAACGTCTTCTGCGCCATGCACGCCTTGATGTCGATGTTGGTGGCGGCAATCACCCGCACGTCCACCTTGACGCTGGCCCGGCTGCCCAGGCGCGAGAAACTTCCGTCCTGCAGAACCTGCAACAACTTAGCCTGCAAGGCATTTGGCATTTCGCCAATCTCATCGAGGAAGATGGTCCCGCCGTTACAAATCTCGAACTTGCCCGGCTTGGCCTTCAAGGCCCCGGTAAACGCGCCCTGCTCATAGCCGAACAGCTCACTCTCCAGCAGGTCGGCCGGCATGGCCGCGCAATTCACCTTGAGGAAGGTGCGCTTGCTCCTGCCCGACATCTTGTGGATCAGCATCGCTGCCACTTCTTTACCGGTGCCGCTCTCGCCCAGCACCAGGACCGGAAGGTCGGCCCGTGCCACCAGCACACACTGCTGCTCGATCTCGCGCATGCGCTTGCTCGAGCGCACAAACGAAGTGTTTTCATCCAGCGGAATCTCTTTCACGTCGTCATCGGCGGCAAGCTTGACCGGTTCTTTCAGGCACTTCTCGACAGCCTGGTCAATGTCGCTCTTCTTGAACGGCTTCAGGATCACATCGGCCGCGCCCATGCGCGTAGCTTCCACCACCTCTTTGATCTCAGCGGTGCAAGCCAGCATGATGATGGGAAGCTTGGGATGGGAACCATGAACCCTGGCCAGCAGCCCCAGCGCATTCTCATCCGATGCGCCCTCCCCAATGTGCCAGTCCATCAGCAGCAGGTCCGGCGCGCCAGATACCTTCAG
>DATDLS010000308.1:0-4310 GCA_036519195.1 Occallatibacter sp. | reverse complement strand
TCAGGCACTCCCTCAAGTTATCCGCTGGACATTTCTCACTGCATTTGCGAACTTATGATTGATGATTTCGCCTGCCATGCGACCGATTGTAGGTAAGCCCAGCAGCACAACGAGGCACCTGCGGCCAGTCGGCTGTCGTCCAGGATGTAAGGCAAAAGAGGAAGTGGAGCGTCTTCGCGAGCAATTGGAGCGGCGGAATCAGCGCATTGCTGAACTCGAGAAGCAAGTTAAAGAACAGCAGAAGAAGATCGCGGAAGAAGTGATCGAAAACCTTACAACACTATTACAATGCAAAATCAATCAACAGTAAAGTATTTAGTTTCAACATTATTTCGCTAATAGGAGTGGAATCCCACTCTCTCCGCCAAGACCTTTTAAGCCTATACTAATCAAGGCTCTCCGAAGCGCAAACCCAATAAAATCAGACGGTACCGCGCGGATCGGCATGCATGAGCATGAATCCGCCTGAAACCCCCATAGCCCAAAACCGGCCTCAACGGGTAACTAAACCTGTTGGAGCAAGCTCATTGGGAAATCCTCTCGGAAACCTTGATCGAGCCTAGAGAGTCCATTTATCTCCTTGATAGTGCGGCGCTTATTATGCGACAAGCGTCTCGAAATGGCTTCAAAACGACGGACAGATTTGCTAGAATACAGATACGGAGTTGAGTCTCATTAGCGCTACTTCAGGCCATTCAAGTGCAAAACGTGCGCCCAGGCCCCCGGTCTTCTCGGACCAGGAGATTCGCCAAGTCGTCGATCGAGACTCTGCATCCATCGCTCGATGGACTCATACGGTCGCGAAAGAGCGTGGCATCCGCGTTCGTCCACGGCCTAACGACAGATTCGTGAAGGCGGTTTCCCGCCTTTCTGATGGCGTAGTCGACCTCGACCACGTCGAGGAGTTGCTTGTCGAGCTGGGACGGGCTGGTGTGATCAGCTCTTACCAGAGAGGGCTTCTTCAGGTTCACTATCTCCGCTAATGGAACTTCAGATCCTCGATCCATTTGGGGACCATGAGTCTGCAGGCTACCTACGCAACGTCTACGGCGTGAAAGACCTGGAACTCATAGCCCATCTTGAGACTGCCGTCTTTCAGCAAGAGGTTCTCCGCACTGTGAGGTTCCTTCGACGCGTGCAGACTCTGCAATACAAACACCTCCTCGAAACACACCGTCAATTCTTCCACTCCGTGACCCGCCGCCGGAGAACTCGGGCTCCAGAGGTTGAAACCCTTGGCCTGCGTGGTTCAGTTTGTGCTCGTTTGGCGGGCGCAAGTGATGGCAACCACCCGATTCATCCTGCACCGGTTCCGGAAGACCTTTGCAACGATGGATCATGAGGCCGGTGTGAGTGCCAGGACGATCCAGCGGTGGCTCCGTCACTCCTCACTGGAGACGACATTGAGGGCTTTTGGAAATCGACAACAACGCCGCCAAGAGTGCGCTGCGTACGATTGCCATCGGACGCAGGAAATGGCTGCACCTGGGAAGCAAGGAGGCGCCCCAAAATCGCCGCCATCTTCTCAGTGGTCGAGAGCTGCCGCAGGCTCGCGGTCCCCATTCGCAAGTATCTGGCCGACGTGCTCCCCGGCATGGCCAATCGCTCCATCCGGACTTTGGCCGACCTGACCCCGACCGCCTACGTCGCAAAAATGGCCGAGTAACCTATCCCCGGTCGGCCAGTCCCGTCAATGATGGGGTTGCTCTGAGGGTTACGAAGTAAACACCAGTGCTCTTGTAGATGTTATTGAACACTGATCATCGCCATGCTGCCCTTGCGTACCTTTGCCGGTGGTGGTGGTGTGTTTGGATCTTCTCCGCGTGCCAGGGCAATACGCCATCCCTTACGCGGTGTGATGGGTTGTTTGTTCCTACGCCTGTAACCGGGCAAGGTGCGTCCGTTACCAATCCGGTGAGGATTCCCTACCCGAAGCGCCAGGCGGTGTCCAGGGTGGGTGCACTTGGGCAGTGTCTTAATTTGAACTAATCCTGATATTCGGTTGCCGAGCCGCCTGCGGCAATGAACTGTTCTCTCTTCACACTCCACCTACGAGCAAAACTTGTCTCTCTTTCCATCCCGTTGTCGTCTTTGAAGAAAATAGTGCCTTGGCAAATCGGCCATTGTGTCTGTGTCGCCGTCAATTCAAAGTTGCATTCAATGGAATAGAGTTCTGCCCGCAAGCTATTTCCGTCGAGAGTTATCTCCAGAGTGTGCCGTTTGCTAGGAGGAAGCTGGAAGGTTTGGTCCCAATTACCGAATCCAAGATCATCCGTAGGGCCCTCCCACTTTTCTCCGTACATCTGGAACGACGCTTTGCAAAACTCGACATGGGCGGTCGGTCCGCCAGCATTTACTAGGATGATTTCGAGAGTCCATTTCCCGCCCACACGCCGGTCGTAATCAATGCGACGGCGAGGATTCAATCTCACTTGCCTCACCACTATTTTCGGACGGAACTATATGACAATGGCTTCACGCCAGACCTTCGCTTGTAGCTCAGAGACCTCAGCGGAGCGCCGCGTTTGATTGGTCTGTTCGCTTATCACCAAAAGCGTAAGCAATATCGCCCATGTCCCTATTCCTTCGGGCCAACTGAATAATCGATACCAACTTGGAAAGTGCTTCTCGGCGTCCTCTGCGCATTTATCGGGATTTTCTTTATGCGGCGATGGGCGACCCTTGGTTGCTTTTTCCTGACAATATTCCGTGGCGTGTTGATATTGCTGAGACACGTAGAAGGCACACCCAAAAATTATCGCGACAGCGATCCCGTATTTCCACAATCCTAGTCGCTTCAACATAATGAACAAGCTTGCCGCCATCGAAGATAACCCTCGTGCGCAAGCCATGCGACAAACGGCGAAACCAGCTCCGGCCCGGCAGCCCGGCTCGCCATGGTCGCGATCGCTTTCGCGGAATCCACCCCAATGGTCGGGGTACCCGCCGTCTGTCGTGTGAGGGGTGTGTACGCCACCGGCATGATTGCATTGACCGCGATTCCGGCGATTCGCCCTTCGAGGCTCAACGCCCGCGTTAGACCAAAGACTCCAGCCTTTGCTGCCACATAATGAGCGTGATTTTCAAGCCCGAACATACCGCTTGAAGACGTCATGATGATTCGTCCATAGCGTCGCTTTGCCATGTGCGGCCAAGCCGCGTGGGCCAGCAAGAAGCTCCCGTGCATATGAATACGGAGCATTCTGTCGAAATCCTCGAGTGTCATCTGGTGAAACGGGATGAAACTGGCAGTTCCGGCGTTGCTGATGAGAATGTCGATCTGGCCGAATTGATGCAGCGTCTGAAAAATCAGGGAGTCCATCGCCTCCTTCGAAGTCACATCACCACCAATGGCGATCGCCTTACCTCCTGCTGCCACGATCTCGGCAGCGGCCCTATTCGCGCGCTCCGAAATTCCGAGATCCGTACCGTTGTCGGGGAGATCGTTAACGACCACGGTCGCCCCGCGGCTCGCCAAAAGATTGGAATGAGCCTGCCCAAGCCCCTGGCCACCGCCTGTTACGATGGCAACTCGACCATCAAATGTAATCTTTCCACTGAGTTGTCCCATGTCTATTTCTCCTCTTTGTGAAGCATTGGTTAGAGTCCCTTATTTAGTTGAGGCTGGCGCTTACCAGTTCTTCAACCCGACAACTCTATTGAGTTGAGGTAGGGGCTCACCACCCTAGGACTTCCATTTATGGGGTTCGATCATCCGTGAGATGAAAGCGAGTTGTCGAGACGGCACGACCTCTACCTGCAAGAGAATCTTTTGGTGGACTTGGTTGGCGCAGTGTTTTTGCCAATCGGACAAGCCCCATACTGGATAGTGGCTTTCGCGAAGCCGATCTGCATAGCATGGCCGCAACTCGTCGCCTATGCGAGAGCGGACGATGACGAGCAAACGTGAGCAGCAGCTGAGCCCGGTGGCAGCTACGCATTAGATTGATGAAATTAGGAAACCGCGGGCGCCGCGACCGCACTGATGCGCTGGGCTATTCTCTTTAAGCTGCTAAGCGCCCAGGTAGGCTAGCGTTGACAGAGTTCAGTATCCGTCTTACGGTAGCTCGTGGGCGGGCAACCCATAACGCGCTTGAAGGCCTTCCCGAAACTCTTCTCGGAGTCGTAGCCCAATTCGTAGGCAACAGAGGATACTGTCTTGCTGTTGTTGCGCAATAGCTGTGCAGCGCGCCGCATGTTCAACTGCAGACGGTAGTCTAGCGGACTCTGGCCCACGAGCACCTTGAACCGAAGAGCAAAGGAGGATCTGGACATACCGACGGCTGTAGCGATATGGTCCACGGTCAATC
>DATDLS010000307.1:0-6249 GCA_036519195.1 Occallatibacter sp. | reverse complement strand
AGTGGCGGAACCGCGCCGAGCCTTAACCGGGCCGTAGCTTGACGGTGTGAGCCAAGTATTGGCCCTCGAAAGCCATTCTGTTTCGTCCGCTGCGAGCGAAGGAATGGAGGAGCGGGATTGGGAGTCTGTTCGGAAACTGAGCCGCATGATCCCGGTTTCGTTCTTAGTGAGAAACTAAAACTTATGAAACATGAAGAACGCCCCTCGAGAGAGACAGCCAAGAGCTAAAAAGTGATTCCAGTGCAGCCGATCTCCAAAGTAGAAGACGCTGAAAACACCAAAAACTGCGAAGCAATAATTTCCTGGATCACTTTCAGCGGATCGGGCGAAAAGGTGCTGGCACCGATCCGATTGGCGGGAACCTGGAGGCAGTATTCGAAGAATGCTGTCGACCAGCTTGCTAATATCACCTTCCAAAGAGCGACCTCTTTGAACTTCAAATGACCATACCACGCGAAGGGGAAAAAGATATTCGAGCCGATGGGCAAAAGTATGGTTCACATGTCCGCATACTGCTAGCCGGGCGCGGCGGAAACGAACTCGCAGACTGTTCAATTGCCCTTGCGGATTTCAAAACTGACTCACCAGGCAGGCCGTTGCTAGGGTTGCTTGGAGCCTGTTTGAGCCCGGAAAAAATCATGTTCAGCAACAAAACACGTTCATGCGATTGCCCTGCTGCACTCATCGAACCAGAACGCGCACTGACAATTACAGTAAAATGAGCAGTCGTGTCCTTTCAGAGCCGCAAACTTGAATCGGTAACAGTCTGGGATTGGCCGACTGCAACCGGAGAAACGTCAGGCACATTCAAATCCCCGTAACATTGAGCGTAGACAATGGGGTACACCAGTATATCTGCAAGGGAGAACTAAGTGAAAAAGACTCTGATTGTTATGGGGCTGTTCGTTTTTGCCTTGAGTGCAGTTCAGGCCCAGAAGTTGACCGGCGCCGGCGCTACTTTCCCCGAGCCTATTTATTCCAAGTGGTTTAGCGAGTACAGTGCGGCGCATCCGGGCGTTACCATCAACTATCAGGCGATTGGGTCGGGCGGAGGCGTGCGTCAGATGACGGCGGGGCTGGTGGATTTTGGTGCTTCCGACATGCCGGTGACGGATGAGCAGTTGGCGGGTTCAAAGAGCAAGCTGACGCACATTCCTACGGTGATGGGCGCAGTGGTGCCGAGTTTCAATGTTCCCGGCGTGAGCGATCTCAAATTCAGCCCGGATGTGCTGGCGAATATTTTCCTGGGCAAGATCGTGAACTGGAACGATCCGCGGATCGCCAAGGACAACGCGGGCGTTTCGCTGCCGAACCTGAAGATCATTGTGGTTCATCGTTCGGATGGCAGCGGAACTTCGTACATCTTCACTGACTATCTCTCCAAAGTGAGCAATGACTGGGCCAACGGGCCGGGGCGCGGCGCTTCGCCTTCGTGGCCAGTGGGCGTGGGCGGCAAGGGCAACCCGGGCGTGGCCGGACTTGTTCGCCAACTGCCGGGCGCGATCGGCTACGTGGAACTGTTGTACGCGCTGCAAAACCACATCAGCTACGGCGAGATCAAGAACGCTGCAGGCAACTGGGTGAAGGCCTCGATTGACGGGGTGACGGCGGCCGCGGCCAGCATCAAGCAAATGCCCTCTGACTACCGCGTCTCGATTACCAATGCGCCCGGCAAGGACGCTTACCCGATTTCGAGCTTTACCTACCTGCTGGTGCCATTGAAGTTTCCGGATGCAGAAAAGGGTAAGGTGATCAAGGACCTGCTGAGCTGGATGATCAATTCCGGCGAAGCCGAGGCGGCTGGGCTTTCGTATGCGCCGCTGCCGAAGTCGGTTTCCGACAAGGTGCTGAAGACGATTTACTCCTTGCAGTAAATTCATGGCTGCAAAGGGAATGGTCCGGCTCGGGGAGCCGGACCATTTTCGTCTGACCGGAAGGAAACCGGGACGCGGGTCGAAGGTCGGGCATGCCGATTCGAATTTTGAGCAGCGGTGAGACCATTCCTGGGATCGATTGCCGCTTGCTGTCACTGGTGCGAACCTGGTAGGTGTCGGGGTGCGGAGTGTCGTCAGGCGGCGCGATGATCGGCGATGAGGCGGTCGAGCAGGGGAATCAGTTGTTCGCCGGTTTTGGGCAAAACAAAGGAATTCGCGGCGGCGTCCCAGTCGAGCTTGAAGCTGGTGGAGAGCGCTGAAATCCAGATCTGCTGAATGGGGGCGTTGGGGGTAATCACGAACTTTCCCGGCGGCTGTTCGAAGACTACGTTGATCAGGCCGCCCTGGCCGCCTTCGACCTCAAAGCCGGCCTCATCGTCTTCTTCGCGCGCAATCAAATGCTGCAGCAACGCGTCCAGCGCCGTGCTTGTTGCTTTGCGGAACTCCTGCTCATCCATCATGGTCCCAGTCTACCAACTTGGTGGGGAGTTGGAGCGGCGGACTGTGGCGCGGCCGGCGGGAGTGGGAGCAGCCTTGGGGCAGCGACTGGACGATTTTAGAACATTTTTGTCGATGGCTTGCTGAACAGATTTTTCGAGACATTCGTGGAAAGTTCTGTCACTATCTTTTTTAGGCAATGATGTCTATACCACTAAAGTTATTCGGCGACAGGCCGATATTCCTGTGCATGGGAAGCTTTGCCGGCAGGAGGGACTATGGGAATTGTTCCAATTACCAACCTCATTCCGTTACCGACAAGCCGTGCGATTCCAGCGGGGCTTGAGCCCTTGCCGATGGAACGCATTGAGAATTCAGCCAGGACCAAGGATGAAGCCTACTCGCCCAGTGGCGGCAAGTCCGCGCGCGGCTCGGCGGACGACGACCTGGAAGGGGATGTGTACGAAGGCGAAGTGGACGAGTCGGAGGACGAGTTGGACGGCGGAGCGATAGCGGAAACGGCCGTTTCGCTCTCCGGTCCCTGGCCGGCCGAGCCGATCAGCCTGTACGTCTGATTGGAATGGTCTGCTTGGGACCCGTCGGGTACGAGCGGGACACCCGTCTGCGGGCGTGCCTAAGTTGTTTATTTATTGCGCAATAGAGAGAGACGAAAAGCCCTCATGTCAAAACTCGCTTGTAATTCTGCCGCTTTTCTTGTAGTTTACTAACCAGTTAGTTAATTTATGGTCGATTCCAATCCAACTCGCACCAATGCCGATCGGTCCGATCAGACGCGGGCGCGCATTCTGGAGGCGGCGACGACAGAGTTCAGCGCCAATGGGCTGGCGGGGGCCCGCACGGAACGGATTGCGGAGACCGCGGGCGTAAACAAGGCGCTGCTCTACTACTATTTCCGCAACAAGAACGATCTGTATGCGGCGGCGCTGGAAGCCGTGGCTGAGCGAGTTTCGTTGTCCGGCATGTCCCTGCTCGAGTTGGAGAGCTCCGCCGGCGAACGGCTGCTCCGCGCGGCGTTGAACCACTTTGACCGCATCTATTCGCAGCCCGTTTTTCAAACACTTCTGCAGCAGGAAATGATTCGGCTGCGCAAGGGCGAGGGGAATGCGCTGAGTCCGCTGGTGGACAAGCTGTTCCGGCCGATGTCTGAGCGGATGCTGGCGGCCGCGGAGGAAGGGATTCGGTCCGGCGAGTTGATTCCGGTGGCGAGTTCGCACCTGATCTACGCGACGTTGGGGCCCAATGTTCTTTACTTTCTCTCCGCGCCGATGATGCGGCTGATTGCCGACGGGGACCCGTTTGATCCTTCGGCGCTGGAGTTTCGCCGCAAGGCCGCAGTCGAGTATTTGGGACTGGCGATGTTTACCGATCGCGTGCATGGGGCCCGGCTGGCGGAGCGGGTCCTTGCCGAGACGCCGATGCCCGAGTTCATCGCGCTCCGCGGCCATCCCGATTGCAAAGTCGAATTGAGTAACCAGCCGAGCCAGCCAGACGTAAACAAAGCAAGCGAAGTGAGGCACAAGTGAACGCACGCAATCGAGTTTTTCTCATCCTTGGTGTACTAACCGTCGGGTCGTTGATCTGGTATCTGATCTCGACGCATCATTCGAGCGACCTCGAACTGATCGGGACGGTGGACGCCAACGAAGTGCTGGTGAGCTCGAAGATTCCGGGACGCATTCAGAGGCTCAACGTGGACGAAGGCGATACGGTGCAGGCTGGCCAGCCGATCGCCGTGATTGAGAGCGAGGACCTGCAGGCGGCGCGCGCGGCAGCTGAGGCTACGGCCGCGGGGCAGAAGTTCAAGCTGGGCGAGACGGTTGAAACCGAGCGCCAGACGCGAGGGGAAACGGGCAACGCGACGGTCAACGCCGAGGCGCTGGTGAGCGCGTCCAAAGCGGCTCTGGCGCAGGCCGAGGCCAACTATGAACATCAGAAGGCCGATACCAGCCGCACCGTGGCGCTGGCCCAGCAGGGCATTATGAGCGATCAGGCGAAGGACTTTTCGGTGACCAGCCTCGAGGCGGATAAGGCGGCCGTCGACAGCGCGCGGGAGAACGTAAGCGCAGCGGAGGCGTCGCTGCGCCAGGCACGCGCGCATGAGCTGCTGACCAACGTGGCTGCACGCACGGTCGATGAGACGCGCAATGCGGTTGCCAACGCGCGCGCGCTGGCCGAGCAGGCCAATGTTGAGCTTGGCTATTCCAAAGTGTTTGCGCCCGTCAGCGGGAAGGTGAATGTGCGGGCAGCGCGGCAGGGAGAAGTGGTGGCCGCAGGTACGCCGATTGTGACCATCATGGACCTGACCGAGACCTGGGTCTACGCGCCGCTGCCGGAGACTGAGGCAGATGCGGTCGAGCTGGGTGACTCGCTGCGCGTGGTGATGCCTTCGGGAGCCGCAGTGTGGGGCAAGGTGATTGCGAAGGCATCTGAGGCGGACTTTGCGACGCAGCGCGATATCAATGGCAGCCCCAAGCGGGACATTGAAACGGTGCAGCTGAAGCTGTTGATCGACAATCCGGGCGAGCGCTTTGTGCCTGGTATGACGGCCGATGTGTATGTGCCCAAAAACAAGCTGGTGAAGCCATGAACCCTGTGCCGGCGACATTGGATCCTGATCTGAAGTCGCAGCCGGTGGCGGCGATTGCGGTCGAAAACATCGTCAAGCGCTACGGCACGTTTGAAGCTGTGAAGGGCGTCAACTTTTCTGTGCAGGATGGCGAGATTTTTGGGCTGCTGGGACCGAACGGCGCGGGTAAGAGCACCCTGATCCGAATGATGACCACGCTGGTGCCGATTACCAGCGGCCGTGCCCTGGTTGCGGGATTCGATGTGGCCAAGGACCCGGACGATGTGCGGCGGGCGATCGGCGTGATTCCGCAGGCACTGACCTCCGACCCGGACTTGACGGTGGAAGAAAACTTAAGCATCTACGCCAAGCTCTATGGCGTTCCCAAGGGCCAGCGCGAAAAGAACATGGCTGAGGTGCTTGAAGCGGTGGACCTGATGAAGTGGCGCGGGGCGCAGACAAAGACTCTGTCCGGCGGCATGCGGCGGCGGCTGGAGATCGCGCGCGGACTGGTTCACAATCCGCGCATCTTTTTTCTGGATGAGCCGACTACTGGCCTCGATCCGGTTTCGCGCATTGCCGTGTGGGAGATGCTGGACAACCTGCGCAAGACGCGCAATCTGACCATGCTGCTGACTACCCACTACATGGAAGAGGCCGACAAGTTGTGCGATCGCATTGCGATTGTGGATCACGGCAACCTGGTGGCGCTGGGCACCCCCATTGAACTGAAGCAGGGCGTGCCGGGATCGAACGTAGTTGAAGTGCACTTCGATCGCGAGACGCCGGAGTGGCAGGCGCGGCTGGAAAGTCTCGAAGGAGTTACCAACGTTCAGTCGGAGTCGGCGGGGTTTTATCGCGTACTTACTTCGTCGGGTTCCAAAACTACCATGCAGTTGGTCGAGTTAGCGGCTTCTTTAGGGGAAACCCTGACTTCGCTGAGCGTGCAGAATACTACGCTGGACGACGTTTTTGTCCACTACACGGGCCGCCAGCTCCGCGATGAGCAGGTGAAAGCCGTTTTCACTATGCCGCCGCGGCCAGGAGCTCAACCATGAACCGAATGTTGGCAATTTTCGAGCGCGAGATGCGCAAGTTCTTCCGCTCACCTGTACTGATGGTCATGTCAATGATGCTTCCGATTGTGCAGTTGATCATACTGGGCAATGCCTACGGAGGCAAGATTCGCGGCGCGCGCGTCGCCATTGTGGATTACGATCATGGCCCGCAGGCGGTGAAGATTCGCGAGGCCTGCGCGGCGATTGCCGTCAACATTGCCACGTTCAACAC
>DATDLS010000306.1:0-16539 GCA_036519195.1 Occallatibacter sp. | reverse complement strand
TGCTCGGATGGCGGGCGCGAGGCGCTGATGGAGGCTCAAAGGTATCCCGAGGATTACGACGGGATTCTGGCCGGAGCTCCGGCCTACAACTGGACCAACCTGATCAGCCGCGCCGGAGCGCTGGCCAAGCAGTTGCAGTCGAGTCCGGACAGATATCTGCCGGCGACGAAGATTCCGGCGATCAACAAGGCGGTGCTTGCCGCCTGCAAGAACAATGAGCCGGGAGAGTTTCTGGCCGATCCCAGGACCTGCAAGTTCTCGCCCGACTCGATGGTGTGCAAGGACACGGAGACCGATGCGTGCCTGACAAAGGCTCAGGCAGAGACCGTGAAGACGCTTTACTCCGATTCGTATCTGAAGGACGGCACACTCGAATATCACGGCTTGCTACCGGGCGGCGAACTGGGTGACAACGGGTGGCCGGGATGGATTACCGGCGACTCGCCGCACACCAGCCAGGGCAATGCGTATGCGGAAGGCTACTTTCGGAATCTGGTTTATTCCGATCCGCATTGGGATTTGAGCACGTTCGATCTGGATCGTGATGTGAAGGCAGCGCAGCAGAAGACAGCTCAGGCGCTCGATGCGGTGAATCCGGATTTGCAGGCCTTTCACGCGCGAGGCGGCAAGCTGATTCTTTATCACGGGTGGAACGACGCGGCGATTTCACCGCTGGGAACGATTGACTATTTTCACAGCGTGGAGCAGACGCTCGGCCAGGCAGAGACTGAGGAGTTTGTGCGGCTATTCCTGGTACCGGGTATGCAGCACTGCGGTGGCGGGCCGGGGCCGGCGGAGTTCGGGCAGTTCGGTCTCAGCCCGAATCCCGATCTCAACAACGCCGCCAACAACATTACCTTTGCGCTGCTGGACTGGGTGGAGAAAGGCGCGGCTCCCGAGCAGGTGATTGCGCGCGGGAATACGGACGCGAGCGGCGCCGGCAAGGGCGTTCGGTTCGCGGAGCCAATCTGTGCCTATCCCAAGGTGGCAGTGTATACGGGGAGTGGCGATCGCAAGGCTGCCGGGAGTTATCGGTGCGAGAGCAAGTAGGGGCAGGGTTTAGCCGAATCCATCGGGTTGCGGAGTTCGAAGGCGGATGATTGAGCTCGAGCCGGTGGGAATTGGGAACCTTGAACTGTTCCGGACGGTGCGCTTGCGCGCGCTTGAGGAGAGCCCGCGTGCGTTTGGCTCGACGTATGCTCGGGAAGCGCAGTTTGAGCCAGATGATTGGGTGCGCCGGGCGTTGCTGTGGAATGGGGAGCGCGGCATCGGTTATCTTGCCGTCGAGGACGGTGCCGGGTGCGGGATTGCCGGTGGATTCTTGGACGAGGCGCTCGGGTTGCAGGCGGATCTGGTTTCGATGTGGACCGCGCCGACCTACCGGCGGCTGGGAGTGGGGAAGCTGCTCGTAGAGGGCGTGATGGGTTGGGCGCGGCGGCGCGGGGCCGAGACGCTGCGCCTGATGGTGACCTCAGGCAATGAAGCGGCGATCGGGTTCTACCTGCGGCTCGGATTTCAGAACACAGGACGCACGCAGCCGTATCCGAATGATGCGACGCTGGTGGAGTACGAAATGGTCATTTCCCTTGAGAGGATGCCGACGACGAAGGTAGCTGGCTAGTCGAACAGAGCGAAGGCGGGTTCGATTTTGGACCCGAGACCGGCCAGGTCGACGCCGAGCCCGTAGTGGATTTCAAGCACGGAAGCAGGCGCGGCCGGCAGGGCTTTGAGGGCAGTGACAGCGCCGGGCCAGTCGATGGTTCCGTCGCCCGGCCAGAGGTGCTCGTCTTTGACGGCGTGATTGTCGTGGACGTGAACGGTCGCGATGCGGTTGCCAAGAGTGGCGATGGCATCGCTGATGCCAACTGTGATGTGGGCGTGGCCGAGGTCAAGACAGATGCCGACGCTAGTCTGATGACCGAGGTTGAGGATGGTGACCAGGTGCTCCGGCGTGGTGGGCTCGCTGGTGAGGTTTTCAACCAGCAGGCGCACGCCGAGGGGGCGAGCAAAAGCGCCCAGATGCTCCAGGGCGGTGATGGCGTATTCAATGGAACGCTGGGACCAGCCGTCTTCCCGCTCGCCCAGGTGCACGACCAGGTTGGAAAAAGGGATGAGCTCGGCCGCCTCGAGGGCGCGCTTGATCTCATCCATGGCTTCGATGCGGCGGGCCTTCTCCGGGTGGAGTACGTTGACGGCCGGAGCGCCTGCGCGGCCCATTTCGCGATCGGGAAAAAGCGGGGCGTGCATGGAAAAAGGCTTGAGGGGATTGGAACGGAACCAGGATGCAAGTTCAGAGACATGCTCGCGGCTGGCGTAGTCGAAGTGCTGGCGGGCGGCGAAGATCTCCACGGCCTGGGCGCCCGACCGGGCGGCGAGTTCCAGCAGGCCCGGGTGCAGGCGCTGGGTGAGAAACAGGTGCGTGGAGAGAACGCGCAGCATGATTGGAAAATTACCCCGCATCCGGCAGGCTCTGGGAGCCATTCAGCCGGTACTCTGATTGTCTCATTTCTTGAACAGGTTACCGGTTATCATCGCAAAGCCCCGTCCTCCAGGGCGGGGATGTAGAGAGAGGATGCACTGTGCTTTACTTTCTCTGCAGGAACGATAACCAAGTTCTTGCAATGGAATACCAAGTTTGCCGAGTACCGAAGGGCCGGCTCGGCCCGGATCGGCTGTGAAGTGAGCCCTGCTCGAATGGGGCCGGCAGCAGGGACCCACCGAGGGACTCTCTCTCTGAGTCCGGTAGAAATCTCCTTCCTTTCGGGAGGGGAGCGAAGCCACCTCTCGATCGATTGTCTTGGCGACCGTCTCGTTTTTTGAAGGAGCCAGACTCTTCAAAGAGCGCAGACAGTTCAGTGCGGCAGACGAGATGGGGGCGCGAGAGGAGCTGCTCTCCACTTCGGCCGACAGATTTCGCTCCGCCCGTA
The DNA here is from genome assembly GCA_036519195.1 of Occallatibacter sp. Taxonomy (GTDB): domain Bacteria; phylum Acidobacteriota; class Terriglobia; order Terriglobales; family Acidobacteriaceae; genus Telmatobacter. Next base: position 13,612 of record DATDLS010000306.1, on the reverse strand, counting down.
CAAGCTCGGGAACCGGGCCCTAGTATCCCTCGGCCTTGCCATAGTGGCTGCGATGGTCCTGGCCGCCTTCGAGCGTACCCGTTTTGGGGTCGATGGCGATGCACTCGCCGTCGGACCAGTGGCCGTCTTTAATGCTGAGGTTGTAGCCCATCTTGCGCAACGCGGACAGGGTGTCGGGAGCGAAACCGGGCTCGAGGTAGAGCGTGTCAGGCAGGTCCTGGTGGTGGAAACGAGGCGCATCGACGGCCTGCTGGATGTTGAGGCCGCCTTGGGCTGCGGAGAGAAAGATGTTGGCCACCGTGGTGATGATGCGGGCGCCGCCCGGTGAACCGAGCACATAGCGAAGCTTGCCGTCTTCAAGGATAATCGTGGGCGTCATGGAGCTGAGTGGGCGCTTGCCGGGCGCGATGGCGTTGGCGGGACCCTGGATGAGGCCGAACATGTTGGGCACCCCCATCTTGGAAGCGAAGTCGTCCATCTCGTCGTTGAGCAGAAAGCCGAGCGAGCCGGCGGTAACGTGGGAACCGAAGCTGTCGTTGAGGGTAGTGGTCACGGCGACGGCGTTTCCTTCGCCATCGACGACCGAGTAGTGAGTGGTGTCCTGCGATTCAACGCGGCGATGGCCGGCGGTGGCTGGAGCGGGCGGCAGAAAACCTGCGGGACGGACCAGGCTGACGCTGGGAGTGGCAGCGTTGGGCTCGATGGTGGCCCGCCAGGCGTCGGCGTAGGGACGGGCTGTGAGCGCGGCGGTGGGGATGGCGTTATAGTCCGGATCACCGAGGTAGTCGGTGCGGTCCATGTAGGCGCGGCGGTAGGCTTCGGTAACCAGATGGAGCCATTGCGGGGAGCGGTCGCCGAGTTTGGCGAGGTCGTAGCCGGAAAGGATATTGAGCGAGCCGATCAGAGCGATGCCGCCTGAGGATGGAGGCGGGGCGCTGATGACGGTGTAGTTGTGGAACAGGCCGGTGACCGGCTCGCGCTCAACGACGGAATATCGGGCGAGATCCTCGAGGGTGACCAGGCTGCCGCCTTTTTGGAGCTCGTTGATGAGCTGGTGGGCCAGCTTGCCGTGGTAGAAGTCATCGGGATCGGCGGCGATCAGGGTGAGGGTTCTGGCCAGTTCGGGCTGGGCGAAGACTTCGCCCTGCTGATAGAGATGGCCATCGCGCTGGAAGAGGCGCTTTGAGTCGGGGAATTTGGCCAGGTCGGGGTCGGAGAGCTCGTGGGCTTCCTGGGCGGTGAGGACGAAGCCTTCCGACGCCAGCTTGATGGCCGGAGCCATGACCCGGTTGAGGCCGAGCTTGCCGTACTTGCGCTCGGCGTAAACCAGGCCGGCGACGGAACCCGGTGTGGCGATGGAGCGGTAGCCGATGACGCTCGACTGCAGGCTCTCGGCAGGGATGATGTCGCCTTTTGCGTCCTGATACATGGTTTCGGTGGCGGCGAGCGGGGCCTTCTCGCGGTAGTCGAGAAAGGTGGCGTGGCCGTCATGGGTGCGGAGCAGCATGAAGCCGCCGCCGCCCAGGTTACCGGCGGCAGGATGAACGACGGCGAGAGCGAAGCCCGTGGCCACGGCTGCGTCTACCGCGTTGCCGCCGGCGCGGAGAACTTCAACTCCGGCATCGGTGGCCAGATGATGCACGCTGACCACCATGCCGTGCTGAGCAAGGACCGGCTGCTCGTCGAGATAAGACAGCATGTCTTTTGTGCTCTGCTGGGCGAGGACGCAATGTGCGCAGAGCGCGAGGGCGACAACGGTGCGGAGCACCTGCACCGGGAGTGAGCTTGGTCGGGTCATCTGTCTTGATAGGATAACCCCGCCGGGATGTGCCAATCGCGGCATTTTGCTTTCACGTTCGGGCTCGGGTGGCTAGACTGAATTGTGAATTTGAGCAATTTGCCGATATAATCATGGCATGTTGCCAAAGGAGGGGTTCATGGCTCAAGCTGCCGAAATTCGTGCCAACCGAGAACCAGCGATGTTCTATCGCCGCATAGAGATCAAACTTGGGGTCACTCCCTTACGTTCGGACCGCGACCTTTCTCGTTTGGTTGACGAACGCCTCCCGCTGGCCTCCGTGGAATCGCTTTCCAATCATGGAATGACTGATGAGGAAATCTACAGCTTCATTGTTCCCCGCCGGACCTTGGTTCATCGGAAAACCCGCCGCGAGTCTCTGACCCACGACGAATCCGACCGTGCCGTTCGGATTGCTCGTATCACGTCCCTGGCCGAAGAGGTCTTTGGGGCCGACGCCAAAGCTGGCCGGTGGTTGCGTAAGCCCAAGACTCGATTTGAGGGGCGGACCCCACTTGAAATGTTGCGGACGGAGGCGGGCGCGCGATTGGTAGAAGAGATGCTGTTGCAACTGGACTACGGATTCGCCGCGTGAGTACTATCCTGTGATCCTATGGCGCGTCAGCAACTACCAAACCTTGGATGGAGTGGGTGGTCTGTATGTCTCCGGGCGCTGGCATACCAAGGGCCATCCGGTCGTCTATTGCACCTTGAACCCTGCTACCGCCCTGCTTGAAACCCTCGTCCATATAGAAATTGACTCTGATGATCGCCCTGAGCGGTTCCAGGTGCTGAGAATTGAATGTCCGGATTCGCTTTCCGTTGAACTGATCGAAGCTCTTTCTCTACCCATGGATTGGGCACAGGACATCAGTTTTACCCAAGCCATCGGCGACCGCTGGCTTTCCGAAAAGCGTTCCCTGTTATTACAAGTTCCATGCGTACTTGTGCCCGAGACATCGAATGTCCTGGTGAATCCGCAGCACCCGGAAGCCAATTTGTTGAAGCTCGTGGCAATGTATGAGCACGCCTTCGATGCCCGTCTGCTTTGATTGCAGCTTCGGTCTTCGATGCCTTGAATAGCGGTCACCTCTATGAAAGCCATGTCCATCATCCTTCAATAGACTTGGCAATCGATGAGAACCATATCGCGCCCCCTCTCGACGGTATGGCCGTCGCCACTTGAGCGGCTTGCTCACGGCGGCCTCGGCGGAGCCGAAGTGTTCTGCGGCGAAGCAATTGGCGACCATGGCCTCGGAGCCGTCTGCATGGTCCTCAAAACCGTCGTCCGGCGACTGCTTCGACGCCCATGACGCAGCCGAATTGCGGACTGAGGTCGGCAATGTTCAGCTAAAGCGAGTGGCCATTCAACTGCACATCGTCCTGACCTCGGCCGTAGCAGGCGGTGGACTCAAGGGAGTGAACGCCCTTGGCTCGATCGAAATAATGATCGCCGCCCATGCTGGGAATAGAGCGGCCCTCCTCAAAGAAGCGGGTGACGATAGAACAGATGCGGCTGGCGTCGTGGTAGCCGAACGGCTTAAGGAGGAAAGGAGGACGCAATCAATGATGGTGAAGATGGCCGCGTTGAGGCCGATGCCGACGGGCAGAGTGAGCACCGTGGCTGCCGTGAAGGAGCCGGAACGGCGATCAAGCGCATTTCTCCTGAGTTTCCTGAAGGGCGGCGTGACGCGAAAAGTAAATGGCAGCAATCGGGCTTCCAATCTAGCTCCGGCTTGAGAATTGATCGCAAAGGAGTTAGAGCTCGGCTGTGGCTCCAGGAGGTTGGGAAGTGTTGGCGGATGAATAGATGTGTTCGCTTTTGGATACCCTAATTTTCAGCTGCACGGGGGAGCGTTTTGCCGCCCGCGCGGACGAGGCTGACGATTCGCTTGATCCAACCGAATCGTTGCCTGCTGCGTCCAATAGAAGCCGGAGCCAGAGTTTCCAAGGGGGATTACTGCACCGGTTAGAAGAATCCAGAACATCATTGCTTTGTGAGGTTTAGTTGGTGGTGACACATTTCATGCGGGTGGCGATGCTGGCAGCGGCAGCTGCCATGTCATGCGCCTCGGCGGGCGCGCAGGTGGCGGAAGCAAGCAAGCTGTCCGAGACCGATCTCGCGTTAAGTATTTACGGGGCCTTCAGCGAAAAAACGACCGGAGACGGGATTGTCCAGAGCCCTTCGAATGCGGCAGGAGGGATCGTGGAGGTGCGTCGCATTGTGAATCCGCTGGTCGGGTATGAAGGGACCTACTCGTTCAATCGCGCCAACCAGGTGTATTCGCCGACGGCGACCTGCGGCCTGGCTTGCGGCATGATATCGGCGCAAGCGGTTTCAGCCGATGCCCATGAAGTGACGGGCGACTGGGTGGCGTCGTTGAAAATTCTGGGCGTGCGTCCGTTCGCGCTGGCAGGGGTCGGCATTCTGTTCAATCAGCCCGTGGGTGGCCAGGGGAACACCACATCCTCGAACAAAGGCGTATTTGTCTATGGAGCGGGGCTGGATTGGGGATTGCTGCCGCACATTGGCGTGCGCCTGCAATACCGCGGCAATGTATCCAGAGCTCCGGACCTGACCACGGTGTTTGGATCGAGCGGCGCGTTCACGCACACGGCCGAACCGATGATCGGAGTGTATCTGCGCTTGTGACGACCAAGCGTACTTCAAGATGTCTTTAAAAAAATGAGTGACATCGCAACATTCTTTGCGGAGCGGTGTCAAAGCATACGAGAGATCCGCGAGGAGTATCAGGACCCTACCTGAACCCTGAGCCATTGGCACACGAACGGATTTCCTGCACTTCCTCTTCTTCTGCCCTCTGAAAAGTCTGCACCCGCCCTTGGCGGTGGTGATGCTGCCGCCATGAGTGAAGATTTGTGTCTCAATATTTGAACCTCCACCCCTGCTTCATGGGAAGCAAGTTTCGAAGGACCCTAAGAAGGATGGCAATGAAGACTGTCGCTCGAATTTCACGGCAAACTTTTCTCTGGATGTGCGGCCTGTCGGCTGTGTGCACCATTCTTGTTCCGAGCGCAGGCGCTCAACTGCAGCCGGGCGCAGGCGCACCCAAGCAGCCGACGGCTCGCATTAGCGGGGAGTTCAACAGCAACGAGCAGGCGACCTTGAGGAACTCGCTGCATCCGATGGCCGAGAAGCAATTCGATGCCGGACGCATGCCATCGGACACCAAGCTGGGCGGCATCACGATGATTTTCACTCGCTCGGCCGAGCAGGAGACTGCGGTGCGGACCCTGATGGCCGAGCAGCAGAATCCGGCATCGCCCCTCTATCACCAGTGGCTCACTCCGGACCAGTTTGCTGCGCGCTTCGGCATGTCGGACGCGGACCTGACCAAGGTCAAGAACTGGCTGGAGCAGCAGGGATTTTCGATTGACCAGGTGGCGCGCAGCAAGAATGCGATTCACTTTTCCGGCAGCGTGCGGCAGGTGGAGCAGGCCTTCTCGACAGAGATGCACTACTACAAGGTGCAAGGCACACAGCACTTTGCGCCTTCGACCGAGCTGAGCGTTCCAACGGCGATCGCCGATACCGTGCTGGTCGTCCAGAATCTGGACGATTTCCATCCCCATTCGCACGCGGTGTACAGGAAAAATGCACGCGTGAAGCCGTCCTTTACCGCGGCCGGAAGCACCAACGCCACCAATGAGCAGATCTTTTTTGCTCCCGGCGATATCTATACGGCGTACAACATCCAGCCGCTGATCAGCGCCAGCGTTACCGGTGCAGGACAGTCCATCACGCTGGTCGGCCAGTCGGCCATTCAGACCAGCGATATTGAGAATTTTCAGAACGCGGCCGGATTGGCGGTGAAGGATCCGCAGCAGTACCTCGTGCCAAATTCGGGCAACTCCGCCGTCTCCGCCGGGGATGAGTCGGAATCGGATATCGACCTGGAGTGGTCGGGCGCCATGGCGCCCGGAGCTACCATCAATTTTGTGTTTGTGGGCAACAGCGGCAACTACAGCGCTTTTGACTCGATTTTGTATGCGATCGACGAGAATATCGGCACCATCATCAGCTCCAGCTATGGCGAGTGCGAGGCTGCGCTGCCCCTTAGCACCTTGGCGTCGGGAACCAATCTCCAAACCGGCCTCGAAGCCGCATTCGAGCAGGCCGCAACGCAGGGACAAACCGTGATGGCCGCCGCCGGCGATGATGGATCGACGGACTGCTCCGGCGAGAACATCTCCACTGCGCAGGATGAGGCCCTGGCGGTCGATTATCCGGCCAGCAGCGCGAACGTAACCGCCATGGGCGGCACGGAGATCAATCAGACCAATGCCTCGTATGAAACGGTAGGCTTGGGCTACTGGCAGTCCGATCCCGGCACCACCAACATCGTCACCTCGGTGCTCCAGTATATTCCCGAGCAGGTCTGGAACGACGATGCCGAGAGCATTGCCGATGGCGGTACTTCACTGAGCGCCGGCGGCGGCGGAGCGAGCGCGCTGTTTCCCAAGCCGAGCTACCAAACGGGCGTGCCCGGCATTCCTATGGACGGCAAGCGCGATGTGCCCGATCTGGCTCTCTATGCCTCGGCATTCAACCCTGGCTACCTTTTCTGCAGCAGTGACACCACGGCCTTTGAACAAGGCCAGGAGACCAGCTGCACCAGCGGGTTTCAGGATTCAGCCACGGGTGATTTCACGGCGGCAGGCGGCACCAGCTTCAATGGACCCATCTTCTCCGGAATCTTGGCGCTGATCAACCAGAAGCAGAACTACACCGCGGGCCAAGGGCTGATCAATCCGACGCTCTACACGCTGGCATCCAATAGCACCACCTATGCTTCGGCGTTCCACGACGTTACGGTGGGGAACAACGATTGTCTCGGCGGCAGTGAGTTTTGCAGCGGTACGCCCGGCTTCTCTGCCGGAGTGGGTTACGACCAGGCAACCGGGTTGGGAAGTATAGATGCGGCGAATCTGGTGGCGGCGTGGCCGGCGAATTCGTCGACCGCTCCGGTTTTGCTTCCGACCACGACCACGATCACGGCGGCCAATAGTGCACCGAACGTGAATGTTTCCGACTCGTTCACGATTACCGTGGCTTCGACATCGGGAACGCCGACCGGAACCGTCAATCTGACCGTGGACGGCGGCACGGCGATGGCCGAGACGCTGTCGTCGAACGGGACCTTCGTTTACATGACGTCGTTCGCGACGCTTGGATCGCATACGATCTTGGCTGAATACCCGTCAAACTCGATGTTCGCCGGGTCCTCGAGCAGCGTGACGGTGAACGTGAGTGCGGTGAGTTCGGGTACGGGAACCATTGCGCTCGCTTCGAGCCCGAGCACGCTGACGGTGGGCCAGGGTAAGACAGGCGGGGCGAATGAAACTCTTACGGTGACTCCCGCCGGCGGATACACGGGAACCGTGGATCTGACGGTGAATACATCCAACAACACCGCGTTGCAGAATCTTTGCATTTTCTTCACCAACGTCAATTCGGCTGGGGATGGAACGGTGGTTGTCAGCGGCACCTCAGCAGCGACCACGGCGATGACATTGGACGCAGATGCTGCCGACTGCGCTACGCAAGCTGCGATGAGAGCTACCGGCAAGCGGCCGCTCAAGATGCTGCAGGGAACGGCCACGACCTCATCGAAGAACACCGGTAGCGGCCCTGTACCCCTGACGGTGGCAATGGCGGGGCTGCTCTTGGTGGGCTTCATGGGACGCGGCTCGCGGAGGCTGCGCGGGTTGGCGGGATTGCTGATTCTGGCCACCGTGGGCCTGGCGGTCACGGCGTGCGGAGGGGTGACCACCACGCCTTTTTCCAATCCGCCGACCGGCACGTACACGATTACTGTCACTGGGCAGGACTCGGTGACATCGAGCATTGCCACCAAGCCGACATCGTTTACGCTCGTCATCAACTGAGCGCATCAGACATAAGCGCATCAGAATGTACAAGGGGCAGAGACCGGCGTGCCGGTCTCTGCCCCTTGTGATGTTTGCCCTCGGGCTCGATGGGTCCTGTCGCGGGTGCCGGCTGCTCGACTGTCCGGCTCAGTTGGCGGCAATGAGCATGGTTCCATCGATCCAGGTGCGGCAGGAACTTCCGGCGTTGAGCTTCCATGTCGAACCGTCGGAGTAGGTGATGGAGTTCAGGTCAACGACCGTGACCGCGGAAAAACCGGCCAAAGCGAAGTCTGTCGAAGCATCCCTGCCGCGCGCCGGGGTGAAGGTGACATCGAGGGTCTTTGATGCCTCCCCGGCGTCCTGACCGGACGGGCCGATGGGCGTGAAACGGGGTTGGCCGGCATAGCCGCGCACGGTGATGTTGGCGGCGACCACCGGACCGGAATGGGACGCGGTTGCGGTGAGATGAAGCCTCTGGGCGAGGGTTTTGTCGGCGGCGCCGCCGACGGCCATTCTGCCCCAGCCAGGCATCTGCTGGGCACGCAGGGAGACGGGGCAACGGTCGGCGGGGGGCGCAAGCTTGAGGACGGCAGACTGAGATACTTGGTTGCCGGGTGCGACCACCGTTTGGGCGGTGAGCAACGTGGGTCCGAGCGGGAGGGCGATGGACACGAGGGCGATCGAGAAGACGGTACGATTCATATGCAAGTCCCCCTGGTAAGACTTGGCTGGCGAGGCTTGGCTGGTAAGGCTTTTCAGCAAGCTCACCACCTTGGACGAGCGTGCTCGCGCACGGTAACAGGCTACGCCGGGTTGGGCTTGGACGGCAAGATTGTTTTGCCTGTCGCGCCTGCCGGCGAACGGCCGGCGGGCGCGCCGCAAACGGGGCGTTCGCTGTGATACCGTTGCACTATGGAGACCCTGTAGCGGGCGGGCTAAGTTTTTTCCCTCGCTGCATGTCCGGAAGGGCGGAACAGCGGGGTTTGCCGAACGAAAACGAGAGAATGCACCCACAGCCGGAATTGACATCGCCTCCGTTGCCCGCGAGCCCGGCCGAACAGCCTGGACCGGAACTGGCTTCAGCTTCGGCGGGTGGCACCGGGGCAGAACTGGCCAACCAGGCAGCCACGCCGGGGCCGCAGCGGATTCCCCGCTGGCTGGAGCGCGCGGAATTGTTCCTGCGGGTGTTGCTGCGCATGTATATCGGCCTGGCAGTTTGCTATGCGCCCTGGTCCAGAATGTTCTGGGACCAGAACCCGATCTTTCTGCAATTTCCTACCCTCTCAATTTATGCGGCCAATGGCGCAGTGCGAGGGCTGGTTTCAGGATTGGGCCTGTTGAATCTGTGGATTGCATTCCATGATGCGATTTGGCATGGAACGGATAAGCAATGATGGCGGAGGAAAGGAAAACGCCCAAGGCGGACGGAGTTGACCCCGAGGCGCCCGCTTCCCCGGCGGCTCTCGACAAGGCGCCGCTCGCCTATGAAAATCCGGGGTTTCTGAACAGTGCGGACGGCAGACTGATCCGGATTGTGGCCGAGTATCTGGAGCCGCTGTCGCGTTTCCGCCGGGAAGGAATTCAGGACACGGTAGTGTTCTTTGGCTCGGCACGGTTTCGCGGCAAGGCCGAGGCGGACCACGAACTGGAGTTGCTGGACAACACCGGATCGAGCCTGCCGGCGCCAAGCCACGAACAGCCGGCCAGCGTTCCCCAGATTGTGGAAGGCACGGCAACCAGCTTGCAGCGCAAGCGCGCGGTGGCGGCCGTGGAGATGGCCCGCTACTACGAAGATGCACGGCGGCTGTCACAACTGCTGACCCGCTGGGCGAAACAGATTCCCTCATCGCGGCACCGTTTTGTGGTGACCTCTGGCGGCGGGCCGGGCATTATGGAAGCCGCCAATCGCGGGGCGTATGAGGCAGGCGGCAAGACAATTGGGCTGAACATCCGGCTGCCCTTCGAGCAGTTCCCGAATCCGTATATTACTCCCAGCCTGAACTTCGAGTTCCACTATTTCTTCATGCGTAAGCTCTGGTTCGCCTATCTGTCGAAGGCGCTGGTTGTGTTTCCGGGCGGGTTTGGAACGCTCGATGAGATGTTTGAAATCCTGACGCTGGCGCAGACCCATAAGCTGGCCAAGAAGATCACCGTGGTGATCTATGGATCGGATTATTGGAAGAAGGTCTTCAACCTGGAGGCTCTGGTGGACACCGGGACAATCTCTCCGAAGGATATTGAACTGTTCCAGTTCGCGGATACGCCCGAGCAGGCTTTCCAAATGCTGCGCGCGGGGTTGACGGAAAATTACCTGGTGGCGGAGGCCGCGGCGGACAAGGCGCCCAAGTCCGATGGGGCCGGGAAGCAAGCCAAGGAGATGATGGCCGGATGGACCCTGGAGGACTTTCTGGGTCCGGAGATGGCCAAGACCCGGGACTGATGTTTGCCGACTCCAGGGTCCGAAGCGGGGAGGCGAACCGGCTCGCCGTTGCGGTCCGATGAGGAGCCCGAGAGCACCTCGGATGGCGGGCAAAAAGACTCGGGTGGAGGTAAGGACTGTTTGAATTCGGATGCCCCTCGCCGGATTTTCCATGGGCTTATTGCGGGTTTGTTGCAGCTTTCCTGGGTATCCCTCTTGGTTCCTTCGCGAATTGAACTGTAATTCGCGGCTTCTTAACTTCCCATTGATAGAGGAAATTGGATACTGTTTGCAGAAATCCGGAGACCAACGCGAAGAAGGAGCAGACATGGCCAGATCGACCATCTCGTATCTTTGGCGCGACCAGGACGCACCACGCGGATTCCGCACCGGAGTTTCGCTGCATAGCCATACCAACCAGTCGACCGAGACGCTGGATTTTCTGGCGAACTTCGGCAACCAGTTTCCGGTGATGCGGCCGTTGCTGTCGCGGATCGAGCGGCGGGCGGAGGCTGTGCATGGAATTCGCATCAATTATGCCGCCGCGTATTGGACGCCTCCGATGACGCCGAGGCTGGCGTTTGACCTCGAACGAAACCAGATTGAAAGGCTGGATCTGGCGGCGATGGTCTCGATTACCGATCACGACACCATCAGCGCACCGATGCTGCTGAGGACGATTCCCAGCGCGCGGCAGATTCCCGTTTCGGTCGAGTGGAGCGCGCCCTACGGAGAGCAGAGCTTCCACCTTGGCGTGCACAACCTGCCCAGCCAACAGGCGGCGGAGTGGATGGCCACGCTGGCCGAGTATACGGCGAACCCCAGCGATCGACGGCTGACGGAGATACTTTCCGCGCTGAATGCGGAGCCGAATGTGCTGGTGATCTTCAACCATCCCATGTGGGACCTGTACCTTGTGGGCAGAGAGAAGCACCAGTTTCTGGTGAATGAATTTCTGCAGAAGAACGGCGGATTTTTGCACGCGCTGGAGTTGAACGGGCTGCGTCACTGGGAAGAGAATCGCGCGACCAAGCAACTGGCAGAGAGCTGGAACATGCTGCTGGTCAGTGGCGGCGACCGGCATGGCGTGGAAGCGAATTCGACGATCAATTTGACCCACGCCCATAGCTTTACCGAGTTTGTGCACGAGATACGGCGCGAGAAGAAAAGCAACCTGCTCTTCATGCCGCAGTATGCCAACCCGTGGAAGCACAGGATTCTGCAATCGACCATTGATGCAGTGAGGGACTATCCGGAGTTTCCGCAGGGATCGCGGAAATGGGACGAGCGGGTGTATCACCCGGACCGCAACGGCGTGGTTCGCCCGTTGAGCGAGATCTGGCCCGCGGGGAAGGCTCCGCGCGCGATGCGCGCCTTGATTGGGGCTGTGCAGTTGATGGGGCGCGGACTGGTTTCAGACGGGTTGCGCATGGCATGGAGCGAAGGCCATCAGCTGCGGCTGGCGCTGGGCGAGCACGATAGCTAAGGATTGGTTGCAGCCGGCGTGCTCACCGAGACTCTCAATCCGATGGTTGATCACCCGCCTGAAGCCAATATGCCGCGCGTGGCGTATTTTCCTGACTCCTTTCATGAGGTCAACGGTGTAGCGCATACCAGCCGCCACTTTGAGGCGTTTGCGCGGCGGCGGAATCTGCCCTTTCTGTGCGTGCGCGGCGGCGATCAGCCCAAGGCCTATCGGGAAGAGGGAAACGTCTGGACGCTGGAGTTGCCGCGCGGGTTCCTGTCCTTCGCGCTCGAGAAAGATCTGCGCTTCGATGCCGGGTTTCTGCGCCACATTCCCCTGATCGGGGAAGTGCTGGAACGATTCAAGCCGGACCTGATTCACATTACCGGGCCGAGCGAGGTGGGAATGCTGGGGGCGCGGCTCGCCTACCACCTGGGACTGCCACTGGCGGCGAGCTGGCACACCAACGTGCATGAGTACCTGGCGCGGCGGTCCGAGTGGCTGGTGCGCCTGCTTCCCAGGCCTCTTGAACTGACCGGGCAGGCGATTGAGGACGTGACGCTGGCTGCGGCGGCCAAGTTCTACTCGATGGCACAGGTACTGTTTGCGCCCAATCCGGAGCTGTGCGCGTTGCTCAACAGGGCGACCGGCAGGAGGTGCCACCTGATGCGGCGAGGCGTCGATGCGGACAAGTTTAATCCCCGTCACCGCAGCCGCGGGTCGGGGGACGGCGATCAGGTCCTGGGGTTTGTGGGGCGGCTGAGCGTGGAGAAGAATGTGGCTCTGCTGGTGCGTGTGCAGGAAGAGCTCGAAGCGATGGGCCAGGGGAACTTCCGCTTTCTGATTGTGGGCCACGGCGGCGAACAGAGCTGGCTGCGGGAGCGACTCGCTCGAGCGGAGTTTGCCGGAGTGCTCGAGGGAGAGGCGCTTTCCCGGGCCTACGCAAACATGGATTTGTTTGTCTTTCCCTCGCACACCGACACCTTTGGCAATGTGGTGCTGGAGGCGATGGCCAGCGGGGTTCCGGCGATTGTGACCGGGGACGGCGGCCCGAAGACGATTGTGCGCGATGGCGTGACGGGACGGGTTGCAAAGGACGAGGAGTTCGCTCGGGCGGTGGTCGGAGTGCTGGCCGACCAGCAAAGGCACGCGGAGATGCGGCTGGCGGCGCGTGCCCATGCGCTGACGATGAGCTGGGATGCGGTGTTCGAAGGGGTGTATACGGGATATAAAGCGCTTGCTCCGGCAAGCGGCGCGCATTACTGAGACGACCTGATGGTTGCGACGCGGCCCTTGGTGGGGAACTTCTCAAACTGCAGTATGTCGTGGCCGGGAACGACGCGATCGGGTGAGCCGGCTAACTGAATCATGCGGGATTGCTGGGCGATGTTGGCGGCGTGATCGGCATCGCTGAAGGTGGCGCTGGCCAGGTGAGCCGACAGGTTGAGATAGAAATAGACATTATCGGAAGCCAGCACGAAGGGCGGGTTTCCATCGACGCGCAGATACTCAGAGGCATAGGTGTGGCGTGAGCCTGTGTAAGCGCGGATGCCGGGAAAGATTTCGACGTTGTCGCCGTTGATCAGGTGGACGCGGCCTTCGGTATTCAGTTTCAGCAGTTCTACCACATCTTCCTGATCGATGCCGCCGTGATCGCCGCCGGGCTGCCAGGCATTCATGGTGTAGTAGCGATACTCCTCTTTCTGAATCCATACCTGGGCCTTGGGGAACAGATCGAGACCGCCCATGTGGTCCCAGTGGGCGTGGCTGATGACGATGTCAGTGACGTCGGCCGGCTGCACTCCGGCGAGCTTGACGGCTTCGTCGGGACGCAGATAGTCCTTCATGGGGAACTCTTTGAGATGGGTATCGCGATGGAAGCCGCTGTCGAACAGGATGGTGTGGCCGCCGCCCCGAATCAGCCAGACGACCATGGCGAGGTCGACCTTTTGGTTTTGGGGGCCGCCGACGACTAACTCATCCACCGGAATATTGGGCGCGGTGGCGTAGTGGATGGCCTGGATGGAGTAGTTGGGCG
>DATDLS010000305.1:0-2687 GCA_036519195.1 Occallatibacter sp. | reverse complement strand
GGATAAAAACAATGTGATACTTGCAATCCCACTTCGTATGGCTTAAGCTGGCATACTCGTCCATCCGGTTTCTCCTATTCGTGTGCTTGGCGGCTCACGTCGAAGAGTTTCTGGATGGACTCCCGGAAATGTCAAACTGTTACTGCCACCCCGGCAAAGCCGGGGGTTCTCCTTTCTTGTAATAGTGAATGGGCCGCTCTTTGACAGAGAAGAAGCTGTTGCCAATGCAAGGATAAATTATTGACAATATTGCGTTTATTTTCTGCAAACCCACATAAAATTCCGTTTCGTGAGGGGCCCTCAACATGGATTCAAAATCCAAATTCGCGCAGTCCTGGCCGCGCCCGTCTAAACCAAAGCCAGCTGCTCGGTTACTTTGCCATCCTTATCTTTTTACACCTATTGGATGGCTCAACAGATTCGCGTCATCGCCATCGCGCCTGACGGCGTCTTTGCAGGGCAGCCCCAGGAGTTTACCAGCAAATTGCATCAGCTCATCCCCATGGGCCGACTGGCAAATGAAGGCGGGTACGAGGGCGCAATCCTTTTCCTTTGCTCCGATCCAAGCTCCTACATGACGGGCCACAATCTGATCGTGGACGGTGGCCCTAGCGTCCTCTGATCATCTGAAAGCGTAGCAAGACGGACTACGCACGCGAGAGCGACAGGGGCTGTGACGCTGCTTGAGTCAATCAGCTGCGGCGACCTGGAAGAGCGCCAGGCGATTCCCTGAATGGCTACCCTTCAACCGATATTGATGTTTGGCCTTCCCGACGCCACTCGACGGAGCGACAGAGCGTGCGAGGCGGAAAATTCTGAGTGTGTGCCGGCAAGCCTTAAGTTACCAGTTGATTAACATGGCCGCACTCCTTCGCGTGTTCGAGACTTTCCAGTCGGCTGTCGAGAAGTTTTGCAAGGGAGGTTTATTCCTTTGCCCTACGCTCAATGGGTCACAGGGGACAGATCTCGGCCCGCGCTCTGCAGGCGTCGGAGGAGGACGTCAAGGTGTTGACCCTCTACTGCTGGCTTGCATTCAGGTTCCCGGAGACCTTCGCGGACCTTGAACTGGCCGAGCAGGCACGAGCTGAGGCGAACGAGCACATCACGAAGTGCCTGCGCTCGAAGGCCATTCGGCGGACCTGTACGTTCTGCAATAAGGTCATGGATCCGCTAAGACGGTACAGCAAGTGCGAGCGCTGCTACCGGGCCGGCCAGCGTGATTACTACTAACCCGTTTTGTGTCGCGCTCCTGCCTGCCGATAGTGGTGGTGCAGGAGCGCCTAGACCGTGTTTTTGTTTGGAGGAGGCGTATGCCTGAAGCAAAGAACGAACGCTTGATAGCGTCAGCCCGCACTCTCGCTGCGCGGATCGTCGAACCAATGATTCGTGTTCAGTTCACGCGGATGGACATGGAATGGAAGGCGAGGTCGGCGCTGTCGGTGGCCTTTTGACAGGGGGCGATGGTACGTGTTGCCGTCAACGTGGCTCTCGGCGACATCTTCGCGAAAGTGAAGCAGGAGTTCTCGGCGTTTCTCTATTTATGACTGTCTAAAAATCCCCCGTCCGCGACGACGGCAGGGATGAAATATGAATTTCCCTCTCTTGTCCTGTCCTGCTTCTATCGATACTCTCGAACATGACCTCTGAGATGTTCGGTAATGCTCACTTTGAAGGCTTAATTCCGATTGAGGGGGACATCTGCGAGGAGTAGCGTTGGCTCACCCTGGATCCTGCACAACTGTTTCGCACGACGTCCAAGCTTGACCGGCTGCCGTCGTGTGCTGGTCTCGAGTGTCCGGCTGCTCTGGTACCAGCACGGCGAGGTCCATCTGCTCACAAACGTGTCCAGCTTCTTTCGTCTGCCTGTCGGATTCATAAAACGTCGTCGCAACGGTGCGATAACACTTCAGGCAGATCGAATCCGTTCCACCTTCGAGGTTCGGACGCCAAGCGAATTTGGCAAGGGATTCCATGGCTTCGTGGGGGAGTTGCATACAAACTTGACACCGGATCAGGAAAAATGTTGCGCACCCATCGGGCATAAAGAAAAAGGCCGTACGCAGGTCACCAAACGCAAGACGGTCCGGATTGACCATCTTTCCAAGCTGAAATGCCGCAACATGGTCTTATTAGCAGCCCGGAGGGCGATCCTCATGCACTCGATGTTTCAGCACTTCACCCCACTCTTGCTCGCAGTGTCGTTAGCATCTCCCATTGCGATGATTGGCTGCCAGTCTCAGCCGGACACATCGCCCGAGACCGTCATCTACACTCAATGGGAACACGATACTAATCGTCAGCATCAGGATTTGAACAAGCGCCCCCCAGCAGAGCAAAAAGAATATTCGGATTGGCGGGGCACTCGCCACAAGTAAAAAGGCAGTGCCTCAGCCCCGCCCTTCATTGATCCGTACTCGGTACGATCTCAATTCATCGCCCGGAATATGCCGCAATCACCTTGAGCACATTACACAAGGCAGCGAGTGCTGTTGGCAGGGAAATTCGCCTGGAACTCATCTGACACGCCGAGCCGCGATCCGTTCGCGGCTTGGCAGTTCAAGCAATACTTGCTTGTTTTACGGCTAGTGTCTTTCCGTCTTCTTTCGCCGGCGCCTTGCGGATAGGCAATTCCCGCATGTACATTTTTCGGGGCATTGGCGCCGGGGCGCCCGCTGGGTTGGCACCGA
>DATDLS010000304.1:0-5848 GCA_036519195.1 Occallatibacter sp. | reverse complement strand
TCCTGAAAGTGCTCGAAAGCTGAGGTTTTCGGTGGGACGTCCCGTCAAATGGTCCGGCGAACTGCACTTGATGATCCGGGAGCGAACCGCTCAGGCCCGGACCGAAACCTGGGGCCGCGTGGACATGGAGGAACTCTTCGGAGTCGGCCGCGTCACCTCCCAGACGCTCGTCAAGGCCATCGAAGAGGTGCAGCCGATCGACGGAGCCTACTTTGTCGAACGCAGTTCCCGGCTCAGCTTCCTTGACGCGATGATTGAAGCGCCGGATTTCGACCAGGCGTTTCGATCCCCGGTCCGCGAAGCCGACGCGCCCCTTGTCCTAAACCGTTGTGAGTTGCTCGACGACATGATGCGTACTTGACAAAACGCTCCGCTTGGGGCCGCTTCATCACTCGCAAGTATCTAATTTTAAAGAGAGTGGATACTGGACGGGTACTTGATAGGGAGGCCGAATAAGGACCAACGCCACGGAATCGGGACTGGAAAAACTGATGGTGGCCGGCATTGTCCCAGCAGGTTGGCTGGCAAGTGGACAGAATTCGACAAGGCTCGGGTCCTGGATCTTCTAAACCTCGGGAATTTCCTCGAAGCGACCCAGCCTGAGCGAGCCGCGGCGCTCGACTGGAGGAACCAAAGCCCGATGCGGCGGCAATTTCTAGCGCGGCTGAATGGCAAGTCAGACCAATACGACGGGGACGACGTGATTGCCGAATGAATTGCGTCTTCGTACTAGCTCTCTCCCCAGGGGAGATGACATGGGTTGCGCGCTTGTACGGTTTTTGTGATTTTCTGCCGTTTCCACCAAAACCGGCGAACAGCCAGCGCTTGTGTGCCCGCGGTCAGCACCGTTGCTGCCGCGGGCGGCGAGGGAATTGTTCAACTTTCCGTGAACGTTCTATGCAGTTGCGCGGAAGTCAGTTCCGTTCCCCAAGAGAGGGCTGATGGCCATGCTCAGCCGGTCGTACAGTAACGGTGTATGGTCCAGCTGTTGAGTATGGCTGACCGGGAACCGATGGAATGTAGTTGGCGTCGCCTCCGTAGGTAGCGGTAAAGGTGTGCCTGCCCACCGAGAGACCGGGCAACGGTACGAAGATTGTGTCACTGTTTCCGGGTAGCCTCGCCTCGATCCTCCTGCCGGTGAGATCATCGGTCAACTTGACGGTTCCGGTGGGAAACGCCGCCAACGCTACGGCCGGCGTCAGAATGACGACTGCTGTGGCAGTCTCGCCGAAGGCGATCGTCTGCGGCAGACCGCGGGGACCGGTCAGCTCCGGTGCAAGATAGGTAAAGTCGCACCTGGGCGGCTCCAGCCTGTTTGCCCGGATGTTGTTGACGACCGTGTCATGGTTGGATGGAACCGCAGCAAAGGTTTGATAGTCGCTGATGAAGTCAGCCGACACATCGCCGGGCCCGTAGGTAAGCGTGGCAAAATCCTCCGTCCCGGAGGAGCCTGAGTTGGTGAACTTGGAGGCGGGAAGACCATCGGGAAAGCTCACATTGCTCAGCGTGATCCCCAGCGGAAAAGTCTGCGTTACGCCATTGACAACGGTATTGGTGCCCGTAAACTGCAACGTTCCAAAGCCATTGTCATCATTCAGGAAAGTAAGGTTTTCGAGCAGAATGTTGTTGACCTCGGGCGTTTCGCTCCCCTTGTCGGTGTTGAACAGCGGCGTGAACAGAAGGTCACTATGGTGGTCCAGGATACATGAGTTTGAGTATTGAATATTGGTGACCAGACCACCAGCAGCCTGATCGGACTTGATGCGGATGCCGGTCGAGTTGCCGTCGGCGAAGTTGACTGGAAAAGTCGTTGTGTTGATGGTGAAGGGAACGGCGTTAATCGCGCTCCCGTGTCCAGAAAAGTCGTCTCCGGCCAGCATGTTGTTGTCGAAGAGCACGTTTTTCACGCCCGCGTCGGTATTGCTGCCGATGGACTCGCCATGGCCGGCAAAGATGTGGTTGTTGATAATGGAGATATTCTCCGCCTCGTCCGGCCCTCCGGGAGTGCCGCTGCTGCCGACCGCAATGTCGTCGTCTCCATCGGAGATCCACGAGTTCGTAACCGTGACGTTCTGCGCCTGGTCCGGATCAATGCCGTCCGTATTGTTGGTGAAGGTGGGCGTCTCGATCTTGATGTCCCACGCGGTTAGATTCGTCATCGTGCCAATCGATTTAACGTGGAACATTGACGAATTTTGCAGCGTGATCTTGTAGAGCGTGATATTCGTGGCGCCGTTTTCGGGCTGGATCATTGCCTCCGGAACCTGCTGATTGTCCAGAGCGGCAAGATTCCACCAGGTAAAGGTGGTGGGTGACGGGAAGCCGGGGGTCGCGAACCCATTGAGCAGCGGGTCACCGCCGCGCGCATTCAGCTTGCCGAAGCCCATGATGCCGACGTTCGGCGAAGTATCGGGAATGTCGATCGGCGGCTTGCAGGATTTGTTCGCGCTATTGCCATTGTTCGTGCCGCAGGTATGCACCCCGGGCACCAGGTCGAAATCCTGCGCATTGCGCGAAAAGAAAAGGGTGACACCGGGATCGACCAGCAGCGTTACATCCGGTGGCATGACCAATGGACCGCTGAGGAACGCAGTGTGTCCGCCCAGGCTGTCCATGGAGAGCTCGACAGCCTCGCCGGGCGAGTCAGCCGAACAACTGTCGAGAGCCGCCTGAATACGCGCGGCGTCGGGATTCGTGTTGGTCGCGTCGACTGCGGTCGGGATGTCGTTGCCGACCTCGGCGATATGCGCGAAAAGCCGCGTGCATACTGGCGGAAATACCGGCTCAGTGACGTTGCGGCTGTCACCTGTGGCGACCGTCTGTGGAGAAGCGGAGACCACGAAAAGCAGACTGGCGGCAGCCGTGGCGTGGAGGCAAATCATACGGGGGATATGCATCGAAACCATCCTTGGGGAGGAGTTTTGGATTGGGCCGAGAGGAAGACCACTCCGTTCGCTTTTTTGGAAGTGGTCAGACCATGTTCTCAGCACCGCCCGAATGATCCTGCTTTTTGGGCATATCTGTCAAATATCGTTTGCGTCCTGCTGTGTGAAATAAATGACTTGAAAATGGATGGCAATGGCACCGGAAAAACCAGGAGCAACTCGCATGCCGAAGAGGCATCCACTCAAGCCACTTTTCCTCACCCAGGCAGCCCGGCCAAGTCCGGAAGGGGGAAGCAACACCGAGATCTGCCGGCAGTGATCTCGAACACTCCACACTGCCCTCAAGCGGCGGCAGCGCTTTTTTGCTGTCAGAGGCTGGCCGGACTCGTGGGCTGGACTCGTGGAATGGCCTCGTGGATGAGCCTCGCCCAGCCGCCTCGCGCAAACTCCGCGGCCCGGAGGAGGAACGAGTCTTAGCGCCCACGCTGAGGTCTGCTCCTGCGACACCACCCACCGGTCCACCCGGGCCTTGGCCCGAGTGAGGGTGACGCGGGATGATTTCTCAGATTGGCCGGACGGGAAGCTGAGGAAACGAGCGATAACAATTCTCGAGGTTCTAAAATGTGCTCCTTGGCATGATTGGAAAACGTCCGCAGGCTTTAGAAAACCTGCGAACGGAACCGAATCCAAGCTTCGAACTCGTTCTCTTCGCCTTGCTCGTCCTCCTGCCTGGATTGCGAACAGGTTCCTAGTGCATCGCCGATGAGATCGCCAGGTTGATGCCGATCATCAGCACTGCTGCTCCGGGGATCAGCAGCAGCGCCCGCTTCAGGCGCGCCGGGTCGTCGCCGGCGATGGCGCCGATGATCCGCGAGCTGACTGCCAGGCCCGCCCATCCACAGGTGACAACAAACCCGATAGCCGTTCCGCTCATGCGCGGGAAGGCATTGCCTACCATGGCAAGCGTGGTGGGAAAGACCGGAGCCATGGCGACGCCTGCCAGGAAGACCAGCACCGCGGCGGCCGTGGGGTTCTTGGTCCGCAACATCAGGAAGGTGGTCACGGCCATGGCGACGGAGGCGGCCAGCGTGACGGTGACGGCGGGCACCTGAATCAGGATCGGCGATACTCCCACCCTGCCAACGAGCAGCCCGAGAGCGAAGCCCAGCGAGAGAATATTCAAGGCGCGCGACTCCGCAATGCCCTGGGCGATCAGGTGGCGGGGCAGCCAGTTCCATACGCCTACCTCGCAGGAGATATAGAGAAACAGGAACAGCCCCAACAGGAACAGCATCGGCCGCCCGAGCACCGGGCCGGCCTGTGAAAGCACAAAGCCGCTCCCCGCTGAGGCGCCAGGCATGTGCGTGAACGCCTGTACGATGAGCGCCGCCACCGTGAGCGATGCGACGGTATAGCAGAGGCGGACCCAGTTGCGCTTGAACAGATTCGCTGAGACGAACGGCGTGGCGAAGCCGCCCAATCCAAAGAACAGGTTCACCAGGTTGAGCGCCGTGGCGCGATGCGCTTCGCTCACCCCGCTGACCAGAGCATTGGCGCCAGTAACCACGATGCCGCCGCCCACACCCAGCAGGAACAGCAGAATCACAATGCTGCGATATCCGGATGAACGCGGCAGCGCGAAGAGCACGACGGCGATGAAGATCAGGCCCAGGATGAGGCCTGCCTTGTCGCCTTGGCTATCGAGCAGCGGGCCCACGCCCACCGAGGCGATGATCAGGCCCAGCGCCTGCGAGAAGGCGATGGTCCCGTTCTGGGTGGGGGTCAAGCGAAAACGATCGGAGAGATCGGGCAGAATGGTGCCCAGCATAGCGGCAATCATTCCGTAGACAAAGATGGCCAGGATGGCGGCGAAGATCAACACGCGGTGTGTTCCTTTCAAGTGCGAAGGCTTGTCTAGGGAATCGTTGAATTGAATTGCAGAGACTTTCTTCCCATTGATTCGTCAGAATTGTATCGCCCAGGACGGTTTTCCCACCAAACCGGAACCATTCGCCCCGTTTTTCGTACCTCAAGAAGAGGCCGGATCTAACCCCATGGAAAATCTCTGGAATGACGTCAAGCACTCCCTGCACATGTTCCTCAAGAACCCCGGCTTCACCATCGCCGCGGTGGCTGCGCTGGCCCTGGGCATCGGCACCAACACGGCCATCTTCACCGTCGTGAACGCCGTCCTGCTCAAGCCGCTCAGTTATCCCGAGCCGGACCGTATGGTGCAGTTCATGAACACCTTTCCGCAGGGCAACAGCCCCGTCGGCTCACCGGTTAATTTCAACACCTGGAAAGCCCAGAGCGACGTATTTCAGGATGTCACTGCCTACGATTCCGGGGGTCCCGGCTTCAACCTCACCGGCGCCGTCCCCGAGCAGGTCCACGGGACCCACGTTTCGGAAGCCTACTTCCGCCTCTTCGGCGCGCCCGTCCTGCTCGGCCGCACCTTCACAGCCCAGGAAGACGCTCCCAACGGCGGCCACGAGGTGGTCATCAGCTACGGCTTCTGGCAGCGCAAGTTCGGCGGCAACCCGAACATCGTCGGTACCGGCGTCTCGCTCAGCAACGAGTCCTACACCATCATAGGCGTCCTCGGAAAATCCTTCCTCACCGATCCGGAAGCCGACATCTGGGTCCCCTTCCAGATCGACGCCAACAGCACCAATCTCGGCCACTATTTCCTTGTCGCCGGCCGCCTCAAGCCGGGCGTTACCGTTGCCCAGGCCAACGCCCAGCTCAAACTCGCCGCCGACCAGTATCGCCGCCTTTATCCGGATGACATGGATATCAAAAGCGGCTTCGGCGTCCAGCCCCTGCGCGACTCGATCGTCGCCGGCACTCGCAACTCGCTGCTCACGCTCCTCGGCGCCGTCGGCTTCGTTCTGCTCATCGCCTGCGCCAACGTCGCCAACCTTCTGCTGGTCCGGGCCACCGGCCGCAAGCGTGAATTCGCC
>DATDLS010000303.1:0-13294 GCA_036519195.1 Occallatibacter sp. | reverse complement strand
GCTGGGTTCCGGTAAAGTCAGGGGGCACATCGGTGGCGTTGGCCAAATCGGGGGTTGAGCCGATGGCGGTGGCGAGGAAGAGATTGCTGCCGGAAAGCGTGCAGGGTTTGGACATTGTGCGGGGGCAGCGCAGTTCCTTGAAAGAGGGCAACCGCACTAGCGTTCCCAGCGGAAGCCAGTCCCCGGTTACTCCTTCAGCGGACAAGACGCGCACTTCAAGCGGTCCAAAGGCCGACCCGCCAA
Organism: Occallatibacter sp.; assembly: GCA_036519195.1. GTDB lineage: Bacteria > Acidobacteriota > Terriglobia > Terriglobales > Acidobacteriaceae > Telmatobacter. The sequence goes on along the minus strand of DATDLS010000303.1, from coordinate 13,051 downwards.
AGCGGGCCAGTGGATCGACCGTACCCATAGCGGTTTTGGAGTCTTCCAGCATCAGGCTGCCGTCGTCCACCGACAGGGTGGTGTGGAATCCGCCATCCTCGGCCGCGACTTCGACCTTTTCATTACGCGGAAAATCGGTCGGCACGCGCGACTTGAGGAAGAAGACCACCCGCTCATCGACGGGCAGGTCGTTGTCGCTGCCGAGATGAACCGGAGAAGGCGGAGCAGTAGGCGAAGGCTGCACGCCTTTGTTCAGCAGCGTGACCTGGGGACGCGCTGGGCTAACGGTGACCGGAACCTTGAGCTGGCGCCCGTCTTGCAATTCGACGCTGGCCGTGTACGATTTGGCGGGGTCGAGGCTGGTTGTGGCGGATTCGGCGGTCAAGGCGAGCTGGTCGAACTCTTTCACGCGGCTCAGCTTGGAGGGCTTCAGTTTGATCCCATTGAGATCGGCTTTGGCCACTTCGTCGAGGCGATTGCCGACCAGTACGGCGGACTGGTCTCCGGCGTTCATCGTCAAACGATCGAGTGAAGCGGCCTCGGCGTAGGCCGTCAGAGCCAGCTTGTCAGGCTTTTCCAGGCCGTATTGGTAGATCGCAACGGCGACCGGGCCAGGCGTCGTGTCCTTCAGCGGGAGGGCGACTTCAACGGCTTCGGGCGTGGATGATTTCCAGGTCAGCGTGCCAGGCTTGGTGTTGCCAGTACTCTCTTCGATACGCTCGACACATGCGGTGCTATCGTCTTCCAGATGCAGGGTGTCTTCGCGCCCAACCACCAGGGCAGACTGGTCAGCTGTGGCCAGCGTCCACTTGCCGGATTGAGGGGCGTGGAGATGGAAATGCGGGCCCTCCCAATCGTCAAAGCCCCACTTGCCGCGCAGCACGGCGGTGAGGCCTCCCCCGGGCAAGGGCGGTATGGGATTCGAGGGCACAAGACCACCGTCCGCCGGGCTGGCTGTGACCGGAAGATCGATCGGGGCGCTGGGTGGGGCGCCTTTGCCGCTGGGTTCGGGCTCAAGATGCAGGGTCAGACCGTAGGCCAACTGGGTGGAGAAGACGATCGGCGCTCCATCTACGGGCAGCACCAGGCCGGGCTTGGACGCACAGAACTTCTCGTCCGGATCGACGGGGTGGAGGGGCGGGGTGTGGGTCGGACCTACGGGCGGGAGGGCCACCACGACGACTGACTTTGGGTCGCGAAAGGACGGCGGAGTGTTGAGACGGAGGTTGAGCGTGTCCCTGGTGGGCAGCGCCAACGCTGGAATGTACTGAAAATGGGCGGTGTGGAGAGAGGAAAGAATTCTGGCTGTGTCAAGAATTGCCCCCACATAGGGACTGAAGGAGCCGCCGCCGACCAGCGTGGAATAACTGAGCTGATTCATCAGGTCGCCGGTGGCTCCGTTGGCTAGCTGCGTGACCAGCGACTGGGTGTTGGCGTCATCAAGGACCCGGCCGGCGGTGTGCTGCGTGAGGCAGGGAGCCTGCTGGTCAGTGGGCTTGTCAAAGCATTGCTGGTCGACTTTGAGGGTCAGGGTGCGGGCCAGGTTCTCGGCACGCTGCTTGAGCAACTTGGCATCGGTCAGCGAGGTGGCCTTGACCTCGGCCAGGTAGGCATCGAGACGCATGCGATCAAAACTGGCGGCCTGCAAGTCCTGGGTGGCGCGCACAAAGGCGCCGGGGCGTCCGCGCACAGCCGCGCGCAGGGTATTGAAATCGCCGCCTGTTTCCGGGGCAAGAAAAATGAGCGCCTGCTGCGCTTCGGCGGGAACAGTGACAAAAACGCCTTCGTCGCGCACCTGCTTGTTCCAGGTTTCCACACGCGTAAACCACTCCGGCGGGGGCGGGTTGGTGGCTCCGCGCAGGAAGGCAACAATGAGTACGAAATGGGCCGACTGGCTCTCGGGTAGGTCAGGATGGACCCAGATGCGGTCGCCAGGAAGGAGGTTGGGCACCTCGCTCACCGGCAGGGTGACGGCTCCGCGTTTAATGTGAACGTCGACTTTAGGTCCCGACAAATCGAAGGCCGGGGCATCGGCGTGCAGTCCTAAGGGAGACAAGCACCAGAGCAGCAAGAGCGGCAGGCAACGACGCATAGCTTTTATTGTACGAACTTCCGCCTCCGGGAGAAAGTTTCAGTTGGGACAACTTTAATTTCAAAACGATATTAAAATGACGCGTCCTGATTGCAGGTTTCTGCGTCAAAAAAGAACGGGAGATCATAATCAGGTAAACTGAGGGTTGTATAGCAAAGAGCCGGGGATTAGTTTAAGGTGTTTCTTGCACATTTGCAGGGCACAAAAGACCAACGGAAGATGGGCCATATTTGTTAAAAGAACCAACAAATCGCCATCGGTCGTCTTGCAGACTGAGAATTACCACCAGTCCTATTCATTTGATTATCGCCGGGTACCACTCGGACCTACCTGGTATAAATCCGTCCAATCACGGAAAAGATCGAGGAACGGAAACAACTTAGAAGCGAGTCTGCTCACTTCGCCCGCGGCGCGTGCAAATCTTCGACCTTTGGCCCCGGGGGCCGTTGGAGACAGCGTTGTTTGACGGGGCTGGAAGTTGCGTCCTACGGAGAAGAAGATGAAAACTATGAGAGCTGTTCAAAGCAGCGTAGATGTCAGCAATCTCAGCATCCCTGACGCCGAAGAAATTGTAGAGGAAGCCCTTAACGAGCTTGGTTTTGCAGCGGATCCTGGCCTGGCCCGGGCGCTGCATTTTCTGGCTCCCCCTGGATATCAGGCCATTGTCGAGCTTTGTAGTGAGAACGGCCGTAGTAAACGGCGCAATGCAACCGCTGAGAGCTGGTCGCCGGAAGAAGACGAAGTCCGGATCTATTTTGAACGTATTGACGACGTCGATGGGGCCCCTAGGATACAGCGAGCCCCCCGTGGAGTGGTCGATCACGGCTACGATGACGAAGACGACGATGGGCAGGAAGCGGTGATCCCCGCCGATCTGGACGCGCGCGTGAAGGAGTTGTGCGCAGCGCTGGCCGAAGCCGAGCGCGGCGGCCACGCTTTTATCGCCCTCAAATGGTTTCGCGATTCGTTTCTGCCGCGCAAGGCTTTCCGCTGGAATCAGCATCCGGAGTCGCGCCAGGCGGTATTGGCCGAGGCCATCCAGCGCGGCGTGGTGCTGACCAGCAAGATCGCCAACCCCAAGACCCCTGCGTATCCAACCACCACGATCCGCCTCAATCGGACCGAGGCCGGCATTCCCGATGAAGCGCAGCGCTTCCATCCGGTTGCCGTACATGGTGACTCGATTGCCGAGGCCATTGAAGAGGAACGGGGGAATCTTTGAGCTGCTACTTCCTTGAGTCCACAGCCTTCGCCAAGCTGTTCGTTCAGGAACAAGGAACGGACGCATTAATCCGGCTGATGGAAGCAGTGGAGGACAATCGCAAGCTGATCTCTGCCTCCACACCGCTTGAGGTCTACGCTGCCGTTCGCCGGCGTGAGCGGGCCGGAGCCATCACGCCGGAAAATGCAACGGCCGCACTCGACATTCTTCGCATGGAAGCGGCGCGCATGGTGCAGGAGCCGCTGAACCCGGCCGTGCTCGAAGCCGCCCGGCAGCTGCTGGACCGCACTACCCTGCGCTGGCCGGACACCCTGCAACTGGCCGCGGCGCTGGTGGCTCGAGACATGTTTCAGAACACCGAGATTATTTTTGTTTCCGCGTCGCCGCAACTGCTGGAGGCAGCCAAGGCGGAAGGCTTCCACACGCTCGATCCCAGCAGAGAGGTGATCGAACCGATATCGACCGCGGAATAGGCCGCCGAGGGAGATCGATCCGGTCCCCGGTTCGGGCTGGCCCGAGCCTGTTGCTCACTTTCGCGCCTGAGGGGAAAGTGAAGGACAGGCTCCGAGCTTTTCCGGCTCAACAGATGGGAGAGCGGCGAATCTTTCGCAGCTCTCCCACTCCACTTTGCGCCGGCATCTGGCCGGTTTTTATTGCTCCCGGCGAAATCGATTGGCCTGCTCGAACTCGTCGCGCAAGCCTGGTGTGCGCAGGTTTTCACGGAGGTAGGCGAGGCGCTGCTCGAGCGCGAAAAGAGCTGCCCGGACGGGCTCGGAATTGGTGAGCGCGATGTCGCGCCACATCGAGTAAGGGCTGGCTCCGAGGCGCGTCATCTCGCGCAACGCGCGACCGCCCACGTCTTTGAGCTCGGGCGCTTCGCCCACTTCTTCTTCCAGCAAAGCGCTCAAGGCGGTGGCCACAAACTGGGGCAGATGACTGACCCAACCGACAAGCTTGTCGTGGCGTACGGGGTCAATATCGATGGTCTTTGCGCCCATTTGGACCACCAGCTCTCGCCAGTCGCTGGCCAGCTCTCGAGAAGCCGGCGAGCGCTGCCAGGCGGGGTCATCGGTAAACAGCCAAACGGCGCCGCGAAATAGTTCGCTATCGCCCAGTGCTGCGCCGCCGCGCTCCTTGCCTGCCATGGGGTGGCCGGGCAGGAACCCGGCGCGTTGGGGTCTGTTGAAGAGATGGCCTGCTGCGGCGCTGATCTCGGCCTTGGTGCTGCCCACATCGGTGACCAGATGCTGAGGGCCAACAAGGGGTGCCAGCTTCTCCATCCAATCGAGGGTGGCGTAGATGGGAACGGCGAGCAGCAGGACCTGGCTGGCACGCGCGGCCTCGAACGGGTCCCGGGCAATCGAAGTAATCGCTCCCATCGAGAGCGCGGTCTGTGCTTCCCCCTCATCGCGATCCCAGCCGACGATTTCGCCGGCGAAGCCAGCCGCGCGTAGGGCCAGGGCCGCCGATGTGCCCAGCAGGCCAGTGCCGAAGATGGCGATGCGCTCAATCATTGCTTTCTTTCAGCCTACTGTATTCGGTCGGGCGCGAATCTATGGGGTTCACAATCCCTCGCCGCGAACCAGGGCAAGGAACTCCGGTTCGCCCCCGGGCTTGTCTCCCTTGGTTGTTTCCGATCAGCGGAAGTCCGCGGGAGACCATCCAGATCCCGAGAAATATCTTTCCGCGGCCTCGAGCCCCAAAGTCCTCCAGCCGGGCTCCTGCCGGCTGTTCGGGATCGTAGGAGACAAGAACGGGTGCATCTTGCGTGCATCCTGCCCGAGTGAGTGCCATCTTGCAAGTTCTTGCGTCCCCCCGGACCGGGACTCGATTCGAGGGGAAAAGGAATTCGCAGGTCGAGCTCCCGCCATGCTCGACGCGAACAAGCGTGCCGGCCGTTGCACCTTCCCGCTTCGACACATCCGTGCCCGCTTCGACACGTCGGTTTAGGACCAGCTCGCGACGAGCTGGACGCCGCCTACACATAAAGAGAATGACAGCGAGCGTCATCGGCTTGGACGATCGAAAGAACATCTCCGGCTTTCGGCCTGGGTCGAACTCCGAAATCGATGGTCTCAACCGCATCGCACCCGGCCAGACGAGGTTTCCGCATCCTCCACTTGATTCCGAAGCGATCCCCAAGGGAGGATGCACTCACGCGACGGCGATCAATTAGAGCGTCCGTCCTACTGCCGAAGCAATCACCCTCAGTTCGCTGACAAGCTGTTCAAACTGGTCGTGGAACAACGTCTGCGCGGCATCAGAGGCAGCCTTGTCGGCGTTGGGGTGAATCTCGACCAGAATCGCATCCGCGCCGGCGGCAACCGCGGCTTTGGCCATGGCCGGAACCATGTCGCGGCGGCCGGTGCCGTGCGAGGGGTCGCCTGTGATGGGGAGGTGCGACAGCTTCTTCACGACCGGGATGGCCGAGATATCCATCGTATTGCGCGTGGAGGTTTCATAGGTGCGGATGCCGCGCTCGCACAGAATTACGTCGTAGTTGCCGCCGGAGAGGATGTACTCGCTGGAGAGCAAGAGCTCTTCGATGGTCGCGGCTATGCCGCGCTTGAGCAGGATGGGCTTGCGCACCTGGCCCAGCTCACGCAGCAGGTTGAAGTTCTGCATGTTGCGCGCGCCCACCTGGAAGCAGTCTACATACGGCAGCATGGCGTCGATCTGGGAGATTTCCATCACCTCGCTTACGGTAAGCAGACCATGGGCTTCGGCGGCTTCGTGCATCAGCTTGAGGCCGGGAATGCCCAGGCCTTGAAACGCGTAAGGCGAACTGCGCGGCTTGAAGGCCCCGCCGCGCATAAAACCGCCGCCTGCGGCTTTGACGCACGCGGCAATGGCGTAGATCTGCTCAGGGCTTTCAATGGCGCAGGGGCCGGCGATGATGGCCACCTGCTGGCCGCCGATCCTGGCGCCGTTGGGAAACTCGACCACCGTGCCCTGGGGCCGAAATGCGCGGCCGGCCAGCTTGTAGGGCGCGGTGATGCGGTGCACGTAGAGTACGCCCGACAGCAGTTCAAACTTGCCTAGATCCACGCCCGCCGTCGGGCCTACTCCGGCAAGAATGGTTTGCGTTGCGCCGGTGGTGCGGTGAACATTGACTCCGACTTCCACCATCTGATCGATCACTGCGTCGATCTGTTCTTCGGTGGCCTTTTCCTGCATGGCTACGATCATTGCCTGTTCCCTGTCTCCGGCGTCTGAGGCGCCTGTTCCTTGCCCGCACTGTGTGCCTGGGCGTTCCTCTCCGAGGCCAACTCGTCCCGCTGCAGAGCCCGCATCACGTCGATAATGCGCTCGTAGATATGGGTCAGCTCGATGTCCGGCAAGGGGCCCTTATTGGCCGCGCGTACATTGGAATAGATCACCTTTTCGCGCGACGGCTCATAGACCGGCAACTGGGTCGCGGCCTTCAGGTGGCCAATCATCTGCGCGGCGCGTGCCCGCTCACTGAGCAGCTCCACAAGCTGCCGGTCAAGAACATCGATCTGATTGCGCAATTCTTCCAGCGTCATTCAATTCCTCGCAATGCTCTCCGCGATTTCTGCTTTCCGGATGCGGCGCCTCGGTTGCTGTGAGGCCCTCGACCGGTTGCGCGGAAGCAGGAGTTGGTTCTGATCATGCGGCTCCCGATGCTGAATGAGGAGCTGCCTGCGGGGGGATCTGTTACCGGGCCAGCGCTGCTTCGGGCAGATGCAGGCCCTTGATAAATCGGGCCACCGCGGCAGGCGCTGTCTCCGCCGTGGAGCGTTCAATCAACTCCACAATCGCGCTGCCGATGACCGCCGCATCCGCGAACTCCGCCACCTGGGCGACATGTTCGCTGTTGGAAATACCAAAACCGACGGCTACCGGCAGCTCGGTCCATCGCCGGATGCGGGCGACCAGCGATTGGGCGTCCGTGGTGAGGCTGTGCCGGGTGCCGGTAATGCCGACACGAGAGATGGCGTAGACGAAGCCCCGCGAGTGCGTGGCGATAGCTTCCAGGCGGGCATCGGGGCTGGTGGGCGCGGCGAGAAAAATCGGCGCAAGATGAACGCGCTCCATTTCGGCCAGATACTCGGCGGCCTCTTCGACGATCAGGTCAGTGACCAGCACGCCGTCGGCCCCGGCAGCCGCGGTATCGTCGGCAAACCGATGCAGCCCGTAGCGCAGAATGGGATTGAGATAGCTGAAGATGATCAGGCCGGCAGCGGGGCGCTCGGCGCGAATCCCGGCGGCCAGCTTGAGCACATCGGCAAGGCGTGTTCCGCGGGCGACAGCGCGTTCACTGGCGCGCTGGATGATCGGGCCGTCGGCCAGCGGATCGCTGAAGGGCACCCCCAGCTCAATCACATCGGCACCGGCGTCGATGGCCTCAAGCGCAATAGCCTGGGTGGCCTCGAGGCTGGGGTCGCCCGCCGTGAGGTAGACGACCAGTCCGGGTTTGCGGTCAAAGCGAAGCGCCATTGGAATCTAAACTCCCTGGAGATTCAACTTGCGCGCCAGAATACCCATATCCTTGTCGCCGCGGCCAGAGAGGTTCACCACCAGTATGTCATGGGCAGCGAGCGCGGGAGCAAGCTTGAGCGCCTCGGCCACCGCATGCGCGCTCTCGAGCGCCGGCAGAATGCCCTCGCTGCGGGCCAGTTTGACCACCGCGTCGAGCGCCGCCGTATCGTCCTGCGAGACGTACTCCGCGCGGCCGGAGTCATGAAGTGCTGCGTGCTCGGGGCCGATGGAGGCATAGTCCAATCCCGCGGAGACGGAATGGGTGAGCGCGATCTGGCCGTTTTCGTCCTGGAGAACGTAAGAAAAAGTCCCTTGCAGCACGCCCGGCGAACCACCGGCGAAGCGCGCCGCGTGATCGCCGAGAGCCGTTCCGCGGCCGCCGGCTTCGACCCCGATCAGACGGACTTGTCTGTCGGGGAGGAACTCGTAGAAGGCGCCGATGGCGTTCGATCCGCCGCCGACACAAGCAAGGACAGCAGTGGGCAGGCGACCTTCTTTTTCGAGAATCTGCTGCTTGATCTCCATGCTGATGCAGCGGTGGAAGTCACGCACCATGGTCGGGTAGGGATGGGCGCCGAGGGCGCTGCCCAGCAGGTAATAGGTGGTGCGGACGTTGGTGACCCAGTCGCGCATGGCCTCGCTGATGGCGTCTTTGAGGGTCTTCGATCCGGCAGTCACGCTCTGGACTTCAGCGCCCAACAGGCGCATGCGCAGCACATTCAGTTCCTGCCGGGCCATGTCCACTTCACCCATATAGATGACGCACTCGAGACCCAGCAGCGCGCAGACCGTTGCGGTTGCCACGCCGTGCTGGCCGGCGCCGGTCTCGGCGATGATGCGCTTCTTGCCCATGCGCTTTGCCAGCAGGCCCTGGCCGAGCGCATTGTTGATCTTGTGCGCGCCGGTGTGCAGCAGGTCTTCGCGCTTGAGATAGATTTTTGCCCCGCCTAACTGCTCGGTGAGCCGCTTGGCAAAGTAGAGCGGCGTGGGGCGGCCGGCGTAGTCCTTGAGCAGGTCGGCCAACTCGGACTGAAACGCGGCATCGGCTTTGGCGCGATCGTACTCCTGCTCCAGCTCCACGAGCGCCGCCATTAGCGTCTCCGGCACGTACCGCCCGCCGTAGACGCCGAAGCGCCCGGGGCGCGATTCGGACGGAACTGAGGATAAAACTCCTGATACCACGGGGCCTCCTAAGGCGCCCAACCTGCCGGCTGGGGAACCTTCCAGTGTACTAAAGGTGGATTCGAGGCGATTTTCTGCCAGCCAATCCAAATCGACCCAATCTCGACGAGGCGGCGAGCGTTCACGAGGCTTTCTTGACCGTCACCTTCACTTGCCGGGCCGCCGCCAGCATATTCACCAGCATATCCAGTCCGAACAGCTCAATGTTGCTGCGCAGCAGGCTCGAAATCCGCGCCTGTGTGATCAGGAAGACCTTGGCAGCGCCGGTCTGGCTCAGGCCCTGGTTTTCGATCTGCCGCCTGAGAGCCAACATGAGCGATGAGCTGAGTTGCAGATTCTCAGCCCGCGCGGCGTCCTGCTCCATCGCCCCCAGACATTCCCCTTGCGCGTCCTTTTCATCGATTCAACTTTCTCTTGCTTTCGACAACTGAATGACACGAAAGAACAGAAGGTTTTGAGTGTGGTTCGGCCCATGTTGCTTTGCCTCCGCGGTTGAGAGCAAACTCTACCCTTCAGGCTCCGTCACTCCCCAGCCAGCTTGCCTGTCAGCACAGTGATGGACGCTCTGGGCAGCAATACCTTTTCACCGGGTATCCACTCGGCTTCGGTACGTTTGGGAGGGCCGTCCGGGTCGGCGTGGCTGGTGGCGCCGGAGTTGTGCCAGACATACTCGGCGGCTCCCAAGGTGACGGTCTTGACCGCACCCGTGAAGTGCCTAAGGCTGGGCCGGCCGCCCTCTTCGAAGGCGATGAAGGCCTGGCGGGCGTTGCTACGGTCCTTGTTGATGATCAGCAGCTACCATCGGCCGTCAGGGCGCTTGACTGCGTAGGCGGTGATGAGGCTGTGGTGGGCCTCGTCTTCAAGATCCGCGGCCGCGGGGTAAAGCTCATGCATACCGGTGCAATGCTGGACCCAATCGAGATTTAAGAGCTGGCCGGCGAAATACTCGGCCGTGTATCCACTGAGCCAGAGCTTCTCATCGGCCACAAAGCTGCCAAAGGTTTCCCAACTCTGGCATCCGGACTGCAGCGGGTCCGGCTGAAGAAAAAACTGGTAATACTGGGCGCCCGGCCCGGCATCGGTGAGGAATGCGCCGACGCTGTCGGCCCAGCCACAGTCCGGCAAACACATCCTGCATGGGATCGGTGAGCGACCAGGACACATTGCTCTCAGTGTTGAACAGTGGTACGTTCGCCGGCACGCCGTCTTCGCGCGACGCATTCAGGGTTCCCTTCCAAAGTTGGGGCTCGCGATAGAGAGCCGACCAGTTGATGGTGCATGGATCCAGCGGATAGTGCTCGAAGGAGACAAACGCGAGATCGCTCAATCTGCCGTGCGCCTTCAGGTAATCCAGAAACCGGCCCAGCCAGGAAGCGCAGATTGCGCCGGAAAACTTTATAGCGAAAACGAGGTCGGACTAGGGGAACCGTCGGAAAGGAAGTCGTTGAATGGTAAAGGCTTCCTACGTTCCAGGCCTGGGAGATGTCATCGATTTGGATTTCGATCCGCAAACCGGTAGGGAACAAGCAAAGCGTCGTCCGGCTCTTGTCATGACCGGCCGCAACTACAACGGCGCAGCAGGTCTGGCTGTCGTTTGCCCCGTCACATCTGTCATCAAGCCCTATCCATTTGCTCTCGGCGTTCGTGCCAAGGGTCGGGAGGGATGTGGGCTCGCTGACCCTATCAAGAGCATGGACTGGCGGGCTCGGCGAGCTCAGTTCTATGACAAGGCGCCAGAGGCTGTTGTACGTCGCGCCGGCGTAGAGGGCTGAGATGATCTTGGCAGTGCGGTCTCCAATCGGACTGAAGCGGGCACGGTCACAGTCGCTCTCGTTGAAGATCCTCTGGCACTGTTCGCATTCCTACCGACCCGATGCCGATCGAGGTCGATCGATCAATTGACACCAAATCTCTAGTGCCGTATCGACAGCGTACAGGTAAGAATCTTGAAGCACGCTGGCCACCCGCCGGTTCGGACTAGTCTGTCGCAGATCGTATCCACCCCCGCGCTGATGTGGAACGTTGCCGGTGGTTTGGCCCAGCCTCTGTTCACCGGAGGCAGACTGCAAGGCAATTTGAACGTGGCGAAAGCACAGCAGCAACAGGCACTGCTCAGCTACCAGAAGACCGTTCTGGTGGGATTTCAGGAGGTCAACGATGCGCTGATTGCCTACCAAAGGTCACAGGAACAGCTGGCAGCGCAGGAAATATTCGTCAAAGCCGCACAGGATACCTTGCATCTGTCAAATCTGCGCTATCAGGGTGGAGTTGACACTTACCTCAATGTGCTAACGGCCGAAGAGAGCCTTTTCACTGGACAGATTACGCTGGCCCAGGACCGGAGTGCGGTTTGGATCGCTCTGGTGCAACTCTACCAGGCACTCGGCGGCGGTTGGCAGCAATAAGGCTTGGAGGACTTAACCGTTGTCCTTCTTGAGGCAGTCTCACCCTGCCAATCTGAGAAGCTTCGCGTTGGTTTGGACGAGGTTGCACCCCTTTGGCTTGGTCGGTTTTTCTCAGACTGTCTGGTGCCTATTCGCGGCAGTTGCGGCATATACGACTACATTTCCCTGGCCAGCACTTTGTCTGGCAGCGTAAGCATCTCGAACTCCCAGTGGCTGGCCCTCAAACGCTTCAACCTCGACTGGCCCAGGACCCTCATGGCCTCCATCGGCACCATCGCCTCCAGCAACGACAAGGCCAACGCGATGCGCGTCCGCATCGCGCCCCGGTACCACGTCAAATGCGGCGCACCCTGCTTGCCGATGCCTGCGCGGGGATTGCTGCGTGCATGACTCCAACCGCCCTTACTGGCTCATGTCTCTCACCGCCCTCGCCCGCTCGACAAATTCACGCACTTTGATCGGGTCTTTGCGGCCGGGCGACTCCTCCACACCGGAGACGACATCGACGCCCCAGGGACCGAGGGTGGAGATGGCCTTGGCCACGTTGGATGGATTGAGACCACCAGCAGCGACCAGTTTCAGTTTGCCTTGGGCGCTGAAGATGGTTGCGCGTGCTTCGGCCCAATCAAAGGCGACGCCCGTGCCGCCCACCGCCGATCCGATACGGGAGTCGACCAGGACGCCGTCGATCGAGGGGTTGCGGGCGTATTCGGATAACCGCTGGGCGAGCGCACCTCCGGCTCCGGCTTCAAAATGCATGACTTGCAGAATACGCAGAGTTGGGCCGAATTGGTCGCGCAGCTTGGCCGGTAACGCCCGGCCGGCACCAAAGTGCAGTTGGATGCCGGTCAGTCCGCAGTCGCGCACGGCAGATTCAATCTGCTCGAACTCCGCGTCGACAAACACGCCGATCTTTTCAACCGGCGTGGCCAGATGGGAGACGATGGAAGCGACCTCGGGGACGGTGATCTGGCGCGGGCTGGGAGCGAGGACGAAGCCAACTGCGTCGGCGCCCGCTTCAACCGCCAGTTGGGCATCGGCAAGGGAGGTATGGCCGCAGATTTTGACCCAGACACTCATCGCACGGGCTCATCCGCCAGAAGCGTTGCCAAGGCCGCGCCCGGATCGGGCTGGCGCATGAAGCTTTCGCCAATGAGGAATGCATGGAAGCCGGCTGCCCGGAGACGCGCTAAATCTTCCCTGGTGGCAATGCCGCTTTCTGCGACGCGCACGACGGAGGAGGGAATCTGATCGACGAGGGCGAGCGAGGTTTCGATATTTACGGCAAAGGTTTTAAGATCGCGATTGTTGACGCCGATCGCGTCCGCGCCGGTTTCGCCCAATGCGTCAAGAACGCGGGAGAGCTCATCCCGGGTGTGCACCTCGACCAGTACGTCGAGCGCCAAGCCATGGGCGGTTGCGGCGAACTGCTTCATCTCTGCGTTGGTAAGCGCGGCGGCGATCAGCAGAATGGCGTCGCCGCGGTGGGCGAGGGCTTCGACGATTTGATAGTCGTCAACCATGAAGTCTTTCCGCAGGCAGGGAAGCGGGGTGGCGGCGGAGGCCAGTTCCAGATTGCGCAGGCTGCCCTGGAAGAACGGTTCATCGGTGAGCACGGAGAGCGTGGCCGCGCCGCCGGAACGGTAA
>DATDLS010000302.1:0-5126 GCA_036519195.1 Occallatibacter sp. | reverse complement strand
TGTCTTGGAGGGGCCCTCAGAAATCGTGTGTCCGATGCCTGGGCCCTTATATTCGGGATCATACCCTTGCAAGATTTTTTCCACCTGATGGCACGGAAAATAGCTGTCCGCTTTGGCAACCGCGATGTCATCTCCATGAAGCAGAATATGCAAACGGTGAACAGGCTTACGGCGCCTTCCAAGCCATGGCCGCATAGGACCGTGTCAGGATATCGGCAGTATGGTTCGTTACCTTGCCGCCCTGAGCCTTGACGATTGCCTGAGCCGCGGCGCTTAGATCTTCGGGACTGTTTTCCCGCAAAACCGAAATCAGCCGGTCTCGATCGAGCTTCGGATCGATTTTGATCATGAGAGCGAGAGCTCGGATCAACGACGAACGCATCTGGCCGGTCTCTTCGCCGTAAGCATCGGGAATGATGTTTAAGACCCACTTGATTTGCCGTTCGCTGTAGTCCTTCAGAAGGGAGAAAAGCGAAAAGCGTGCCTATCGCGCAGGTTTCTCGGGGGCCTGTCTGACCTTTCGAAATAAGCAGTGGATTGGGCGGGAAGGATATTTTGCAGTCGTCCAAGATCCGTTTGAGGGCAACATCTTTGACGATACGCCCGAGCAAGATGGATGCACTTGCTGCTTCGACGGCGGCGATCCCGAGGAGCATTTTGATGACGAAGGAAACTAAAACCGCAAAGGCGCGGCTTGCAGAAGCCGTGGTCCTCCTCGTCTGCATTTGGTTTTTCGGCGGTACCGTGATCGGCGCCGTCTTGATGGTTACCCGCGTCTTCCCCGGTGAATGCCAGGACGGTCTGAGGGTGGTCGCGTGCGAATGAAATTATTCTGGCTTCAAACTCTAAATATTCCCGCCGTCACCGTTTATCCATTTAAAGGCACAACATGGAAACCCAACCAGAGAACATCGTCGTAAGCTTCAAGGATCTGGCAGTGGATGGATGAGCTCCCGGCCGGCAGGCTGTCGCGCGCGCTTGCCTTGAGCACATGCTTTTGCAAATGCACACATTCGGCACACAGATGTCCGCGTAACTCCTTGCAGATTGGAGCGAATCGCGGGATCGCGGGGCGGAGGTTACTGATCAAGCAAATCAGTTGCACCTCGACCATTGCCAGAATTTCACAGAACATAACGAGGCTCCATATCGTTCGAATTAGTACTCTCAAGCGATCGAACCCTATCCGGCCGCCCCGTACGCAATGCAAACGCTTCGTCCGAAGGTTTTGTATTCGCGCTAAATTGCCTTAACCGGCCAATTGCTTCCCATTTTCATTCAGGTGGTCTGGAGTTTTCTTATCTCGGTCAGGATCTTGATGAGGCGGACGGAGAGTCGAAGGAGACGATTGCGCGCATTACCGTCAGGGAGAGAACGGCGGAAGATCTCCATGAGGTACTGAGCGGCGATTAGGGAGTCGATGAGGCCATCGATGCCTGTACGAACGGGTGTGGTGGATGTTTTGGGTTGTGGAGCCAGATGTCTAGGCTTGGAGCGAGCCAACTGGAACTCACGTTCGAGATCGGTGAGGGTGACATCGACGTAGCGCATGGTCATTGTCGGATCGACGTGGCCAAGTAACTTCATCAAGACGGGGAAGCTGACGCCTGAGCGAAGTAGCTCGGTGGCATAGGTGTGCCTGAACTGATGAGGAACGATGCTTATGGACAGACCGAGGGAGTGGCAGACCTGATGTAGGTAATCGCGGAGTTGAACCAGGACAGCTATTTTGCTTCCGGGTCGAGCCAGAAGCCGGTCATCGGCAGGCAGAGGGTCCAGGGAGCGGAAGAAGCGCAGCCGTTGGACGAGATCACGACCGAAGGCATCGATGGGTACCATACGCTCGGTCTTGAGTTTGCCAAGGGGAACGTGGATGGCCCATTGGTTGGGGCCTGTGGAGCGCAGGCAGTCATAGGACAAGTCGACGCATTCGCCGATACGCGTGCCAGTCGAGCGGAGCAGGAGGAAGACATTTCCGCCAAGATCGTTGCGACGCATGAACTCCTGCTGGAGGAGTTGATCCTGCTCGGCGGTGAGCGGCCGTGGCAGAGTGTGAGGCGAGCGCGGAATATCCTCGCGCAGCAGCAAGTGAGCTAGTTCAGGGAGATGGCTGGTGCGAGCCAGTTCATGCAAGACGGTGCGCAGAGCAAAGAAGCGTCCGATGCAGGTGGCCGCGGCCAGAGGCGGAGTCTGGCCGCGCAGTTGCGCCATCCATCCGAGGATATGAGGATCGCGGTGCAGTTGTTTGAGACGAGTAATTTTCGGATATTCTGCGCCGAGATAGACGAGCAAGCTGCGCACCACGATGTGGTAGTTGCGTTTGCTGGAAGGAGTAAGTGCGGTGCACAGAGAATCGACCGCATGCGCGAAGGCATGCGCCAGGGGATGCTGAAGTGGAGGCCGTCGCCAACGCATCACGAGAGCCTCGGTTGAGGATGGACGCACTGCGCTGCCGCGTGGGCGTACTGCAGGTAGACGTCCTGGGGCGAGACCTTTACGTAGTGCATGGTGGTCTCGATGTCGGCATGGCCCATCAACTGCATCAGTGCAGGCAAGCTGATGCCGGCGCGCACCATGTCCGAGGCGAAGGTGTGTCGGAACCAATGCGGGTTGGCTAGCTGGACGCCGGTAGTGCGGCGATGATGGCGGAACAAGGAGCGTAAACCTGCCGGTGTTATGCGTTGACCACGAGCGGGCCCTTTCAACACGACGAATAAAGCTGCCGAGCAGGGATCGGGCCGTTCTACGCGCAGATAGTGATCGATCAGTTGAGTAGTTTCCGGGGCCAGTGGCAGCAAACGTAACTTGTTCCCCTTGCCGCGCACCCGGAGCTGTCCTTCGGATAACAACACATCATCGCGATTCAAGGCCATGACTTCGACTGAGCGGAGTCCATGCAAAAGCATCAGGCCGACGATGGCCAGGTCGCGCGCGTTTCGAAAACTGGACCAGAAGCGTGCCACTTCATCGACCGAGAGCGGAACGATGTTGAGCCGTGGTTCCTTGATGCGCAAGCGGCTGAGTTCGAAGCGGGGACGTCCCAGACCCATCGGCCTGCGGTGCAGGTAAATCTTATGGAAGCCATGCGCCACCTGACAGGGAGCATCCGGGAACTGATTGCGGATGGCACGATCGGCACAGGCGACGCGATCGTTGATGGTGGTGGCAGAAGGCGGAGGCTGCCGGCTCGACTGGAAGTGCAGATAATCGAGCAGGGTCGATTCGGTGAGATTTTGCTGGGAGATATCGCCAGTGTGATAAACGCTCTCCCACCAGCGCACGAAGTGCAGCAGGCTGTGCGCGTAGCTGTACAGGGACTTGTCGGCCAGACGGCGGACATGCTCACGATCGAGATACCGATTAATCCACGCTACTTCTCGACCGGTATCCTGCTCGATGACGCGCATGGGACTGCGCGCACCTGATGGTGCGGGCTGGCGAATCACACGGAACTTCATGGCTGGGCAGCCTCCATCAGAGACCGGAACTGTTCCGCGTTCCCACCCCCAACGAAGAACGAGTTTGGATCTTGACCTTGTGGCAGCAGGACGCAAAGGGCCACGATGCCGTATGCGCTAAGGCGATGGGCCAGTCGCTCTGCAGCCTGCTGTCCGCTCTGGTTGGCGTCGACATCGAAGGTGAGATAGACGGTGCGCTGGCCATCACACAGTTGGTGGAACTGGGCGTCATTCAGATGGGTGCCCAACGAGCAGGTCGCGTTGTGAAAACCGGCCTGACGTAACGAGCCATAGTCGAATAGTCCTTCGACCAGGATGACTTCGTCATAATGGCGCACCTTTTCCCATGCATACAGGCCACCTTTGCAGCCGGGCAGGAAACGATGGGCGAAGGCGGAGCCGATGCTGCGGCCGTAGAGGTTGACGATGTGCTCGCCCTGACGCAACGGGAAGACGATGCGCTGATAAAGAGCATCCGCGCCCTGTGCGTTGATAAGGCCGGCTGTCCGCAAAAGTTCGAATGAGTAACCTTGCGCTGTGAGATGACGACGCAGATTCCCGCCGGGCGCATAGCCTATACCCAGTTCTCGAATCAAGGCAGGATGGTAAACTCCGCGTTGCCAGAGATAGCCGAGCGCCTCCGGATACTGATCCAGTTGGTGCTGATAGAAAGTGGCCGCCCGTTCGAGCACTGCGATTGCATCTTTTTCTCGAGTGGCCGTTGGATAGGGATAAGCAACGCCTTCGTGGAAGGCCAGCTGATGTGAGAGCTTGAGGAAGCGAATCAGATCGCCGCCCTGCCCGCAGCCGTGGCAGTAGAAGACATCCTTCTGTGTGTTGACGTAGAACGAGGGCCGGCTCTCCTCATGCAGCGGACAGAGACCCACATACTCCCAGCGGCCCGCAGGCCGGCCAATCCAGTTCTGTTGCCGCAAGTACTCCAGCAGGGGCATTCGCCGTCTGCGTGTCTGGACATCTTGGCTCAAGTTTTTGCGCCTCTGAAACCCAGTCTGGGACGGGCTCCTCTGCGGTTCCAAGGCAAGGATGGTGGGCGAGTGGATTTTTTATACGCGCATGGGCCAGAGGACTTCGAGAGCCGAAATGATCCAGGGCAAAGGTGCGGCCTTCTGAGCGCCAGGGTCACCACACCCCAGCCAGTGAGCCACGCGCGTTAAAGTGTGGGGCAGAAACGAAAGTGCCGGCTGAGAACAGTCCAGCCCCTTCCACCAGCGGCGAACGGTCGAGGAATCCGGCACGCGATCGGCATCCTTGAATCTCGACACTGCCCTCTCCCACGAACAGTGCTCCACAAAGCGCCGCAGCAATGTGTGGCACCGCGCCACTAGGCTGTAACGGGTGTAAGGGAGTGAGTACACCGGCAGGAAGGTGAAGGTCCTCCCGCACTCGCTGCAACGCCCCCGGCGAATCCTGATCCAGTCGTGATGCTCGTCATGCGCCTGCTTGCGGCGATGCCCGTGCCCAACAATCGAATCGCGTTCGCAAATCGGACAATGGCGTAAGATATCCTTGTCGCAGTCTTCGGCCCAGCAGGCAGCAACCTGCCCCAGCCGGACCGACACTGGGACAAAGAGGATCGTTACCTCAAAGGGGCTTCGCCGTCGACGTCGACCCGCCAAGATCTCAGCCGGCTGCGAAGCTCCTCCTCCT
>DATDLS010000301.1:0-33121 GCA_036519195.1 Occallatibacter sp. | reverse complement strand
TTTGTGGCGGCGGGGAAAGGAGTGCCCTCTATTTGCGATGCGAAGCGCGCAACGGCCTGCCGGTGCCCTCCGCCGGAAACTCGGCACATGGAAGTAGTCCAAGAAATTCTGAACAAATTTTCAGATAGACGAAAGTCATGATATACGCAATCATGGGCATCGCTGTTCCGAATGGGAAGATCCTGGCGTGGTCCTGCCGGTGAACGAACCTTTCCCTGATCGAGATACAGAAGTAAGACGGGCGCACCAAGGCCACATCGGTGTGAAGGGTTTCGACATCGGTGGGTCAAAAAAGGGCCTGAAGCTCATAAAGAAACAGACCCCTTGGAGGCGATTGGCTAGACCAGCGTGCGCTGGTGCCGCAACACGGATTCCGTGTTGGCGTTCAAGAACTTGTCGATCGAAGCGGCCGCCTTGCGTCCTTCTGAAATGGCCCACACTACCAGAGATTGTCCACGCCGCATGTCGCCGGCGGCAAAAATTCCATCGACGGACGTCATGTAGTCCGCGTTTGCGGCTACATTCCCGCGGTTGTCGACAGCCAACCCCAGCTGCTCGATCATGCCGCTGCGCACCGGACCAAGGAAGCCCATGGCCAGCAGCACCAGATCCACTTCGAGTACGTGCTCAGATCCTGGGATCACCTCGAACCTGGGGGGCGGACCCACCCGCACCAGGTGCAGCTGCTTCACATTGCCGTGTTCGTCGCCGGTAAACTTGACGCTATTGATGCTCCAATCGCGAATGCCGCCCTCTTCGTGAGCGCCTTCTGTTCGCAGCTGAAGCGGCCAAAGCGGCCACGGCGTGGAAGCCGCACGCGTCTGGGGAGGCTTGGGCATGATCTCGAACTGATGCACACTGATGGCACCTTGGCGATGGGTGGTGCCCAGGCAGTCGGCGCCCGTATCGCCGCCACCGATGATGACTACGCGCTTGCCGTGTGCGTTGATGGACTCCGACGGGTGTGCGAGGAACTGTTCGTCCATATCGCCTTCGCAGCGCTTGTTCTGCTGTGGCAGAAAATCCATGGCGAAGTGAATGCCCTTCAGCTCGCGCCCCGGAATGTTCAGGTTGCGTGGATGTTCCGCGCCGCCGGCCAAAAGGATTGCGTCGTAATGGTCGGTCAGCGCTTCGACCGGCACGTTCACGCCCACATGCGCGTTGGTGATGAATGTCACGCCTTCGGCGCGCATCTGCTCGATGCGGCGATCGAGCACATGCTTCTCCAGCTTAAAGTTAGGAATGCCGTAGCGCATCAGTCCGCCGATGCGGTTGTTCTTCTCATACACGGTCACCGAGTGGCCGGCGCGTCGCAGTTGCTGCGCAGCTGCCAGACCCGCAGGACCGCTGCCTACCACTGCCACGCGCTTGCCGGTGTTGAACTCCGGCGGCTCGGGGCGAATCCAGCCCTCATCCCATCCGCGCTCTACAATCGAGCGCTCAATCAGCTTGATTGAAACCGGCGGCTGATCGATGCCCAGCACGCAGGCAGCCTCGCAGGGAGCCGGGCAGATGCGTCCAGTAAACTCCGGGAAGTTATTGGTGGCGTGCAGCCGGCGCACGGCGGCTTCCCAGCGGCCGTTGTAAACCAGGTCGTTCCAGTCAGGAATCAGGTTGTTGACCGGGCAGCCGGTATGGCAGAAGGGAACTCCGCAATCCATGCAGCGTGCGCCCTGGTCCCGCTGCTTATGTTCCGGAAACGGCTGATAAATTTCAAACCAGTCATGAATGCGTTCTTCCACCTTGCGTCGCGTGGGCTGCTCGCGATCAATCTCAAGGAAACCGGTATCTTTACCCATGCTGCACCTCAGCGGCCGCCACCAGAGGCGACGTGGTTGTTGGAGAGCTATAGAAACCTTCGGTGCGCGCGCATCCCAACACGCGCTTGTATTCATGCGGGAAGATCTTGATGAAGCTGGGCTGCGCATCGGCCCAATGCTCCAGGATCCAGGCCGCGCGCGGGCTGCCGGTCAGGTCGCGATGCCGCTCCAGCAGACCACGCACACGATCAATATCTTCGCCGCCGACCAGCGGTTCCAGATCCACGCTGGCCCGATTACAACGCCGCGTCGAGAAGTCGCCCTGGTCGTCGTAGACATACGCGATGCCTCCGCTCATGCCGGCAGCGAAGTTGCGCCCGGTCGATCCAAGCACAACCACCATTCCGTTGGTCATGTACTCGCAGCCATGGTCGCCTACGCCTTCGACCACCGCCGTTGCGCCGGAGTTGCGCACCGCAAAACGTTCGCCAGCAATGCCGTTCAGAAAGGCTTCGCCTGTAGTCGCACCGTAGAGAACTACATTACCAACGAGAATGCTTTCCTCCGGCAGGAAGCTGGAAGTCTTGGGCGGATAGGCAATGATGCGTCCGCCCGACAGCCCCTTGCCCACGTAGTCGTTGGCGTCCCCTTCCAATTCCAGCGTTACGCCGTTGGGGACGAACGCGCCAAAGCTCTGTCCCGCCGATCCATGGAACTTGAAGTGGATTGTGCCGTCCGGCAATCCCGCCGACCCGTACTTGCGCGCGATCTCGCCGCCCAGCATAGCGCCCACCGTGCGATGCACATTGCGAATGGCAAAACTTCCGGCGACCGGCGTTGCCGACTCGAGCGCCGGGCCGGCCTTGGCAATCAGTGCGTGATCCAGTGCCTTGTCGAGCCCATGATCCTGCGCCTGCATCTTACGCCGCGCCACGCGCGAAGGCAGGGTGGGAGTGTAGAGTATGTTGGCCAGATCAATCCCCTTGGCCTTCCAGTGCGCGTCGGCAACGAGAGCGTCGATCTTGTCCACCCGGCCTACCATCTCGTCCACTGTGCGGAAGCCGAGTTTGGCCATGTGCTGGCGCACCTGCTCGGCCAGGAAGAAGAAGAAGTTGATTACGTGCTCCGGTTGGCCCGTGAAGCGCGCGCGTAGCACCGGGTCCTGCGTGGCAATGCCCACCGAACAAGTGTTCAGGTGACACTTGCGCATCATGATGCAACCCATGGCGATGAGCGGGGTTGTTGCAAAGCCGAACTCTTCGGCGCCCAACAGCGCGGCAATGACCACATCGCGGCCAGTCTGCAGCTTGCCGTCCGTCTGCACCTTGATGCGGCTACGCAGATCGTTCAGAAGCAGCACTTGTTGCGTCTCTGCCAGGCCAAGCTCCCACGGTAACCCCGCGTGCTTGATCGAACTGAGCGGGGAAGCGCCGGTACCGCCCGTGTCACCGGAGATGAGCACCACATCGGCGTGCGCCTTGGAAACGCCCGCAGCCACCGTGCCCACACCCACTTCCGACACAAGTTTCACCGCAATGCGCGCCTGCGGATTCACATTCTTCAAGTCATAGATCAGCTGTGCCAGATCCTCAATCGAATAAATGTCGTGATGGGGCGGAGGAGAAATCAATCCCACGCCGGGAATCGAGTAACGCATTTTCGCGATGAAGTCGTCCACCTTGTGCCCGGGCAGTTGTCCGCCTTCGCCAGGTTTGGCGCCCTGCGCCATCTTGATCTGCAATTCGTCGGCGTTCACCAGGTAATTGGCCGTCACGCCGAAGCGTCCGCTGGCCACCTGCTTGACGGCGCTGCGGCGCAAATCTCCATTGGCGTCGCGCGTAAAGCGGTCTTCATTCTCGCCGCCTTCGCCGGTGTTGGACATGCCGCCAATCCGGTTCATCGCAATGGCCAGGGTCTCGTGAGCTTCTTTGCTGATCGACCCAAAGCTCATCGCACCGGTCGTGAAGCGCTTGACAATCTCTTTGGACGGCTCAACTTCGTCAATCGGAATCGGCTCGTCCAAATACTTCAGTTTGAGCAGGCCGCGCAGCGTGCACAGATGCCGGTTCTGTTCATCGAGCAAATCGGTATATTCCTGGAATGTGGTTGGATTCTGTTCCCGCACCGCATGCTGAAGTTTGCTGATCGTCATCGGATTCAGCAGGTGATACTCGCCGCCCTCGCGATACTGATAATGCCCGCCTACCACAAGGTCCGTCTCGGAATCTGTCAGCGGCTGGAAGGCATACTTGTGCTTCAGCTGTGCTTCGCGCGCCAGCACGTCCAGCCCTACACCCTCAATGCGTGAAGCCGTGCGCGCAAAGTAGGAGTCAATCAATGACTGGTTCAGGCCCACGGCTTCAAATACCTGTGCGCCGCGATAGCTTTGCAGCGTGCTGATGCCCATCTTCGAGAAAGTCTTCAACAGCCCCTTGTTGATGGCCTTGATGAAGTTTTTCTCCGCGTATTCGGCGCTCACATTTTCAGGCAGCAATCCCCGCCGCTTCAGATCATGCAACGTCTCAATCGCCAGGTAAGGATTAATCGCGCTCGCGCCGTAGCCGATCAGCAGCGCAAAGTGCATCACCTCGCGAGGTTCGCCGCTCTCGATAATCAGCGCTACCTGGGTGCGGGTTTTTTCCCGCACCAGGCGGTTGTGTACTGCGGCCATCGCCAGCAGGCTCGGAATCGGGGCATAGGTCGGATCGACGCCCCGGTCGGAGAGGATCAGCAGGGTGTAGCCGGAGTGCACGGCGTGCGCGGCGCGGGCGCTCAAATCATCGAGCGAGTGCTTCAGGCCAGCCTCGCCATCCTCGGCGCGAAACAACGCAGGCAGCGTGGTAGCCAGCAGGTCGCCCGACGAAATGCGGCGAAGCTTTTCCAGGTCACGATTGGTCAAAATCGGATGGGGTAATTTCAGGGTGTGGCAGTTCTCCGGCGCCTCGTCCAGAATGTTGCGCTCGGTGCCGATGTAGCTGATCAGCGACATGACCAGCTCTTCGCGAATCGGATCGATGGGCGGGTTGGTCACCTGCGCAAATAGCTGCTTGAAGTAATTGAATAATGGCTGCGGCCGGTCCGACAGGCAAGCCAAGGGAACGTCGGTACCCATCGACCCGATCGGCTCTTCGCCCTTGGCGCCCATCGGCGCCAGCAACACCTTCAAATCCTCTTCGCTATATCCGTAAGCCCGTTGCCTGCGCAACAGCGTTTCAGCATGCGATGCAATCACACGCGAGGGCTCCGGCAAATGGTCCAGTGTGATCTGCTGCTCTTGCAGCCATTGCGCATAAGGCTGGCGGCTAGCGAGTTCCTTCTTGATCTCTGCGTCGGAGATAATGCGCTTCTGCACCGTGTCTACCAGGAACATGCGTCCTGGCTGCAGGCGGCCCTTCTTGCGGATGTCTTCGGCAGGCACGTCGAGCACGCCGACCTCGGAAGCCAGCACGACCAGGTCATCTTTGGTGACGATGTAGCGCCCGGGGCGGAGTCCGTTGCGGTCCAGGGTCGCGCCAATCACTTTGCCGTCGGTGAAGGCAATCGCTGCTGGCCCATCCCACGGCTCCATCAGCGAAGCGTGGTACTCGTAAAAAGCACGCTTCTCCTCGTCCATGTCCGGATTGCCCGCCCACGCTTCCGGAATCAGCATCGCCATTACATGGGGCAGCGAGCGCCCTGATTGATACAGAAACTCGACCGCATTGTCCAGCGAACCGGAGTCGCTTCCCTCGGGCGTGATCACCGGGTAGAGCTTGTCAATCTGACCATCGTGCAGCGGGCTGCGCAGAACCGATTGACGTGCGTTCATCCAGCTCACGTTGCCGCGAATGGTGTTGATTTCGCCGTTGTGCGCCACATAGCGATACGGGTGCGCCAGCTTCCAGCTGGGGAAAGTATTCGTCGAGAACCGCTGATGCACCAGGCACAGCGCGCTCGTGACCAGGGGATTGGCCAACTCGAAGTAAAACTTCTCAATCTGCGGAGCCAGCATCAGCCCCTTGTAGATGATGGTCCGACAGGAGAACGAAGGAATGTAGAACATCTCCTTGCCCTCAATTTCGGAGTCCTCAATCTCGTTCTCCGTGCGCCGGCGCACCCGATAGACAAGCCGCTCAAAGCCGTCCTCGTCCAGCCCCTTGGGCCGGCCGACGAAGAATTGTTCAATGTACGGTTGCGACGCACGTGCTTCGCGGCCAATGGCGTCGCCATTCACCGGCGTATCGCGCCAGCCCAGGACCGCGAGGCCTTCTTCCCGCGCAATGCGCTCGAAGATGCCCTCGCATTGCAGGCGGCAGTGTTTTTCCACAGGAAGAAAAACCATGGCCACGCCATAGGCGCCCGGCTCCGGCAGCCGAATGCCCAACTCGCCGCATTCCCGCGCGAAGAATACGTGTGGAATCTGAATCAGGATTCCGGCGCCATCACCCGTCTCCGGATCGCATCCGGCGGCACCGCGATGTGTCAGGTTGATGAGGACCTCGAGACCCTTGCGAATAATCGCGTGGCTTTTGTCGCCGCGAATGCTGGCAACCAGTCCCATGCCGCAGGCATCATGTTCATTCCGTTGATGATAAAGCCCTTGCGGGTGGGGGATGCGAAGAGGAGAGTCCGATGTATGCATAGCGTCCTTCTCAATGAACTTTTTCGGTTCGGAATGCCTGGCGAAGCTTGAGATACACAAACGCGTCGCGGTTTCCGTTGCCGGAAATCGCGTGGGTCATGAATGAAACAACCTGCTGGGCAGGCTTAGCCTCAGGTGGGACGGGACGTACTCTTTAAAATATATCGAAATTTTCATTTTTGCGCGGAGGCTCCCTTGCCGATTGGCCCAGAATCATGCTTTCTAAAACGTTTTTGTGTCTCCGATAAGTCGCTCAAGGAGGGCGACCAGGCCCTATATACTGTTGATTCGGAGAGATAGCATGCAAGATTCCATACTCGTTACAGGTGGCGCCGGATTCATCGGATCAAATTTCGTTTTGAGCTGGATTGAGACCGAAAAAACTCCCGTGATCAATCTCGACCTGCTGTCCTACGCCGGGAATCCGGAAAATCTTTCCACGCTGAAAGGCGATGAGCGCCACCAGCTGCTCCGCGGCGACATTGGTGACCGAGCCTTGGTTGCCTCGCTGCTTGAAACCCATCAGCCCCGGGCCATCGTCCACTTCGCCGCCGAGAGCCACGTCGACCGCTCCATCGCCTCTCCGGAGGCCTTCATTCGCACTAATGTTTTGGGCACCTTTACCCTCCTTGACCAGGTAAAAACCTACTGGCTGGGACTGAATGGGGCCGACAAGGAGGCCTTCCGCTTCCTTCATGTTTCGACCGACGAAGTCTATGGAACGCTCGCCCCCGACGATCCAGCCTTCTCCGAGACCACCCCCTACGCGCCCAACAGCCCCTACGCGGCTTCTAAAGCCGCCTCTGACCACTTGGTTCGCGCCTACCACCACACCTGGGGTTTCCCGTCGCTGACAACCAACTGCTCCAATAATTATGGTCCTTTCCAGTTCCCTGAGAAGCTGATTCCGCTCATGATTCTCAACGCGCTCGACGGCAAACCGCTGCCCGTTTACGGCGACGGCATGAACGTCCGCGACTGGCTGTTTGTCGAAGACCACTGCTCGGCGATTCGCGCTGTGCTGGCCAATGGCCGCACCGGGCAGACCTACAATATCGGCGGCAACAGCGAGCGCGCCAATATCGACGTCGTCACCACCATCTGCGATTTGGTCGATGAGATGCGTCCACGCGCCGGAGCGGCGTCGCGCCGGGAACTCATTACCTACGTCAAAGACCGTCCCGGCCACGACCGCCGCTACGCCATTAACGCCACGAAACTGGCCAGTGAACTGGCCTGGCAGCCTTCGGCCGAATTCGAAGCCGGCTTGCGCAAAACCGTTCGCTGGTATCTCGATCACTCGGCTTGGGTTGAAAGCGTTCGTTCGGGCGCCTATCTTGAGTGGATCAACAAGAACTACACGGAGCGTGTCGCGTTGTCAACTACCCCGCCCTAAAGGACGGGACTTGTGTGGGAACACATAAGCCAGGTTGAACAGGGTCAGTGCAGCAGTATCGCACTCCGTACACAGAAGGTCGTAAAGAAACGGGTCGTTATTCGCGTAACCGGAAGTTTCAACATCCAGACTATCAACGGCACTGTGCAAGGGATAGGCCATAAGTATTGCAAAACCATTCAGCGTAACGATGGCTTCGCATACGACTTCAAACACGAGCCGGAGGTCTAAACTCCCGCTCCTATCCGGCCCCGTCCTAAAGGGCGGGGTTTCTCAGAGGTTTTGATGAAGGGCATCATTCTTGCCGGAGGCTCGGGTACGCGCCTCTACCCGGTCACCCAGGTCGTCTCCAAGCAATTATTGCCGGTCTACAACAAACCCATGATTTATTACCCGCTCAGCACTCTCATGCTGGCGGGCCTGCGCGAGATTTTGATTATTTCGACTCCGCAGGATACTGCTCGCTTCCGCGAGCTACTGGGCGATGGCAAACGCTGGGGGATCCACTTGAGCTATGCCGTGCAGCCCAGCCCCGACGGCCTTGCTCAGGCCTTCATCATTGGCAAGGACTTTATCGACGGCGACTCGAGCGCGCTGATTCTCGGCGACAACATTTTCTACGGCCAGGGGTTTTCCGGGCAGCTGCAATCGGCCGTAAACCTTCGGCAAGGCGCAACCGTGTTCGCCTATCCTGTCGAAGACCCACAACGCTATGGGGTCGTCGAGTTTGACCAGCACGGACGCGCTATAAGCCTGGAAGAGAAGCCCGCCCGTCCGAAGTCTCGCTACGCCGTCACCGGGCTCTATTTCTACGATCGCGACGTGGTCGGCATAGCATCCTCGTTGCAACCCTCGGCGCGCGGCGAACTTGAGATTACTGATCTGAACCGGAAATATCTCGAAGCAGGGAAGCTGAATGTCGAAATCATGAGCCGCGGCATGGCCTGGCTCGACACCGGCACGCACGATTCGCTGCTCGAAGCCGGTCTGTTCGTCCACACCATCGAACGCCGCCAGGGCCTGAGCATTGCCTGCCCCGAAGAGATTGCCTATCGCCAGGGATTCATCACCGCCGACGAACTTGAAGCGCTCGCCCAGCCCGTCATCAAGAGCGGCTACGGCCAATACCTGCTGGCTCTTCTCGGCGAACCTCACTTCGAGTCCAAGGCCGGTGATCTATGAAAATCCGGGAGACATCCCTTCGCGGCGTTCTGGTGCTCACTCCGCAAATCTTCAAGGACTCTCGCGGCGAGTTTTCCGAGAGCTTCAACCTGCGCAAAATCGAACAGGCCGGCCTGCCCGGCGTCTGGGTGCAGGATAACTTCTCCCTATCGAAGAAAAACGTGTTGCGCGGCATTCACTACCAGATCACGCAGCCGCAGGGAAAACTGGTGCGCGTCACCCATGGCGCGGTACTCGATGTCGCCGTCGATCTGCGCCGGTCTTCCGAGACATTCGGCCAACACTTTTCGATCGAGCTATCCGGCGAGTCGGGGGACATGCTCTGGATTCCCGAAGGGTTCGGCCACGCCTTTCTGGCACTTACTGAACAGGTTGGCTTTGCTTATAAGGTGACCGACTATTACTCTCCATCGAGCGAACGCACCATCGTCTGGAACGATCCGGCGATCGCCGTTGCTTGGCCTGTCGATCCTCTCGAAGCTATTGTTTCGGACAAGGATCGCGCTGGATCACTGTTGCGCGATGCGGAATTGTTTTCCTAATGTCCAGCCGAGCGTCAGCAGTTCAATCCGCAATCGTCGAAGAAAACCCCAACCAGCTTTTGCTTCTGAATTGCTTTTCGCCTGTGCCCAAACCCGAGCTCAAATGCACTAGATGCGTGGTCTAATAAGCCCGCATCTCTTCTGTCGATTGAGGCCGATCGATGTGGGTCACCAAGGCGGAATGAGCGAAAACCTCTTCCGGCTCCACCATATTCGAAAGCATGCGCCGATCACCTTGCTCGTAGGCCCAGGTCTTCAGCAGCCTCTCGATGACCGCCGTGTCCCACCGCCGCAGCACGCTGTCAATGATCAGCTTGAGGTCGGAAGCGAATGTGGCGCTGGCCATGTAGTCCTCGTCCAGCTGGTGCTTGGCCGGAAGAACAACGGAGTGGTAGAACGCTTCTAGATCATGCTTTGGCACGCGGTCAAGAATGGCTTCTTCCCGCGCGAAGGCGATCGTGGCGGCGCCGGTGATGCCGGCGCGGCAAGGCACATTGGAAATGGCATGCGCAGGCAGTTTGGGCCGCGGGCCAACCAGGCTCATGTGTCCGGCAAGCACATTGAACAGCTGCGGCACCTCGTCCAGTTTCCAACGGCGCAAGAATGGCCCCACCCGGGTGAATTGCTGGTTCCCGGACGTGGTCACCGGATGATGGACTCTTTCTGAAGAGTGGATCATCGTCCGGAATTTCAGGATGGTGAACTCCCGCCCATGGCGCCCCATCCGCTTCTGCAGGAAGAGCACCGGTCCGCGCGAAGTGATCCGCACCGCCAAGCCGACCGCGAGGAAGATCGGAATCAGCACGGGCAACATCAAAAAAACACATGCGCAGTCGAATACCCGCTTGGCTTTGGATCCTGACCATGGGCTGAGATGCTTTCCGAATAACATATGCGAGGGGTCGGACACCGGGCGACGCTTCGGAGCAGCTACAAACTTTGCGCGGCTGTCCGCCCCTTCAGAAGCACTGCGCGGCATGGTTCGCTTCACTCTTGCCAATTCAGATGCTTTCGGAACATACGACTCGGTGCTCACTAATAACCCTCCAAAGGGCAATCCATCGATTGGAACGAGACGGCGAATCTGAAGCGATGTTTGCGGTTAGGTTGAGCTTCCTCGTTTTGCGCAAGCTTTTACCCGCGCCCTGTTCCTTAAGACAAACCAATCCCTCTGCCGCTCGCGAACGTAGTCGTCGGATAAGCGGCTCCCTTTTGTTAATAATCGGCATAACAAAATGAATCCGTTGGCATTGCATTATGTCAAAGTCTAGCAGATTGGGTTCGTGCTCGGTAAAAATTCCCCTTCATCGCTGCGGGTTTGATCACTCTACCCTGGATTTTGGTTAGGCAACTTATTTGCTAAACAGTCAATAAGATCAGTCGGAGAGTCCTGAGCTGCGTAATCTGAACCGCAAAGGAGTTGATGCCAGCCATGCCGATGGGGATGGCTATGGTGTCCGAATGCCCGTCAACCCGAACAGATTCAGCTGCACGTCCGTGGTGCACTTAGCGTTCCTTTTTAAATCTTCATACTTAACTGTTCCAGCGTACGGCAGTAACTAATGTATATACTAAATAGTTATTAATCCAGAAATCATCATAATTTTCACATGAGCCAGCCAAGCGGCTGCCCGAAATCATCTCCCTAAGGCTCACTTGGGGGGAGGGAATTCCCGGCAAACTTCCTGCTTGGCGGGTTACTTATTTGGTTCGCTATTTCGGGTGGCTGTTCCCAAACCGCGATGACTTCGACGCGAATGGACAATCGGGCCGAATCCATATCGCTCGCCGAGAACCGAGCATCCATGTCAGGCCC
Source organism: Occallatibacter sp. (assembly GCA_036519195.1). Taxonomy (GTDB): domain Bacteria; phylum Acidobacteriota; class Terriglobia; order Terriglobales; family Acidobacteriaceae; genus Telmatobacter. The sequence goes on along the minus strand of DATDLS010000301.1, from coordinate 21,804 downwards.
CGGAGACTCCAGAAAAGGACCCGGAAACCGGACTGTTTTAGTGGCGCTATGAAATTGTTAGCCCAAGCTGGATTGGCTGCGGAGTATCGCCGTCTTGCTGGTCGTCGTTGGACACATTTTGCTCTTCATTTGCCTGCGTGGGATCGGGGGCTGGGATATTTCGTGGCTTGGCGTCGCGGGGCGTCTTCATGTTCTTTGTGCATTCCAGCCTCCTATGAATGTGGTCGCTGGGGCGCAAGCCGCACATGCTCGATTTCTACATAAGACGTATTCTTCGGGCTCTACCCACTTGCGGTCGCGGCCGTTCTCGCTCCAGTGCTCTTCCATATTCCAACCTTGCACAGACCGAATGCGGACTCCTATTTCGTGTGGGCGGGGGCCAAGAATCTGGTTTCGAGTCTTTTGCTGCTCGAGAACGTGATCTGGGTTGGGAGCAATCCCTTGGTCTTCGGCGTCATGTGGACGCTGCCTCCCGAGGTAGACATGTATTTCCTGCTGCCGTTTTTATTCTTTTCTTACACGCCGCAATTTCGTTCTCTGGCCGCTGCTCGCGCGATGTCTCGATCGTCATCGGGCTGAACCTGCTGCACAGATTCAATCCGGCCATTCAGATCGGGCTCATCTTCGCCTCACTGGCGCTGATTGTCATCCCCGCCTATCATCTGCTCGAAAAGACGATGATCGATCTTGGGGCCCGGAATGCCGCCCGTGTTGAAGGGCGTGCAGAACCAGAAGCGGCGCCGATCTAAATCGGGGCGCCGCCTGCATGCCGAATCCACGATCGATTCTGCGCTTGCTGTTTCACTCCGGCAATGGCTTCACAATCATGTTGGCCAGAAACTCCTCGCGCGATAGGAACGGGAACATATCCTCAAGGGGTTTGGACACAAATGAGCCATCGGGCTTTTGGTACGACTGCAACCGCGGCGCCCGCACCTCGTCCGGAATCACATGCACGTCGATCATTACCGGACCGTCGGTCGCAAGCGCCCGCTTCACATCGTCGCGCAGGTGTTTTTGATTCTCAATCACGATCGAGGGAATGTTGTAGGCGGCGGCGACTTTGCCCAGGTCAGGAACCGTGAGCCCGGTGCTGCTGTCGCAACCAATGTTCGGCTTGCCGAAGTAGCCCGTCTGCGAAGCACGGATGGAGGCATATCCGTTGTTATTCAGGACAAAAAATTTGACCGGCAACTTCAGCCTGGCAGCGGTCTCCAGTTCCTGAATGTTGAATTGAAACCCGCCATCGCCGTCGACAAGGATGGTCCGTTTGCGTCCGCCGCCAATCGATACCGCCAGGGCCATCGGCAATCCGTAGCCCATCGCGCCCAGCCCGGCGGTGTGATAAATCCGCTGTCCATTGCGGGTCGGGCAGGCGAGCAGGAAAATCTCAATCCCGCTGCCGGAACTGCCTGAGACCAGAAGATCATCAGGCGTTGACTCGGTTCCAATCACCTCAGCCAGGTGGAAGATGCTCACCTGGCTTTCCGGATTGCGATGCTCATCGGTCACCACGGGATAGCGCGTCTTCCAACCCGCACAGCGTGCATCCCAAGCGGAGCGGTCGCCGAGCCGGATAGAATCCTTCTGCCGAAGTAGCTCTTCGAGAAATGCCTTGGCATCGGCCGAGATGGGTTGCTGCAAGTACGGATGAAGCTTGGCCAACTCCGCTCCGTCGATGTCCACTGCCGCCTTGTGTGCCTCACGCGCCAGGTTATGCGGCGCATAGCCGGTGATGGCGAAGTCCAGCCGAACGCCGATGGCTAGAAGGAAGTCGCAATTCTGCAAGGCAAAATTGGCGCCGCGCGCTGCCACCGAGCCCGGCCGTCCCACAAAGGTCGGCTCGTCGCTCGGAACCAGATCGGCGGCGCACCACGTGGCTACAGACGGAACGGGTAACAGATGGCGAAGCTGCTCAAACTCGGCCGTCGCCCGAGCCAGGCGAATTCCGTTGCCGGCAAACAACAGCGGCCGACTCGCCCGGTTCAATTTCTCAATCAGCAGGCTCACCTGCTGCTTCAGGTCGGAACGCGCGCTTTCCCCTTCCAGTTCTCCTGGATCAAACCCTCGGAGCGAAGACGGGTCTTCAATTGGAGAAGCCTGCACGTCGAGCGGAATGTCGACCCACACAGGGCCGGGCCGCCCGTTCAGCGCCAGGTAAACAGCCTTCTCCATGTGGTAGCGTATCTCAGCCGGATCAAGTACCGTCACCGCGTATTTGGTAATCGGCTTCACGATCGAAACAATGTCCACCTCCTGCACGCCTAGCTGCCGCATGCCCAGTGGTTGCCCCTGCTTGTCGAACATCCGATCGGGCCGCTTTACCTGGCCGGAGACAAACAAGGTCGGCGTTGAGTCCAGCCATGCGCCGGTGACTCCCGTCACCGCGTTGGTGCCGCCGGGGCCCGTGGTGACCATGCAGACGCCCAGATGGTTCGTCACCTTGGCATAGGCCTCGGCGCACATGGCGCTGGCCTGCTCGTGTGAGTTACAGATGGGCTCAATCGCTGCCTCCGCGCCAAGCGACTGGTTCAGGTGCATGGCGCCGCCGCCGGTGACCAGAAAAACATGCTTAACGCCCTGTTCGGCAATAAAGCGCACAACATAATCGGATAGCTTCATGAATTTGGTCTTCGCCTTGTCGAATCCAGTATGTCGGTTTCAGGGCCTGGTTAAGACTTCCCGAGCGTTGAGTCCCTTGGCAGCGAGCAGGGCATCCATCAGCTCGCGCACCGCACCATTCCCACCGCTGCTCCGAGTATTGAAATTGGTGTGAGCCAGAACTTCGTGAGCCGCGTTTGCCGGCGCCGCAGAGAAGCCCGCAATCTCGATCGCCGCCAGATCGTTAATGTCGTCGCCCATGAAGCAGATTTCTGCCAGGTCGATGCCCGTCGCCCGCGCGAACCCGCGCAGCGCGGCCGCCTTGTCGCGACAACCTTTCGTCACGTGCTGAATGTGCATCTTTTTAGCGTATCGATCCACCAGCGGGCTATCCTCGCCGGAGATCAGCGCCAGTTGAATCCCCGCGCGTCGCGCCAGCGAGACGCCCATAATATCGGCAAAGCAGAAGCGCTTCCACTCTTCGCCGTTTGGTCCCCACCATAGGCCACCATCGGTGAGTACGCCATCAACATCCATGGCCACGGCCCGGATGGCCTCCAGGCCGTTCCTGGCAGGTTTGCTCTCAGTCATGCCGGGCTAGACCGCGGCGCCCACGCGGCGAAGCTTCTTGATGATCGGCACTTCTCGCTCATACACCCGCTTGATGCCGTCGCCCTTTGACTGCTCCCAAAGACGAATATCCCGCACCAGCCGCGAGATGCCGTTTGGCTCCAGCGACGCCGCCTGATCCGAGCCCCACATGGCGCGGTCCATCGTAATGTGGCGCTCCACCAAGCAGGCACCCAGGGCCGTCGCGCATACCGTAGTCGGAATGCCCGTTTCGTGGCCTGAGTAGCCGATCGGCACGCCATAGCGCTTGGCCATGGTGGGGATGGCGCGCAGATTGAGTTCGTCGTAATTCGCCGGATAGGTGCTCGTGGCGTGCAGAAGGATCAGATCTTCCTTGCCCAGAACATCCACAGCATGGTCAATCTCGGCATAGGTGCTCATTCCGGTGGAGAGAATAATCGGCTTGCCTGTAGTGCGAATGTGCTGCAAAAGGTGATCGTCGGTCAACGAGGCGGACGCAATCTTGTGCACCGGAACGTTGAACTGCTCCAGGAAGTCCACCGAGCCTTCATCCCATGGTGAACCAAACCACGGCATCTTCACTGAGCGGCAAAACGCGTCGATCTCTTCGTAGTCCTCCTGGTCGAATTCGAGCGCGCGCTTCAGGTCACCGTTGGTCGCGCCGAACGGATTCTCGCGTGGCTTGGCCAACTCTTCGGCGGTGTACACCACGTCGACAGTACGCTTCTGGAACTTGACGGCATCGCATCCGGCTGCAACTGCCACGCTGATCAACCGCTTGGCGAGATCGATGTCACCATTATGGTTGATTCCGATTTCTGCAACGACATAACACGCTTGATCGTCTCCAACCAGTTTGCCGCCGATTCTAATGGTACTCATGCAAAAACTCCTCTTGGCGCTTCGCTTCGGGAAGGGCCGATTTTCTTACGGCACCAAGCCGTCACGGACATCGCTGCCTCAAGTTCCCAGCAGACATCATAGCAGTTCATTGCCTCGGCTTGAATCACTGCTCGGCCGAGGCCGCAACGACTCCCAGAGATCAAAATTGAGCCGGCGCGGCCACGATTCGAGGCCCCCAAAGACTCAAGTCGTAAGTAGCTCTATTTATTTAGAAACAATGGACTTATCGCCAATTTTCGGGGGACTCTCCGGCCTTCATTGGCCCCCCAACAGACTGCGGAGCTCCGCAATGGCTTTGTCTCCGTATTCCTGTCGAAACCCATCCCAAGCGATGGGTTTATGCTGATGGAGTGAAGCCCCTGCCCGGCGAGGATCTCGAACATATTTTCACCCACACCCTCCCCCTTTGGGACCGCATCGGCGGGCGTCGCATTTTCATCTCCGGAGGCACGGGCTTTTTCGGCGCCTGGCTTTTGGAGAGCTTAATTTACTGCAACCGCAAACTCAGACTTGATCTGTCGGCAACCGTGCTGACACGAGATCCCAACGGTTTCCGAGTCAGAATGCCGCACCTGGCGGTCGATCCGGCAATCGAACTTCTGCACGGGGATGTGCGCGACTTCGCTTTTCCTGATGCGGTTTTCGAGTTTGTTCTCCATGGTGCCGTCTCCACATCGGCTGGCGCAAGCCATAAGCCGGGCGAATTGTTAAGCACCCTCATCCATGGCACCGAGCGCGTGCTGGAACTTGCCAAAACGCGCGGCACAAAGAAGTTTCTCTTCGCCAGCTCCGGCGCCGTGTACGGCAAGCAGCCGGGAAACCTCAGCCACATTCCGGAGACCTATCTGGGCGGCCCCGACTGGCTTGATCCGAATGCAGCCTACGGAGAAGGGAAGCGGATCTCCGAACAGATGTGCGCGCTTGCCGCGGCTGAGTCCGGCATGGATCTGGCCATAGCTCGTTGTTTTGCATTCGTGGGCCCGCATCTCCCGCTCGATCAGCACTTCGCCATTGGGAACTTCATTGCCGATGCGCTGGCCGGCAGAAACATAGCTGTGCGCGGCGACGGCCGAGCCATGCGCTCTTATCTCTACGCTGCCGATCTCGCCATCTGGCTTTGGACGATGTTGCTCGGGGAAAGCGAATCGCCGCGGACCTTAGCCGTCAACGTTGGTTCGGGAGAAGCCATCAGCATCGGCGAACTGGCTCAGCTTGTCGTCGATGAGCTTGACCCGTCTCTCGAGGTCGAAATCGCGCAGAAGCCCCTGCCCGGCGCCTCGCGCGCCCAATACGTTCCCGATGTAGGAAGGGCAGAATCAATCTTCGGGCTGCGCGCAGCGATCAGCCTGGGTGAAGCAATTCGTCGCACCGCGCAATGGTACCGCTAGCCGAGCCGGGGCTGCTCACCCTGCGCTATCGTGCTGCATCCAGAACTGCAGCCTGCTCGCGCTCGCAGACCGCCAGTTCCACCCAGTCGCACAGCATGTGCCCGCACAGAATGTGACCTTCCTGGATTCTCGCCGTGTCTTGCGATGCAATGCGCAGCGTGATGTCGGCAATCGATGCCATCGCTCCGCCACCGGCTCCAGTAAGAGCCACGGTGAATGCGCCCAACTGCTGCGCGGTCTGTAACGCTGCACAGACATTCTTGCTGTTGCCGGAAGTGGAAATGCCCACCACCACGTCGCCTTTGACGCACAGCGCTTCTACCTGACGGGCAAACACCCGCTCAAAGCCGTAATCGTTTCCGATCGCGGTAAGAATCGAGGTGTCGGTCGTCAAAGCGATGGAGGCAAGCCCGCGGCGCTCCCGCCGAAACCGTCCCATCAGCTCCGCGGCCATGTGTTGCGAGTCGGCGGCGCTGCCGCCGTTCCCGCACCACAGCACTTTGTTTCCCGCAAATACAGCGCGTGTCATCTCTTCGGCAATGCGCTCGAGAATTTTCTGTTGCGATAAGATCGTCTGGATAACTTCAATATGGTCTGAAATAGCGCGCTCGAAGATAAGCGATGGGCTCAAAGAGGACACTGTTACTCTCTTTCAAAATAGTTCCAGGGAACTCCAGGTTGCCCTAACTTCCAATTCGCGTTGTTAGGCGGCAGGGAACCTTCCCATCTTATTGACTCTTATTGTCAGTCTGGTTACGATCGGATGTCAATTTGTCGGATGTCAATTGGCGCGCACAGGTCAAGGTAAGCGAGAGAGCGAAACGATGGTTGGGACTTTGGATGGCCTTGGTAACAGACGCAATAGGGAAATCGAGTGTACAGTGGTCGACACGGTCGTAGAATCCTGAACGTGCTAACTCAGACTGTTTTCGTCCCTGTCCGTCGTGCCTGGATGGAATGGTTCTCCTGCCGTGGCTGGCCCCGTTGATCGCCATTCTAATTGGCAAAAAGGTCGCTGCTGCAGCATGCCCGCTTCTCAACGAAAGTGCGCTCGGCCTGCGCAATCCGCCGTCCATCCATATCGGGAGAGAGTGACCCTGTTCAAGGCAGACTTCCTTTGGCTTTTCTTCCTCGGTACCTTGGCAGTTCACTTTGCTTACCTTCCGCCTTCCTGTGCGTTGATGGATGGTTGCCGCAATTGGGGCGGCGTTCTTCTTTGAGCGGTTGTCTACGCCGAGACGATTGTGTTTTGTATCACTGGAACTTTTTCATCGGTCACGATGATGTGGGGCTCGGCAGTCTTCGGCGTTGCCGTAGTCGTTGCGCTGACGCCCTGGATTCCCACCGTACCACCCCTGCCGTGAGCCCCCGACTCTTGCTCAGATCACGATCAATCCGGCACCTTTTGAGGGCATCGTTTCACCCCTTCACTGCGATAACGATCCGGCGTTGCTTGAGGCCTACCGCGGCTCGGCCCGGGTTTCGGCGCACGGTCCCACTGTCTGTACGGGCCACGCGAAAAGACTACAATGTGATTCTGATCGTCTTGGAAGCCACGACCGCGCAGTCGTTCGATCCTGCCCGCGATTCGCTCGCCGACATGCCAAACGTCCGCCGCCTGCGCGAGCAATCTTTCCTAGGTCAAGGACGTAACCATGCGTGTGCCCATGCTTTCCTACGTCCCCGGGGTCGTTCCGCGACCCGTTGCCATCAATCACCCAACCTCGCATATCGACATCACGCCGACCCTGCTTGATCTGCTTGGCATCTCGACAGGCGTGGACCTCCAGCAGAGCTCCTCCACCTTCAGCCCAGGTATTGAGAACCGCTGTTTGTTCCTGGCAACGAATTTCTTTGGCGCGTTTAGGCATTACGATCTAGAAAGCTGATATTCCTTAGGCCCCCCAGGGGCGGCGTACAAGAGTCCAACCCTCAACTTTACTGACAAGGGCGCTCTTGGATTCGACGACAAAGAGGCACAAAATGCCCGCGCAGTGCTTGCCGAACAAGACGCAAGCCAACGAGTCATTCTGTGCAATGGCCTCCATGGGGAGGATCATTGACCGCTCAAGCAATATGTTTCTCTGCGCCCCGAGGCTGAAACCTCACCTGCAAGCGAGGCTATTTAAATTGTCGGACGGAAGGCATCTGGTGAACGCTCAACGAGCTGAAGATCGATCTCGCGGAATCGATTGCTCGACCGCTGTCTCTGACTCGGTTACGGACCAGCCTTGCCGGCCGGCCCCGGCGATGCGCCGCGTTGCCTTGATCTACAATCCTGTTTCCGGTCAACGCTCCCGCATTCGCACCGCCATCATCGAGGATGCGCTCGAGGTTCTTCGCGGCGCCGGCATAGAAGCCGAGGCCCAGGAGACGTTTGCGTCCGGGAGCGCCGGAACGCAGGCCCGGGAAGCAATCAGCCGCGGCTGCGATACCATCTTGGCCTGCGGTGGCGACGGAACCGTGCACGAAATCCTGCAATGCCTGGTCGGCACTCCCGTTGCCCTTGGAGTTCTGCCGCTCGGCACAGCCAATGCGTTAGCCGCGAATCTCGGTCTCGGCTCGTCCCCGGCGAAAGCCATCAGGATGCTTCTCAGCGCTACGCCGGTACGGGTTTCCGTGGGCCGGATTTTTTACACGGATGGAGAAGGAAACAACCGCTCTCGTTATTTCACGGTAGCCGCAGGCGTTGGGGCGGACGCCATCTTCATGTCGCAGCTCGATCCCAACCTGAAGCGCCGTTTCGGTTACGCCCTGTACATGGTTGTTGCCTTGCGCGTCTGGGCCACGCACTCGTTCCCGCTCTTCAAAGCACGATTCGTGTCCCATGATGGCACGAGCGAGCGCGTGGAAGAAGTGTCGCAGCTGTTCGCCGTCCGTATCCGCGACTTTGGCGGCATCCTGCAGAACCTGGTTCCCGGCGCCACGTTGCACAAAGACCGCCTGCGCCTGATTGCTTTCAAGACACGCAGCCGCATGCAGTACCTAAGATTCCTCCTGGCCATCATTTTTCGGCGCCGGGCATTCTCGGCCACGATCGAACTCTCCGATGCCGCAGCCGTGGAATGCCGGGTTCCGGAAGGCTCGTCAGCCTCGATTTTCGTGGAAGCAGATGGGGAATTGCTGGGAGCCCTGCCGGTACGCATCGAGACCGTCCCCGAAGCACTCACGCTTCTGATTCCATCCCACGCGCGGCCTTAGGCTGGACTGCGCCCGCATTTGCCTTGCCACGCCGCAAGGGCTGCCGCGCGCCTGCTGACGGCTCAATGGCATTGCCCACCGGGCCTGCCCTCAGGGAAGAACGGGCAGCCTTGACTCAGTTCGAACACCGGTCGTTGCTTCCGCAACGAAGTCTCCAAAAGCGTCCGCCACATAGTCGAGCATTGGTTTGGTCAACCCTGGAAAAACCCCAATCCAAAAGACGTTGTTCATCACAAAGTCCGTGTTCGGCAGATCGCCAATCACGCGATACTCGCTGTCCTTGTATGCCGGTTGCCGCAGCAGGTTACCGCCAAACAAAAGCCGTGTCGCAATTTTCTTTCCCTCGAGAGAACGCGTCAGCTCTTCCCGGCTGAACGGTGCACCGGCTCGGACGCCGATGGGAAAGCCAAACCAGGATGGATCCGCTCCCGGCGTCGCTTCCGGCAGCAGCAGAAATTCCTCCAGCGGCTCGAGCGCCCGATGCAAGTAGCGGAAGTTTTCCTTGCGCCGCTCGATGAAATACGGCAGCTTGGCGATTTGCGATGCGCCCAGCGCCGCCTGCATGTCGGTGGCCTTCAGGTTGTATCCGATGTGGGAGTAGGTGTACTTGTGGTCGTACCCGCAGGGCAGGCTGCCCAGTTGCCAGTCAAACCGCTTGCCGCAGGTGTTGTCCTTTCCCGGATGGCACCAGCAATCCCGGCCCCAATCGCGGAATGATTCAATCAGCACCTCGAGATCGGGCCGGTTGGTCATGACCGCACCGCCCTCGCCCATTGTGATGTGGTGCGCTGGATAAAAACTCACCGTGGCAATGTCGCCAAACGTACCCACCGGCTGGCCATTCCAGGTCGACCCCAGCGCATCGCAGCAGTCTTCAATCAGCCACAGGTTATGCTTTTTTACAAACGCCGTAACCGCGTCCAGATCGAAGACATTTCCCAGCGTATGGGCAATCATCACGGCCCGCGTCTTCTGGCTGCGGGCCGCTTCGAGCTGTCTGACATCGATTTCGTAGGAGGGCAGCGTCACGTCCAGGAAAACCGGCACCAGCCGGTTTTGCAGGATCGGATTCACGGTCGTGGGGAATCCCGCTGCTACGGTAATCACTTCGTCGCCTGGCTTGAGCCGGCGCTCTCCCAGCTTGGGCGAGGTCAGGGCACTGACAGCAAGCAGGTTGGCAGACGAGCCGGAATTGACCAGGGAGGCGCAGCGAATGCCCATAAAGCGTGCCAGCTTGCGCTCGAAATCCTCGGCAAAATGGCCCGTGGTGAACCAGCAGTCCAGAGCTGAATCAACCACCGAACTCAAGTCACCGCCATCGATCACCTTGCCGGAAACCGGAACGGGCGATTGCCCAGCCTTGAACTCGGTCGCGGGAAAAGCCTCGGCAAAGTACTGAGTGGAAAGTTCTAAAATCTGCTGTCTAAGAAGCGCTGCTTTTTCTGTCATTTCAGGTCCGCTGCCTAAGCATACACAATCCTCAGGTGGCGATGTACTATAGAGCTTGCTCGGAATGATATCCGCAAACGATTCTTGGGCTAGCTCGGGGTGCGTGAATCCCTTGCCTCGGGAACGCTAAGAGAGTGAAATGAAAGCTGTTATTCTGGCCGGCGGGCTTGGAACCAGGCTCAGCGAGGAAACCGGTACGCGCCCCAAACCGATGGTCGAAATTGGCGGCCGGCCTATCCTGTGGCACATTCTGAAAATCTACTCTCAGCAAGGCATTAACGACTTCGTTATTTGTTGTGGATACAAGGGTTATTTGATCAAGGAGTATTTCGCCAACTACTTCATGCACATGTCCGATGTGACCTTCGATATGAAGGAAAATCGGATGGAAGTCCACCAGAGCGTGGCCGAGCCCTGGCGTGTCACGCTGGTCGACACCGGTGATGACAGCGGCACCGGCGGGCGGCTCAAGCGAGTGGCGAACTACCTGGAAGGGGAAGATGCTTTCTGCATGACGTACGGAGACGGCGTAAGCAACGTCGACGTCGCTCGATCAATCGCTTTTCATCGGACGCACGGAAAACTTGTTACGGTGACCGCCGTGCAGCCCCCAGCCCGCTTCGGTGGCCTCGAGATCGAGGGGACCTCGATCGCCAATTTTCAGGAAAAGCCCAAGGGCGAGGGGGGGTGGGTCAATGGCGGCTTCTTCGTTCTCTCGCCAAAAGTCCTGAATGAAATCGAAAGTGACGGCTCCATGTTTGAACGCGAGCCCATACAAAACCTGACTGCCATGAAGCAGGTGCAGGCCTTTTTCCATCCCGGTTTCTGGCAGCCCATGGACACGCTGCGCGACAAGCAGAGGCTGGAAGAGCTGTGGTCCAGCGGGAAAGCGCCGTGGAAGACATGGTGAGCCCCTGGCAGGCAAGACGCGTTTTTCTCACCGGGCATACGGGCTTCAAAGGCGGCTGGTTAGCTCTATGGCTGGCTAGGCACGGGGCAGAAATCCGCGGCTATGCGCTCGATCCGGAATCAGAACCGAATCTATTCTCGGCTGCCTCTGTTGCCCGGAGTCTGGACGACGTGCGCGGCGACGTTCGAGATTACGCTCGGCTCGCCTCTGCCCTCACCGAGTTTCGCCCTGAGGTAGTTTTTCACCTTGCCGCGCAGCCTCTGGTACGCCGCTCCTACGCTGATCCGCTCGGCACCTACGCGACCAATGTTATGGGAACAGCTCACGTTCTGGAAGCAGTGCGCAAGACCCCCAGCGTGCGGGCTGTGGTCTTGGTCACCACGGACAAGTGCTATCGCAATCAGGAATGGGTTTGGCCTTATCGTGAGACCGATGAGCTGGGCGGAGACGACCCCTACGCATCGAGCAAAGCCTGCGCGGAAATCGTCACGGCGGCCTACCGCAGGTCTTTTTTCTCCACCGAATCAACAAACCAACACAGAGTCGCCTTGGCCACGGCGCGCGCCGGCAACGTCATTGGCGGCGGCGACTGGTCCGAAGACCGTCTCATCCCAGACCTCGTTCGCGGCTTTGCGGCCAGTCAGCCGGTCCTCATCCGCCGCCCGCACGCGATTCGTCCCTGGCAGCACGTTCTGGAGCCGCTCTATGGCTACATCACGCTTGCGGAAAAGCTTCTCGCCGGTCCCACCGAGTTCGCCGACGCTTTCAACTTCGGACCCGGCGAAGAGGACGCATGGCCCGTCGAGCGCATCGTATCCACTGTGGCCAAGATCTGGGGCGAAGGCGCAACCTGGGTCATTGATAAGGCTCCCAGCGTTCATGAAAATCATTTCCTCAAGCTCGACGCCAGCAAGGCTCGTGCGGAACTTGGATGGAAGCCGCAAATAAGAATCGAAACCGCATTGGAGTGGACCATCGCCTGGTATCGCTCCGCCCAGCAAGGCCGAGACATGCGGCAAGAAACCATGACGCAAATCGCCGCCTATGAGGGATTGCTCGGATGAAGCGGTCATCCGGCGACCGGATGCCTTCTCTCTCGCCTTTTATGATCAATCAAGTTTCATATTCACCCCAGCTCGCGTGGTCGAAGGACCCATGCGAGAGTTGGTCACCGAGTTCCTTTGAGCAGCATCCGCTTAATTCCTCATTGCATCCGCCGAGGCGCCTCTTTTGACAGAGATTTCCAAAACCGATTCATCTGTCTCCCGGTTCGTCGGGCGGAGGAATCGCGTGCAGCACTGGCTGCACCATCGCCTCGGCATCGATCACGCGATCGCCTTTACGATTCTCGCCCGCGGATGGGGAAGCCTCGCCGGCCTCATCACCGTGGCCCTTATCGCACGCTTTCTCTCCCGCGCGCAGCAAGGCTACTACTACACGTTCGGCAGCCTTATCGCTCTGCAAATCGTCTTCGAGCTCGGCTTCTCATTCGTCATTCTGCAGATGGCCAGCCATGAGCGTGCTCACCTCACGTTCTTACCCGGCGGCCTCATCTCCGGTAACCCAGCTGCGCACTCGCGCCTGGCATCGGTACTGCAAAAAACAGTTCGCTGGTACTCCGCCGCTGCCTTTCTGCTGGCAATCTTTCTGCTCACAGCCGGCGCCTACTTCTTCTCCACTCATCAGCAGCCCGGGGAAGTTGTGGCATGGCGAATTCCCTGGTACGCCGCGGCGCTGGCGGCAACACTGACCTTCCAGCTCGATCCCATCCTCTCCTTCATGGAAGGCTGCGGCTTCGTCCCCAACATTGCGCGCCTGCGCTTCGTGCAAGCTGCCACCGGCAGCACGCTGGCGTGGCTGGCGCTGGCTGTTCATCACGGACTGTTCGCCCCTGCCATGATCATCGCCGGCAACGCAATCGTCGCGTTTGGCTGGCTGGTTCAACACCGCAGCCTGCTGCTGCCGTTGATGCGCCACAATCCCGGCCAGCACAAAATCCATTGGACCAAAGAGGTCTGGCCCTTCCAATGGCGCATTGCCGTCAGCTGGCTGTGTGGATACTTCATTTATCAACTCTTCAATCCGGTTCTTTTTGCTTACAAGGGTGCTGTCGTAGCCGGTCAAATGGGCATGTCGCTCAGCCTGGCCAACGCACTGCGCTCCGTAGCCGTCTCCTGGATCAATACCAAGGCGGCGCCGTTCGGGGGCCTGGTGGCGCGCAAGGAATTTTCAGCGCTGGACTCGCTCTTCTTCCGCGCATCCAGGCAATCGCTGGCAGTGCTCACGGCTGGTTCTATCGCCGTCTGGTTAGGCGATCTTTACCTGAACATGGCCCATGTGCGCTTTGCGCAGCGCTTGCTCAGCCCGACCGCGCTTGCCATCCTGCTGCTGGCTACGATCCTCGACACGATCATTTTTGCGGAAGCACTTTACCTGCGTGCACACAAGCAGGAAAAATTTCTGCTCAACTCAGTCCTGGGAGCGCTCCTCGTGAGTGCATCCACTTTCTTTCTGGGTAGAAGCTACGGCGCCATTGGCGTCGTTTCCGGGTCTTTGATGATCGGTCTGATCATGGGTTTGCCGCTCGGCACCTACACATTCCTGAAATATCGGAGAGCATGGCATGAAGACTGATCGCCCCCTGCTCACCATCGCCATTCCAACTCACGGCCGGGCCTCCTTCCTTCGCGAGCTGTTAGTCTCTCTTCAACCTCAGCTGAAGGACCAGCCAAAGGTAGAGCTGCTCATCTCAGACAACGCATCGCCCGATGAAACCGCTGAAGTGGTTCGAGAATTTGAGCGCAACGGCCTCGAACTGCGCTACGTTCGCAATGAAATCAACATCGGTCCCGACGCCAATTTTCTTCAGTGCTATGAGCAAGCCGCAGGCCGCTACGTATGGGTCTTCGGTGACGATGATCTGCTGCTGGACGGAGGCCTGGCGACAGTGGTCAACTTACTGGAGCATGGGTCTCCCGATTACGTCTTTGTTGCACCTTATCTCTTTCTTGAAACGATCAAGGAAATTCGGCCGCGAAGGCGGAACGTGGCGACGACAATTGTCCATGATCCTATCGAGATGGTCACTCTTGTTAACCTGCACGCAGACCTGATTCTGATCAGTTCTGGAATCGTTGACAAAGAGCGAATTGCCGCGATCCCGCATCCGCCTTTTTCTTCGCTCGTTGGAACAAACCTTGTCCAACTTGGTTGGGTATTCACTTCGCTGCGCAACCTCAGGTGCGGAATCTTTATCGAATTGAGTTCCCTGGCTACTAGAGGAGCCAACTCGCGGGGGGGCTTTCAAGCGGCGCGTGTGTTCGGTGAGAGCTATCGGCATGCCGTCTCTGAGATGTTGGAACCGGGTTCAGCGCTGGCTCGAAAATTGATCGGGGATCACTTAAGGATCTGGTTTCCCAGGAACTGGCTTGGATTCCGGGAGAATGGCGAGGAAGCCCGGGCCCAGAGGCGCATTTTGAGAGCTGCGTTCCAAGATACATGTTGGTACTGGGTCTGCGCCTGTCCTCTGATCTATGCTCCACGAAGTATGGCGCAACTGTGGGCGAAGGTACTATGGGGCATAGCCCGAATCTGGAAGGAGCAACTCAGCGTTCCCGGCAAAGTGGAAACTAGTCCACCAACCGCCGGCTGACCGCGGCGGCAACAACCCGATTCAAGTAGCAGCCAAGCCCGGGACGGTTTGTGAGACCGGTATAATTTCAATGATGTTTCCTCGTATAACCATCCCTCTCGGCGCGGCCCTGTTTGCTCAACGCGCGAGCTATTCTTTGCAGCGTCGTCTTGGCATTGATCGCAAAGCACTTCCAAGGCAGGTAAAGAGCTTTCGAAAGTACCTGCCATTCCTGGAGGAAAAGAGTGGGCTGGAGATCGGCGGGCCGACGGGAATCTTCCGCGAGCGCGATATTCTTCCGGTGTACGAGCACATTGGGACTTTGGATAACTGCGACTTTTCAACCTCGACCGCCTGGGCAAAACACACGGAGAGTTTTGATTTTAATCCCCGCAAGGCTCCGGGAAGGACATTCTTCTGTGACGGGTCAGCCCTCAAACCTATTGGCGATTCCACGTACGAAGTGTTGCTTTCTTCGCATAACCTGGAACACTTCGCCAATCCCGTCAAGGCATTAAAGGAATGGCGCAGGGTTCTAAGACCCGGCGGCGCACTGATCCTGATATTGCCGTTTTATAAAGCGACATTTGATCATCGCCGGAAACCCACCAGTGTTGAGCATATGTTGAATGACTTCGAGGTAAATATGGGCGAAGACGACCTGACTCATTTGCCTGAGATTCTGCGGAAGCACGATCTTGCCCTTGATGTGGGCGCTGGTACGCCGGAACAATTCCACAAGCGATCGTTAGATAATTTTTCAAATCGTTGTCTGCATCATCATGTGTTCGATGAACACAACAGCCGTGAACTGCTGTCCAGATGTGCCTATGAGGTGCTCGCCTTGGACTTTCGATTGCCGTCTCACATGTGCATTCTGGCGCGTGCGATCTCATGACAGTAAGAGAAAACTGCAAAATGCCGACAAGTGCGCAATCCGAATTGGAGACCGAAGAGAATCCGCGCGTTGCCGCGATCATCGTTCTCTATCACCCGGATCTAGAACTTCTTGAGCGTCTACTCTTGAGCGTCGCGCCGCAGATCCACTACCTTGTGATTGTCGACAACACCCCGCAACCGGCTCCCGCGTTAGAAATTCTCTTGAACCTCTACAGGCAACAAGTCAGCTATGTACCACTAGGCGACAACAAGGGAATTGCCGCGGCTCAGAACAGAGGGATCCAGACGATCATGGGAGAAGGTTATTCCCACGTGATTCTGCTCGATCAGGACAGTTATCCGGATGCGAATATGGTGCACGAACTTCTTGTTGCCGAAGCGGCAATGTTGAAGGGCCATATGAACGTCGCTGCGGTTGGACCGCTGTTCATCGACGAGAAAAATGGCACCGCTTCAAAAGCCATTCGCCACAGTTGGATGCGCGTGAAGAGGATTCCGATTGACAGGTCGGCTACCCAGCCGGTTGAAGCTGACTATTTAATCTCTTCCGGCTCCTTGATTCGGCTTTCGAAGATTCAAGAGGTGGGCCTCATGCGGGAAGAGTTATTCATCGATTGGGTGGACGTTGAATGGGGGCTCCGTGCTCTGCGTGCAAACAGTAAATGCTACGTTGTTCCTTCTGCAGTGATGACTCATAGCATCGGTGACAATTCCGTTCGCGTCCTTGCCAAAGACATCAATCTGCACAACGATACACGCAACTATTACATCGTTCGCAATGCGACCTATTTGCTGAGCTTGAGGACAATGGGATGGAAATGGCGTTCCGTAACTCTGCTCAAGATTCCCATCTACGTCTGGTTTTACTCCTGGCATTCTTCCCGGCGAGCTCACAGCTTCGTGCTCTTGTTGAGAGCGGTTCTGGACGGCGTCCGACACAGGGTCGGACGTCTGGAATGACGCGAAATTCCGCTTCGCTTTGATCTGCTGACCGGCCTGTCGAATTATTCATGCGAAGCTTCGTGGGTTCTGAGAACACTCCACTAACTCCAAAATGGATCGCCCGAAGACTTGGCACTCGCCACGAAGGCGCAACAACAACGGAAGTCCCCACACGGCTTGAAGTGTATGGCACGGCGGCTCTCCGTTCCTTTGGCCAATGCGGCGCAAGGCAAACTACCCCTTGCTACCGGAGAGGAGGGAGGTTGGCTGGAGCTATGCGCTTGGCAAAGAACAGGAAGCAAGGGCCGGAGGGATGGTCCGGATTTTCTTCGCCGACCTGGACATCAAATCCCAGCGACCTTACAAACTCAAGTATCCCGTTTCTTGTCATCCAGTAGCTGTGCGGGGCGCTGCCGCCGCAGAAGCCTTTGGCTTTTACCGAAAACAGATAGTTCTGCCTATATTCCTCTACGCTCTTCCCTTCAACAACCTCCAGATCAGGCTTGGGGTCGAACCGCGGATTTGTGCCGATAATTTTGGCATCGTAGTAATGTGTCCAGACGGCAAAGGCATCAGTAGCCTGAGCTATATCATGCAGCAACTTCGCTGGCTCAAGCATATGGTAGAGCACGCCGATAGCCAGCACGAAGTCAAAGCTGCCAGAGGGCGTCTGTTCGAGGTATGGGCGAAAATCACCGTAAAGAAATTCCGACCCCAGGTGTAGTGCGTTCTTCACTAAGAGACACTTCACAAACGCCCGTTGATTGGCCTCAATGGCAACCACTTCGGCGCCTGCACGTTCCATCATGGTTGTGTGGCCGCCTTCAAGGGGGCCAAGTTCAAGCACGCGCTTGTTTCGAAAAGAACCTAGCTGCGTCTCTACCCATCGGATACGGGAATCGTTGAATAGGTCCGCCCCACCTGTTTTGAAGCCGGGGACCGCCGAACTCCACTCATCCTTAAAGATTGTGAACGGGGTCTCTGGCGACGGCGTTTCACGAGAATAAAGGTCGCGAATCTCTGGTGATCGACTGAGCGATACTCCGAGATGCTGAAAAAGAGAACGAACCAGCGGAATTTTGCCCGCGGCCAGCACGACCGCAGCCCGAGCCTTGTTTTTATTGATGCCGATTTTGAGGTTCCTCCTGTTTCAGCGCGAAGAAGCGGAGCCCTCCGATTGTGCGGGAGATTTGAGGGAATTATATCAAAAAATGATCCGTGGACTATCTAACGCATCACAAGTAAGTATCCGTTCTATCTTCTTTCCTGCGGATAGGCGGTTCGATCCTGAAGCACTTCGTAACTATTGTAATGTAGCCACTTGATACCAAAATATATACAGTGCTTTCTAAGTAGAAGGAGGCCCCAAACGATGTTCATCATTCACAAAAGGCTCGTTTGTATTCTTGCCCTGCCCATGGCTTCTCTTGCGCAGACAATAGTTGGTAACCCGACAGCGACCCAAACGATTACGCAACCTGCGGGAACGACATTTTCGGTGAATCTTCCTGATTTCCAGAAAATCAATGGTGTCATCCAGGCGGATCAGTATGCAGGAGCGGACATGTGCGTCAAGATTAAGGCGGCCGAAGCGGCATCGAGTGGGCAGATGATCGATGCCACACATTTTCAAGGAGCACAATCGTGCAGTGTTGACCCTTTGGTCAACCTCAAATCAAACCAGATCATTCGGTTTGGGCAGGTCACTGTCAGTTCAACGGTAGGTTGGAACATTTCGGGCACAGCGAACGGTGTTTCCGTCATAGGGGCAGGGCCCGGCCAGACGCTCTTCCACTATACGGGGGCTTCCATCACAAGTTTTATCAATCTTACAGGGCAGACGGGCGGGTCGTTCGGCGACGACTTGGAAGACTTCAGCATACTTGGCAACAACAACGCCACAAACGGTCTCTATATTTATATTACCCACCATAATATGCTGAAACACCTTGGCTGCTGGGGCTTTACGAATTGTCTTACTAGCACGGCGTCTATCCTGAATACCTGGATTAAACCAGTCGTTTCGAATGCCGATGCGGAATGGCTGTGGGGTTACTCCGCGCCTGCCACCTATCGGCCGCAGACCGGACTGTATTTGTCTTCCGCCGATGTCTCCGGACAAGGGGTCATCCAGTCGACGGCGGCCACCATTATAGATCCCCTAATTGAAGACGTTAGTGGGTGTGGGATTGACCTAGTGGGGGCATCCACGACAACGATCACGTCGGGGACCAGTGAAGGAAACGGCACAGGTCTGTGCATTGCTGCGGGATCGAACAACAACACGATTATTGGACTGGACATGGAATCCAACAGCGTACAAGACGTAAACGACGCTGCGAACAGCAATCACTATGAGAATGTTATTGCCAGCTCGAACAGCACGAACGCTGTTCAATTTACAGGAAATGCGAGTGATTGGAAGATCAATGGAGGTACCATTTCTAAGGTTCTGAATAGCGCGGTCTATCCTGCTTGGGTCGCGTACCAAGGTACTGCCGTTTCTTGCAGTTCAGGTTATGTTTGCAGTTCTTCTTCTGGCGTTGTTTCAGTCACTACGGCGGCTTCCGGAAATATTGCAGCCGATTTATTCCAGGGAGTCTGGGCGGCTGCGACCCCGACCCCCAGGGTGTGTGCCTTGCAGGAAGTGGACACGAATTCCGTGCAGGTTGGAATCTACCAGGACCCCACGAATATCAGTGCTATTTTTTTCCAGGCTGCCGATCGAACTGCAGCCTCACCAAGCACAACATATAAATTCGCGTATCAATGCCAACCATGAATCCCATGCCGTCTCCCGCTTGTGCGGGAATACAGTTGGGAAGGCAGCGTGTACGCAGCTTTGGACAAAAGTGCGGCCTTGAAGTGAGGTACGTCTTCAGCATTCTCATGGCAAAATGAGGGACATTCCAGATTGCTTTGCTTGTCGAGCATTAATCAGTTGAACCAGATGGCCAGTAATGTTGAACTCAACATTTGCGATGGATCACAGTTATGTCGACTTCAAACGCCTTCATCGCTTCGAACCTCGTCTGCGTACTTCGTCGTGCGTACGAAAGCCAACATCCTACTCCAGCGACGCTCCTCGCTCCCCGTAGAAAAGAGCACCGGTCTCCGAAGTGACCATACCGTTGTTCTAAGACTGTGGGCTCAGCCAAGGCTTATCCAGAACCACTGGGCCGCGTGACGTTTTGCGACCCTGAGACAGGCAAGCGGCTGAGATTCTTAACGAACAACTTCACGATTGATGCGCTGGTCATTGCCAACATCTACAAGAGTCGCTGCGTGGTCGAGCTGTTTTCCGGTGGATCAAGATGCACTTACGCATTAAGGCCTTCTACGGCACCAACCAAAAATGCGGTTAAGACCCAAATCTGGATTGCCATCTCGGTTTACGTCTTAATTGCAATCGTGCAGAAGCGCCTTGGGATCGAACTAACACTCTACCAAATTCTACAGATTTTGAGTCTTACCCTTTTCGAGACACCCCATTTTACAGGTACTGCAGCCAGTTCGCTTCCAAGATGAGTTATACGGATCCGCTAACCAATTGAATCTATTTGACTTTTAACCGGACAGCAGTGGTCTTCCACGAATACGGGTTGCATCGTCTCCCGAGGCGGATCACAGGTTCTCGCGCTTGCCCATTCTTCCTGTCAACCCGTCCCAAGTCCCCAGTAAAAAATTACGCAGTTTCCGCCCACGGTCCTCTTCGCCTAAAAAGCATTTCGCGGTCTCCACGATTGAGTCCTTTATCGATGGAAGCACCCAGCGCGGAAAAATCCAGATGTACTTCTTGTAAACGACCAGACGATTGCGAGACATATAGTAGCGCCGGAGTGCGCTATGATGCGTTGGTGTAAATCGGAAACTCAGGAAGCTGGTCTTGCGCGGATGTCCGATGTGATGCAAAAGCACGGATGCCGGCGAATCGGCCAGCAGGTAGCCCGCGGCTCGAATGCGAAAGCAAAATTCTGTGTCGATTTCATCCACGAAGTAATCTGCCCGGAAGCAGCCGATCTTTTTGAAAATCCATATGGGCATGAGCGCTCCTGAAGTCATGGCGACAATCGGGCCCCCATCTTCGGCTCGTCTCAACACGCCCTCGACACCCATCGTGGTATCCCTGTAACGAGGATGCATGGAGGCCACCCGTTCACGATCGGAGTGCGCCTTCCAGCTGCTAAACATCGTTTCCAGGTAGCCCTCCGTGATTTTGCTATCCTGGTCCAACAGAAGCACCCACAAAAAGCCCTGGCTTTCGGCCCAGCGCACACCTTGATTCAATGCTTCGGCGACTCCCAGGTTCTCAGCATTCTGAATGAGCTCAAACCCATGCAGCCTACTGGCGACTTGCCAGGGAGCAAGTTCGCTCGCCGTCGATCCGTTGTCTACCACGACTAACGCATTTACCTGGTTGAGGACGAGCGAAATATTGCTCAGCATCTCTACTGTCGGATGGTAGGTGACAACGATTGCGCAGACGGATGGATCGGTCACGACGGGCTAACTCCTGGTTAACTCCTGGCAGTATGCAAAGGCTCAGTGGTTCATTGCGCAGTCGAAACTTCAGCCCCGGCACCAGTCTTCGACAAATCAATAACGTTTCGCAAACAGATTTCTGAAGATAGTAAACGGTGTGAAAGTCGTTTTTGTTGCGATCACCCCCCAGCGCATACCGCCAAACTGAACCAAGCTGCGGAAGCCGGCTAGCCGGGCAGCGGTGAGTATCGCTGCCCTCGGTGGACACCTTGAATCCGGCCACTTTAACCCGGTCCAGAAGTGATGGTTTTGTCGAGCCCCGGTCATTTCCGGCAACGTCCAGTTGCTGGCAGAGGATTTCGCTTCTTTGCCCTGATTTCTATGGTGAGGCTCCGTGGTAAAAGGTCGCTGAATCAGGTGACGCGACGACTCCGGGTGTCTTTTGTCCGGCATCCTAATCGCGTTGGCTTTTGTCATAGTGGCCGGTCTTCAGGTGAGCACAAGTTGTGGCCGCTTTTGCGCGACCGCCAAGGTCGCCGCCGCCGGGAATCCTTCTTTCCATGTGCTCTTCACTGCGGAAGCCCTCCCCAGTCGCCTGAGCGCGATAGTTTGAGATTCCGGATGCGAGTATACCACCATCATTGGAGAGTAGATTCGGTTCCGGATTGGGTGTGGCTCTTTTAGATTTCATCAATTTGTCTGGAATAGGGGGTATTCGGGTTAGTTGAGACGGCCTGAGACTGGCCCTACTTTTTTACGATTTTCAGAGCAGGAGGACGTTTGGTATTCGAGGAGGGAGCTGGAGG
>DATDLS010000300.1:0-6834 GCA_036519195.1 Occallatibacter sp. | reverse complement strand
TCTTTTGCGCCACGCGCCATCACTTTGTGCGTGAACGTCGGATGCTTTGCTGAGAGGTGTCTTTTTAAGTCGGATTTCTTTCCAGAGAGCATGATTGTCTCCGATCCGTGATTTGGTCTTTCGTGAGAGGCGCTCGTCAGGAGCAAGCCGTCATCAGCTAGAGGCGAGGAAGCTTACCAACTGACAGTAAGTATACGCTCTTTCGAAGGAATGCAAATCTCATTGCGTAGCTCGGTCTGGAGGGGGCGGCGTGAACGGATTGAGAGTGGAGAGTTACCAGTGGAGGACGGTGCTGTCTTCAGCGGTGGTCCCGGCTGTTATCTACCCGAGGTACCTTGCGCCGGGACCTAGCAAATCCTCCCACGGGGCCATGTTGCAATGCCAACCGTCCGGGATGAGTACCCCCGCCCCGAAGCGCGAAGGCGTACTGCCTTCCCTCGCGCTCCTACCCGTCCACCTTTCAAACTGAATTCTCTACCCCGCTGTCAGAGACCGGTTCACTGATCTCCCGTTCCAGCGCCTTTGCCAGTTCCTCGAAAGCCGCGATCGCATCGTGGAACCGGTTGAATATTCGCCCTGCCTCGATCGTCTCCGTCAGATGATGCCGATCAAACTCTGACCGCAGATCCCATGGCAACCGCGCAAACGCCAGCTCGATGCCGGCCTGGCGTACGATCGTGTGCAACTGAGGAAAAGGGAAGCCCCGGCATCGCGCGGCTAAGTGAGTTGGTGGCCCGCTCGCCGGGGCGGCTGCGGGTCACGAATTGTGGAAGTGAATTGATGACTAGACTGTGTACTCCCTTGTAATGACGCGATCTGAATCAACCCCGCAAATATGTGCGGGAATCCAGAAAGTGCCACGTACCCGCCAAAACAGCGGGGCTTCAGCAGTGTACGTTGAGAAGTGACCGCGAATGACGTGCATCCCGTGCTTTTGCCGAGTGCTCAAGGAAGAACTATCGGCGATCTTCCCTTGCCGATCACGAATAACAATTTCATGATGATCGAGCCGGGGCAAATTTTTACGTCGCTTCCTTACCTCGCGAGAGAGTGGAACCGATAGGCGACTTTTCTCAACCGAACAGTTTTTTCGATCGTTGCTCTTGCCTTAGACACATCCATGCCGTACCGGATGGCTAGAAAGTGGGATGGTGCGGGAGGATATCGACGTGCAAGGCTGTTCCTCGGGCGCAGAGTCCGAGTTCAGCCTACCATCTCGGACAATTACCGGAGGTCTGAAATGATGTTCAGGAGTCATGTGTGGCAAATGGCGTTCGTGTGGACAATTCTCGCCGTTGTCCTCTCACAGACCGCGTTCGCAACCTGTACCGGAGCCAATCCGTGCAACGCTTGCAAGAATTGCAAATACTGCAAGCACTGCGCAAAAGAGGGGGGAACATGCGGAGTGTGCAAGTCATCAGCGTAGCTGCTGTCGCATTGCTGTTTTGCGCTACGTCCGGGTTCGCTCAGAAACTTGATGTGAAGATCGTCAACCGCCAGGACAAAGAAGACGCATACGATTACGCTGCGGTCTAGAACAATGTTGTAGTCGGAAAATCCTTCAAGGTCAATGCTGCGACGTTCACTTTACAGCTTCCGGATGGTCGATTAGCGGTCGTCAACTGCGAGAGTAAATTTGCTGAACACATGGCTGGCCCGGTGGGGAATCGGAGGAGTTGCCGCACCCCCGTGGTGGATAACATCCAGGTTGACTTCCATGGCGACAGCGCCAAGCTGATATGGCCCGTCAGCTTGGACGGTAGAAAAATGCAGACGGAAACATACAAGATTCTAGGCGTCTTGGATAAACCGATTGGGAATTAGGCCGTGGCGAGCGCCAGCATGGAGAACCCAATGAAACGCGAATGGTGCCCCGGTAGTAATCTGGAGATTCCCGTCGTTTAGTGACTCCGTTTTTCCGGCACCCGCAGGAGCGAATGGCTGGGCCATCCTGGATTGTTCGCAGTATCTGTGGCTGAACTGAGATAAGTAAACGCTGGCCCCGCGCTCCCCACCGGGCCGACCAGTGCTATGGCGATACCACCGAGACCTTGTGGATGTATCAATGGTGGTGCGGCATAAAAGTACATCCCAACCAACCGTTCATGAAAATCGGAATTCACTTAACGAGTTCTCTTTGACAGCTCAAGGACGAAGGCTATCCCGCTCATCACGGCCCGAAACGCTGCAGCAGCAGTGGAACGCAATCTACTGAAGAGGGGCAGGGGCTGAGCCGCTTCCAGCATCGCTCTCCCATTCGTTTTCACAGGAACTCAGATCTGGGTGACTTCTTTCAGCGGCCAAGATATGCTTTATTTCCGGCCCAACATGGTTTAAATGACAGGACGACCAGCCAAGGCTGGGCGGCCGGCGTCAAGGCTCTTGACCACGGAACGCGCAGCGCGGCCTTGATTCAGACAGGCCCTCGACTACGCTCCGACCATCCCGGGAATGTCATCCTGATTCTGGCATTCCATGCCTGCACTATTCCCCGCGCGATCTCGAGCGTGTCAGCGGGCGGTTGCTGAATTGACTCGGTCAGGGGTTTCTGTTCAGGCTCACCGAGTGAAGTGATGCTGACGAGGTCGCATTGACAACGTTTGAGAGCCATGGGCGGACAAAGTTCGATCAAGAATCCGCTACGATGTGCGTCCAGAAAAGACAGTGATTTCAGCGCCCGCATAATAAATTCTTGACGAATGCATACACGTGTAGTAAACATTCATACACATATAGGAGACCGCGATGCCCGACCCACGATTATCCAAGCTCGAATTCCGAATCATGGAGGCGCTCTGGTCGACCGGAGACTGTTCCATCCGTGAAATTCTGGACACGTTTCCAGCCCGAAAACGCCCCGCATACACCACTGTTCAGACCACGGTGTACAGAATGGAAATCAAGGGAGTGGTGCGACGGGTCAGGAAGGTTGGCAACTTCCACATCTTCGCCGCGGCCGTGTCCCGTGATGCAGCGCAGCGGAGACTGATCGACGACCTGCTTGCTCTTTTCGGCGGACGATCGAAGCCGGTAATGGCTCATTTGATTGAATCCGGCAAGCTGACGCTCGATGACGTGAAAGCAGCGGAAAAGACATTGCGGTCTTTGTCGCGAAAGGAGAAAGAGTCATGAGGCTCTCGGCCCTCTGGATGAACAGCTGGACCATGGCGTTGACCAATCATTTGTGGCAATCAACCCTGGTTGTCGGAATCGCGTGGACGCTGGCGCTTGTGCTGCGCAGCAATCACGCCCGGACGCGCTATTGGGTGTGGATGGCGGCATCGACCAAGTTCATCGTTCCCTTCTCACTTTTTGTAGCAGCCGGTGAGAGACTTCGATCCATCATGACGCCCTTGATGGAAACGCCTGCTCTAACAGCGACGCTTTCGCAGGTCACGGAGCCCTTTTCGCAGATACAGTTCTTCCCTGCCGCCGCGACACACCCTGCATTCCAGGCCAGCGACTGGGTAACGCCGATTCTGGTGTCGCTCTGGGCCTTCGGATCGGCGGTGGTCGCGCTTTCCTGGCTGGGAAAATGGCGACAGATTCGAACGGCGATGCTCGGGGCTACTCCGCAGTCGATCCGTGCAGGCGTGCCGGTATTGTCTTCACAGTCGCTTCTCGAACCTGGCGTCTTTGGAATTCTTCGCCCCGTGCTGCTGCTGCCGGAGGGCATTCTGGATCGACTGACAGGCGCGCAGTTGGAAGCGATTCTGGCGCACGAAATGTTCCATGTCCGGCGCCTGGATAATTTGACTTTTGCTTTTCACATGCTTGTCGAAACGCTTTTCTGGTTTCATCCGCTGGTCTGGTGGATTCAAGGACGGCTGGTGGAGGAGCGGGAGCTGGCCTGCGATGAGGCAGTGCTGCAATCCGGCAATGATGCGGAGGCTTATGCAGAAGGCATTCTTAACGTCTGCAAGTTTTATGTGGAATCGCCCCTGGCTTGTGCCGCTGGGGTCAGCGGCGCGGATTTGAAAAAGCGCGTGGCGCGCATTATGACCGAGCAGGTGGGGCGCAATTTGAGCTGGACTCAGAAGCTGGTGCTGTGCATCGCGGGACTGTTTTCGGTCATGATGCCGGTTGCCTTCGGACTATCGCATGTAGGAGTGGGAAAGACGGAATTCCAGGTTAACCCCAAGGATGTGAAGTTGCCGGCATTTGAGGTAGCGTCGATCAAACCAAACAAAGCAAGCGATGACCGGATGATGTTCATGATGACTCCGGATGGGCTTTCGGCCACGGGAACGCCGATGGGTATGATTCTTCGCCAGGCATTTGGCGTTGAAGACGACCGGATTTTCGGGAAGCCAGGCTGGGTGCAGCAGGACAAATTCGATGTTCAAGCCAAAGTGGAGGCGGCGGATGCGCCCACGCTGAAGAAGTTGACGCCCGATCAGCGCTTCTCAATGCTGTTGCCGGTACTCGAAGAGCGTTTGAATCTTAAGTACCACCACGAAACGCGGGAAATGCCGGTCTACATGCTGGTGACTGCCAGAGGTGGCACGAAGCTCAAGCCGACTGCACCGGACGTGCCAAATGCCGCGATTGCTCAAGGTGCGAACAGCGGACCGATGCGCCACAGCTTGTTGCTGAACGACCCTGGGCATCTGGAGTCACGGGGTACGAATTTGGACCTACTGGTCCACGAGCTTTCGCAGACTCTTGGCCGCACAGTGATCAATAAAACCGGGCTCACTAGCAATTACGACTACACGCTCTCATGGACGCCTGAAAATGGGCCGCCGACCGATACGACCGGGCCATCGTTGTTCACAGCGATCCAAGAACAGCTCGGCTTGAGACTGGAAGCGGAAAAGGAACCGGTGGAAGTTGTGGTGATCGATCACATCGACAAGCCTTCAGCCAATTAAGGGCGGGAAAGGAGAGGAGTGGACAATTTTCTCCGAAAAACAACGGAGGATTTGAACCAAACTGACTTGGTTTTCGTCTTAGACTCTGTATTCCGACTCAATTTCAGCAAGTCAGGCTTATTCGGTTGATCTCCAGTTCGAGCTCCAGCCCGCAGAAAAGGACCGTTCCCATGACGGCTGCACTTGCAATGCGCAAACCAGGTTTCAAAAGAAAGCTGTTGTCGAACCTGGTCCTGGCTTTCGCCATCACCTCGACGGCAGCGCATACCGCGCCGGGCTCCGCGCAGGCTGCGCCGGCCGCGACGCAGGACATCAGCGCGACCTGGCAGGGGACGCTGCATGCCGGCCAGGACCTGCGCATTGTGGTAAAGATTTCTAAGGCAGACGACGGTGGCTACAAGGCCGATTTCTACAGCATCGACCAGGGCGGCCAACCCATTCCGGTGGACAAGAGTACGCTCGAGGGCGGCACCGTCAAGATGTCGGTCAAGGTCATTAGCGGCTCGTATGAAGGCAGGCTGAGCGCGGATGGGAAAACCATTACGGGTAACTGGACCCAGGGCCCGAATCCAGTGGCTCTCAACTTAACGCGGGCCACTCCGGAGACAGAGTGGTCGATTCTGACGCCTCCGCCCCCAGTGCCGCCGATGGCCGCAGATGCCAACCCGAGTTTTGATGTTGCTACGATCAAACCGAGTGACCCGAACAAGCCTGGTAAGGGATTTGGCTTTAGAGCGGGACACTTTTTCACGATCAACACAAATTTGAATGACTTGATCGCCTTCGCATACGGGTTACACTCCAAGCAGATCATCGATGGACCGGTTTGGTTCGGCACCGATCTGTTTGACATTGAAGCCAAGCCGGACGCCGAGGGCCGTCCGAACCATAGGCAGATGGCCGTGATGGTTCAGAAGCTTCTGGCGGATCGCTTCCAATTGACTTTTCACCGCGACCAGCGCGAGCTTTCTGTGTATGTAATCGGCGTAGCCAGCGGCGGACCGAAGATGACCAAGAGCACGGTTGGTCCCAATGACCAGCAGGGATTCGGCTTGCGGGGGCTAGGCGACTTGAACGTGCACAACTTGACGATGAAGGATTTCGCGAGCTGGATGCAGACGGGTGTGATGGACCGGCCGGTGGTGGACCAGACCGGTCTGACCGACCGTTACGACTTCCAGTTGAAGTGGACGCCGGACGAGTCGCAGTTTGCGCAGTTCCGCGGTACCGGAGTCACTGTTCCGCCGCCCGCGGATGATGCCAAAGCCCCCCGGCTCTTTACACCGCAATTCAAGAACAGCTAGGCCTGAGGTTGGGACCGGCAAAGGTGCCGGATGACGTGATCGTGATTGACCATGTGGAGAAGCCTTCGGCGAATTGACGGCGAGCGGAACCTCGGTCGGCCGAGTCTCTTGAGCAAGCAGAACAGTATCAGTTGGAGGTCTATTCCGGGTGATGTTGGGGTGCGTTCAAGACCGATTGCAATCCAGTTGTACATCTTCCTGCGTCGCGGTCCTGCTCGCCGTGCTACTGCCGAGTGCCGGAGCCCAGTCGTTGGCAGCGCATAACGTCGACGACACGGCAAAGCAACTTCCGGAGTTTGAGGTTGCCTCGATCAAGCTGAACAAGTCAGAGAGCGGGAGTTCCGATAGCAGCTTCGATCACGGGCGGTATTCGGCCACGAACGAGGGGATCAAGGGACTGATTCAATACGGCGCGTATGGAACTCCGGGACCACAGATCGAGGGTGGGCCGGCCTGGCTGGCCTCGGAACGATTCGATATTGAAGCCAAGGTCGACGATGCCACTGCTGTCAAGATGGAGAAGCTTGGCCCGGAAGAGCGCAGCCAGATGAAGCGGCAGTTGATTGAGCAGCTGCTGGCAGATCGATTCATGCTGGCGGTTCACTGGGAGACCAGGGAGCTGCCGGTGTACGCGCTGGTTCGGGCCAAGGTTGGAG
>DATDLS010000299.1:0-32854 GCA_036519195.1 Occallatibacter sp. | reverse complement strand
GTCAATCAAATCAACTACTTGCCATCGTGACTGCATGTTACACCCAGCTCAGAGATAAAAAAAGACGAAAGCTAGTCTCATCAAGTTGTCGCTCAACTGGCCATGCTGCGACGGCACAGTGAAACTGTGCATAATTCAGGTTGAATGAAGGACTGCAAGTCCATGTCGCTTTCGGGCTTCCGCACCATGGTGCGGAATGAGTCCACAACCACGACGGCGGGGTTGGCCTTTTCAACTTCTTTGGTGATCTCCTGTAAGACCGCACCCAGGTCTTTTTCCAGAACAACCTGGCTCAGGTTGATAAAGCGGATCGAGTCCGGCAGCTTCGCCGGGTCGAAGAATGTGTACTGTTGCTGGTATCGCAGCATCTTGATGGCGGATTCACCGAGAACCGTGAAGTAGAGAGCAGGACGATCTGAGCTCGCGTTGGAAAACACGAACTGGTGAGCCAGTGTCGTCTTCCCGCTTCCGGGGGCTCCCGCGATGATGTTAAACGAGAATTCGGGGAGGCCGCCGCCCACAATTTCGTCGAGGCCCGGAACTCCGGTGGGTAGTTTGTTTATCTTGACTTTGTCTTGAGTGCTCACGCTTTTCTCCTGTTCTCGGAACTGCAATCATCGAAGGTTGCACCTGGCCAGGTAACTCGCAGCAAGCTCAACGTTAAGGCTTCGCCGAGAAAAATAAGAAGGAGGCCAAGTAACCGGGCAATGAGGATGATTCCCCCTTCGGCCGCCGGGAACTCGCCGGCCCGAATCTTGTCGATGTCGAATTGATGTTCGATCCCGCCAAGGCCCTCTAACGCACCATCCGCAGAGACCCGCACCGCGCTAAGGCTGGGGGCTTCCGTTCTGGCCAATGCCAAGGCGCGAGAAGCGAGCGATTGAAAACCCGCAACTCCGGCAAAGCCACCGAGGCCCTGGCGCAGCTTCTCATAGACACGAACGGTTGCGGAGTCCGGGGGCTCGGAGGTCTCGCCCGCAAAGGCTTCGTAAGCAAGTAGACACTGGGCCAAATCGCGCATTTTTGGTGGAGTCGTCATGTTCAACTGTGCATTGTTCGAGGAAGCAGATTTC
This sequence comes from Occallatibacter sp., assembly GCA_036519195.1. GTDB lineage: Bacteria > Acidobacteriota > Terriglobia > Terriglobales > Acidobacteriaceae > Telmatobacter. The sequence goes on along the minus strand of DATDLS010000299.1, from coordinate 31,781 downwards.
GATAACCGTTACCCGTTTCGCTGCAGGTTCGGGGCGAAGATGACACCCATTCGCAAGCGACCCCGAGGTTGAGGTGTTCACCATCCGGAGCCACTCTGGATCGAGCGTTGTCGGACTCAATTCATGTAGACGTTGGTTTGTAGGTTAAGCGCTTCCTGCGAGCCGCCGGCGTTATTTCGGATAAGTGTGAAAACGTCCAAGACCGTTGCGATACTGCGAATGTTTCCCGCAACGCTCACGAGTCCATCTTCCATGCCGGGATGTTTGTTTGCCAGGGCTTCAATACGTTCCCTCACCTTCCGCAGCCGGTCAATCTCGAACAGCAGGTCCTCGAAAGCGGCGGCCATGACCGGTCCATCGGTCACCGAGCCTGCGGTGTCCGCTGGGGTCGTGGCGGGCTCTGTCCCAATGTCAACCTGAAGGCGCAAATCTTCTATCAAACGCAGCGTTGTTGCCTCGCCGAGGAAGCTAAGAAACAGCCCGAGCAACTGTGCAATCAGAATGATCCCGGCCTCGCCGGCCTCATCCGCTTCCGTGTGGAATTCAACTTCGCCGAGCCCGCTCAGACCTCCGTTCGCCGTTAACCGCACAGCGCTGAGTCGGGGAGATTCCGACTTGGCCAGAGACAGGGCACGCGAAGCGAGTGCCTGGAATCCGTCAACTCCCACGGGTGCGCCAAGTTGCCGGCGCAATCTCTCATACACCCGCACAGTTGCAGGCTCGGTATGAAGGGAGGTCGTAGCCGCGTCGGATTCGGAAGCAACGAGGCTGCGTGCCAAATCACGCGTCTTTTGTGGAGGAAACATTGGTTCCCGTCCTTCTTTGCACACGACGCTTCGCCTTGAGCGTGAAGCATTTATCGCGATGAGACCATCAAGGCGATTGTTTCTGTGGTGAGATTCCCAACGGGATTTGTCATCCTCAATTTACTGTCATGCGATCCAAAACTATTTGATTCCTCTCCGGAAAGATGAGCAAATCTGAACATATTGCCCGCCGCGGGAGGCATCCCATGGTGATGTTGGTTGAAGCGTGGCAGCGCGCAGAGTTCAAGGGATGTTCATTCGAAAGAAGAAAATCAGGCATACCTCGATCAAGCCCACAGCAGATGATCGTTTACTTTTAGCGAAGCAGCTTTGTTAAACTAGTGGCAATCCTTCTGCGCACCACTCCCGCGGTCACCGTGCTGCGGCCGCAACGGTAAGTAGGCCCTTCAATGGTTGAACTTGAAAAACCCCGATTCGATGTAGCTGCTTTCTTGGCGAGCGCCGGCTTGGGGAGAAGAATCATCCAATTGGCGCCCAAAGATGCCTTCTTTTCGCAGGGAGATTCAGCGGACTCGGTGTTTTATCTTCAGAAGGGCCGCGCAAAGGTCACGGTGGTATCCCCAACCGGGAAGGAAGCTACCATTACTCTTCTCTCTGCAGGCGACTTTGTGGGAGAAGAGGCGCTCGTCGCAATGGCTGGGTTGCGTTTAGCCACGGCCACTGCGATGACCGCCTGCACGATCCTCAGAATCAGCCGGGAAGAGATGATCCGTGTGATGCATGTGGAACATGGCTTCTCAGATCTCTTTTTGAAGGTCATTCTGGAACGAAGCATGCGCATTCAGGCCGATCTGGTCGATCAGCTTTTCAACTCCAGTGAAAAGCGCCTTGCACGGATACTTCTGCTGATGGCGGAATTTAGCAAGCCTGGCGAACCGGAACAATACATTCCCAGGATCTCGCAGGAGACATTGGCGGAGATGATTGGCACCACCCGCTCGCGCGTCAGCTTTTTCATGAACCGTTTTCGCAAGCTCGGCTTTATCGAATACAACGGGCGCATCAAGGTTCACAAGTCGTTGCTCGATGTGGTCCTACATGAAGAATTCACCGAGCGACATCCCGAGAGAGCTCCTGCTTCGACCACTGCACGAAATCGATCGAAGCCGGCCAGACGCGGCTAACGCATGAGCAGAATCGAGTAAATTGGCGTTGAAGGTGGTTGGCACTGCGCGGACCAAGACTCACACGCGCGCAGCGCGGGCAGTGGGCTTCTCAGGGGTCGGTGCTGCCTGCGCGCTGAAACCGCTGCGGACTGACTCGGTCAGTCGCGGCTGATCCATCTCCCTTTTTACGCGGGAGACAATCGTTTTTTCATTCTCGATCCGGGTTTTCTTTTTCATAGAGCCCCCCTTCTTTGAACGATGAGCAAATCGGTGAATTACCGTATCGAGTTCGGCGGGTACCGGGTCAAGTCATTATGAGCTGCCTGCGGATGTGCGTGATGATCATGGTGCCAGCCTTCATCAAAAGTCAGCAGTGCCACCCAGATACTGTTCTTGGAGTTATCGTCAGTGGGGAGCCGGCCTTGCCGTTACAGATTCGGTAGGACATCTCGCGTCAGCGATTTTTCCGAGAATTTCTAATTGGCTTCTGTCAGACCTGACATTCTGGATACGAAACAGGAAGCTGCATGGGCTGTCTCCAGTTGCTCAGCACTGCCAATTGTCAGGTGGGAGACTCCAGATGCATGAGCCAAAGCGCTCGAAGAAATGTGGAGGATATCATGCCCCAAAACGACCATGACTATGCAGCGGACCTTCACATCCACGCCGCCCACGCCCACACAGCCGCCGCCGCTGCGCACCACAGGGGCGATCACAAGGCTGCCGGGGAACTGAGTTCGAGGGCTCAAGAATATACTGCAGAAGCGGCCGAAAGAACGGCAGAGATAGTTAGACGAACGCCGGAGACTCTGCGGGATTGAGTCGTCCGGCGAAACGCCCGGAGCGCCATACCCGATGAGAGTTCTCTCAGCCCTGGCACGAAGGGCGCAATTTCTCAATCGCAGGTGCGAGGCTGGCCTTCAGTTGGTCAGCTAGTGTCAGATTGCGAATTGAGGTGATCTGGGTAGCTGTACCCGTGCAGGTCACAGGACTTAGATTCGAGCGGCGCAGGCCTCCATGCGTGCCTTCGGTCGGCCTGCGTCAGTCACGTGGAATCCGCTCACCTGGGTGTTTCCTGTCGAGACGGCTTGAAAGAAAATTGCGGGTTGAATCGTTCATGCTTAAGCATTTCCAGGCACCAATTCTAGCGAGATCTTCAAAAGGTGAGCAAAATTGAACGAAATTTCCGCCCAGCCATTGAGATACTTCCGCGACAAGGTCTGCGGTGTGCTTCCCTTTGGAGCGCCTAACGCCACGCTCGAACATGAAGTTCTCTTGGATGTGCTGTGGTCTTCAAAATTCGACTGCTGCATTCGGTCTACATTCCTACCTCCTGCCGAGGGCTGTCATTGCACACTTTGGCGAGGCACACAAATCAGCGGTGCCAGCAATACACGCAGCGAGCCTGCCGCGGAGCAAATTGCGAGCAAGCTATCGAAGGACCCCAACTCTGCTGGTTTGAATTTGAGTGAATTGCAGCGAGGACACTCGCGCCGCAGCCAAACAAAGTGCGGCACACAGTTAGGCCGAGCCTTGTTTGAGAAATTCATCTCAAGTAATCCTTGCACCCCGGCCTCGGTCGCACTGCCGCATTGCTCCATCTTCTGTTCCGGAGTTCGAATCCAGCCACGAGAGCAGCGACCGTATGCTGCCGGTCGCCAATGCCATCGACGAGTCCGATGCACCGTAATAAAGGTTGATGGTATCTCCGTCGTCGGCGATCGTCTGGCCGCAAGGAAAAACAACATCCTTGACGTCTCCGCCGCGCTCATACACCGCTTCAGGGCCAAAGATCCAGGAGTCTCCGCGCTGCAAACAGATCTCCGGACGATCAAGGTCAAAGAGGGCCAAGCCGAGGCGATAGATGCTTCCGGAGGCCGTTTGGCGCACGCCGTGGTAAATCGTTAGCCATCCCTTCTCGGTTTCAATTGGCGGAGAACACAGCCCAATCTTGTTCGCGTCCCACCATCCGCCCCGGCGCGCCTCGAGCATGATCTTGTGACCGCCCCAATGGTGCAGATCGGGTGAATAAGAGATCCACATATGCGCGCCCAGGGTTGTCACCGGTCGATGAATCAACGCCCACAGTCCACCAATTCTTCTGGGAAGCAGAGCTGCATCTTTGTCCTCCGGTTGCATGATGACTCCATACCGCTCAAATGTCTTGAAGTCTTTCGTCATTGCCAGTGAGACACCGGGACCACCCCGCGAAAAGGATGTGTACGCGACGGCATATTGATCGAACTCCGGGATGTAGGTAATGCGCGGATCTTCGATGCCCCAGAGTTCTTCAGGATAATCGCGGGGGTCCGCCGGTAAGGTCGGCTGCGCGTCGATCCGCCAGTTGTCGATTCCATTCGTTGAACGAGCAGCACACAAGTGGGACAGGCCTCGCCGGTCTTCGACACGGCAAAGCAACAGCGTGTCGCCGTCGGCAAGTCTTACGACGCCCGCATTGAATACGCTGTTAATCGGATAGGGCCAGTTGCTCTGCGTAAGGATTGGATTACACCCATAGCGGGTGAACAGAGGATGCCCTGTATGCGCTTCAACATGAGATTCAGTTGAGCCGAAGTCTGCCGTTACAACCAAAGAGCCATTGGGATTCAAGAAGAGGATCTCATTTCAAGATGCCGTTCCCGTGCGTTTGTCACCTTGGCCTCATGCATTTCCAGCAGGGCCATCAGGAAAGAAAGCGTTGACTCCGCTCCCTGGTTTTCATTGATGCGGTCGGGATGAAGGCCGTCTCTGCAGCCGCCTGTTGTTGCGTCATAGAGCGAAAAATGCAAATCGTTCTTGCCGAGGAACCATCGGAAGACACGCTGCGCCTCTTCAAACCATAGTCCTTCTTCGGTGAGCCTGTACACCTCAAGGCAAGCCGATACGGTTGCGCACGCCTCAACCGGTTGCTGATCGAAGCGCGCCTTTTCATTGCCCTCGACAAAGAAGCCGTTGCATCCAATGGGCACAAAAATCTCCACATTCTCGCGGTGCTGCTCGGCAACAAGCCACTTGAGAGAGTCCATTCCAGCTTCGATCATCCTCTGGTTGTTGCTTCGCCATCCAGCCAGAATAAGCGCCTGCGACAGCCTAGCGTTCGAGTAGGACAGGCTCTTCTCAAACCATCGCCATGTCGCCGAGTGGGTGCGCTCATAAATATCGAGCAATCGATTCGCAAATACATTGCGGGCTCCCTGGATGGCTCGGTCCCCCGGGAACCAGTCCAGATAGGCTTGCATGCCCAAAATGCAATACGCCCAGGCACGCGGGCTGGTGAACCTAAGTGTCGCAGGGACTGCCACTTCGAAGAGCCTGCCTGCCGCGCCTCGTAACCCATCGTTGCGCGAATGACCTAATGCCTTACCCAGCGCCCACAAGGCGCGGCCATGGCTGTCATCCGAACCGATGTCTTCAAGCCATCTGCGGTCGTAGCTAAGAAAGTTTCTGAACCGACCCGTATGGTGATTGAATGCAAGCCACAAAAATGCCAGGTAACGATGAGAGAGATTTGCAAAGAGCTGCTCTGCCCCATTCGCCGAGATTTCATCTCGCAGTATCGACACGATCAGAGCACGCGCATTGTCGTCTGTGGTGTAGCCTTCGCTTGAGTTAGGCACGCTAAAGATTGCGTGTTGCAAAATACCGGTGTCGTCCGTCAGTCTCAACAGGTGATCGGTGTTCAATTCCGGCAAGTAATCGATCGCATCCATCGCATCGTCGTCTTTGTTCGCTGCCCTTGGCTGCAATGTGCGTTCGAAGCGCGCACGCTGGAAGCTGGCCATATACTTCCGCGCGGTCTTGGGCCAGATTGTCTCGCGTGAATAGAGATATGCCCGCTTCCGCATTGCATGCCGTTCTCCCTCGTTATCAAGAAGCCGCAACACAGCTTCTGCGATGGCGGCCGGATCCTCAAAGGGCACGATCACGCCTCTGTCGTCTCCAAGCAACTCCTTTGCATGCCAATAGGGCGTGGAGATGACCGCCTTGCCAGCTCCCAATGCGATTGCGAGAGTCCCGGATACGATCTGTGCCTCCTGTCGGTAGGGCGTAATGTAAATGTCTGCCGCCCCCACGTGCTCGACAAGTTCCTCTGCGCTGACGAAGCGATTGACGAGAATCAGATTCGATGAGACTCCAAGCTCTTCGGCCAGGGCGATTAGTTCTTCCCTATATTTCTCGCCGTCGCGCCGGCGGACCTGCGGATGCGTCACGCCCGACACGATGTAAACAACTTTGGGATGCCCTTTCAGAATCTCCGGCAGTGCTCGAATCACGTTTTCAATTCCCTTGTTCGGCGATAGCAATCCGAAGGTCAGCAATACTGACTTACCCTGGGCGCCAAACCGATCCTTGAAGTAATTGGGATCCATGAACGGAAAGTCCGGGACGCCGTGGGGAATGATGCCTATCTTGCCCACTTGCACCGAATACACGTCGCAAAGGAACCGCGCTGCCTGTTCGCTCATGACGATGAGGCGATCGGAAAGGCGCGCGATTTCTTCGAGCACAATTCGTTGATCAGGATTTGGATTGCGCAGGACTGTGTGCAGCGTTGTCACAACAGGCATCTTCAATTTGCGAAGCAGGGCGACTAGGTACTAGCCCGCAACTCCACCGTAGATGCCGTATTCATGTTGCACGCAGACCAGGTCGTTTCCATTGAAATTGAGAAAATCGGCAGCCCGTTCATAGGAGGTCAAATCTTCCTGTTCAAGCTCCAGTCGCACTTCCTTGGGATAGTCGTAGGCCGAATCCGGGTCATTCACTGGAATGGCGAAGAGCCGTTCGCTGCCAAACTCTGTCGCCAGGGCGTTGCATAGATCAGTGGTAAACGTGGCGATGCCGCACTGGCGCGGCAGGTAGTTCCCGACAAAAGCAATGCGCGTCGGCAAGGGAAGGCTTCCCCCCATCGACAGCACCGGTGCGGGCGCAGATGATCGAACGTCCCGGGGAAGGCATCCGTCGAGATTTGTGCCAATGTGAGTCATGCTGCCTGCTTTCGCTTGTATTTAATTGGCGTAAGTGTCGCGGCGGGAACATTTCAGTGGTACGAAGATCTCATTTGAGAACGCCACAACTATGCGATGACTTGCCCTAACCTCAAGCCGTTGCATCGACCAGCCTGCCAGTTGCACCGCGGGATATGTCGAGCTTGCCTTCCGTTGACGTGTGCAGTTACTTCGGCTTGATTGAAAGGCGACATCTGCCGATACACGGACTTTCCAATGGCCCGCTTTAGCTCTGAAGGCCGGGATGAATGCAAGCGTCAACATTCTTCCTGCTTATTATTTCAAGCCCCCGACTAGATGACTGAGCAACAGTGCTCACCTCGACGAAATACGACACCGGCGTACGAGAAGATCTGTGCGCACGCAGGAGTGAAGTGGTTTCATGACCGCGGGAGCAAAACAGATCAGAACTTGACCTGGGGGGCGAGTTCAAGGTGATCACAGGAAATGATGATGTTGCCAGCAGGGGGAACCGGCGAGCTCTATTCCTCATGTCACGCAAGAAACTTTGGCAGAGATGATCAGTACTACGTGGTCCCGGATCAGCTTTTCGATGAATCGTTTTCGCAAGCTTGGATCCGTCAGTTAGTACGTCCGCATCCAGGTGGATAAATCGCTCTTAACAATCTTCTTGCTCGACCAATTGCCTGAGCACGACTTCCAAGCCGCCCGAATTCCTCCAGCCTCGCAAGCTCATCCGAAGTGATCGACCCGCAGACTAAGAGCATGAGCACTATTGAACGGTCTTTTGAGTTGTGCAATGGAATAGTTGGTCGAGTCCTTTAGGTTGTTCTCAGGGAAAGGTAACGATGCGCGATGCAGGAGTGAAGCTCCTGATTGTTGACGATGAATTGTCCATTCGAACGTCTTTTTCATAGCTCTTTTCCGCACTGATCAGGACCGTAGAAGCCATGACTCAACCGGAGGGCGCGCTTTCGCTACAGCGAAGCATGGAGTACCTTGTGTGGATTTCAACTGCTCGTGCCGTTCCCTTGCCGTCCATGGCGGCGGTACCTGTGAGCTGGCTCATAAGTTGTCAGCAAACTTAAGGAGGTGAGGGAGCGGTCCCTTCTCCTTGTTTTGCCCGCAGGCCGTGGCCTCGGTGTCGCTCGTGCCATTGATGCGTGGAACGCTTTGATTCCGTCGGCGCACAAACCGTGATCTCGACTGTGCAGTCGATGTCATTCTTTGATGAAGTTGATCCCCTCGTCGACGGCCACCAATACGTCTGTTAGTGCCTGTGAGGTCCAGCAGCTGTGACCGATTCAATTGATCAAATTCCGAACGGCGCACAACACGTCGTGATTGTGGGGGGTGGTTTCGCCGGGCTGAACTGTGCTCGCAAGCTCGCTGCAAACCCGAATGTTCGGGTTACCTTGCTCGACAAGAACAACTATCAGCAGTTCCAGCCGCTGCTCTACCAGGTCGCCACCGCAATTCTCGCTCCCAACAATGTGGCCTTCAATTTGCGCGGCACGCTTTTCGGCCACCCCAACGTAGATGTGAAAATGACGGAGGTCGTCTCTATAGATCTCAACGCACATAAGGTGGAAACAGCCCAGGGACAGCAATACCAAGGTGACTTTCTGGTGCTCGCTGCCGGCTCGCAGGCAAACTTTTTCGGTACACCCGGAGCGGACAAGTTTAGCTACCCACTTTACTCACTGCACGATGCCGAACTGCTACGCTCACGCATCCTGGCCATGCTCGAATCTGCGGATCGCGACCCCTCGCTCCTTGCAAAGGGAGCGCTAAACTTCGTCATCGTAGGAGCTGGCCCCACGGGCACGGAGATGGCAGGTGCGTTTGGGGACATGCTGCAATCATGGCTGAAGAGCAGGAACCGCGACAAGGCGTACAAGGATCTTGGTGTGGACCGTGCGCAGATCCTCCTGGTGGATGCCGGCAATGCAGTTCTCAGTACCTTTTCCCCTTCGGCTCAAGCATATGCCGCTAAAATGCTCGAAGAGCGAGGAGTGCAACTTCGCCTGGGTACAAAGGTGAAGGAGATCGGGGCTGGGCACGTCGTACTCTCAGACGGCTCCAGGATCCTGACACACACTGTCATCTGGGCAGGCGGCCTCCAGGCGGTGCCCCTTTCAAGCAACCTGGGGATCAAAACGGGGCATGGCGGTCGAATTGATGCTCAAGCGGACCTCACGGTGCCCGGTCTACAGGGCGTCTATGTCCTCGGGGACTTCGCCAATATCAAAGGCAAGGATGGTAAACCGCTACCCCAACTTGCCTCTGTGGCGGAACAGTCTGGCAAGTGTTGCGCGAAGAACATCCTTTTGGACATTGTAGGGAAGCCAAGAGACTCATTCCAATATTTTGACAAAGGCATCATGGCGATGATTGGACGTAACTCGGCGGTGGCCGAAGTCGGCGAGCATCGCCACGAACTCCACGGCGCGATCGCCTTCGCGGCCTGGCTCGGAGTACATGCTGCTCTGTTATCTTCCACCCGCGCGAAGATCGAGGCCTTTGTCGAATGGGCCTGGGACTATTTTGGAGCGGCCCGCGGCGATGCGGTTCTTGACCGGACCGAAGAACTGCAGATCAACTGGGAAAATGACGGAGAAGAAAGCGCTTCCGGAGCGTCGGCCGCAAATACCAAAGCAGAGAAGGCGCCTTGACGATTCGAGCCGCATGCTTGTCCTTCCACGATAGGATCTTGACAGATTACTCTCCGAGTAACCGCACCACACATGGTTGACAATCATCCGGTCCTCGGAGAGAGGAATGACGCGCACTTTGATCAGTGAGTTTTCCGCCAAAACCCGCCAGATCGCGATTTGAGCTGATCTGGGTAGCTATGGGACATGTGGGTCGTCGCCCCAGCTTGCGTTGTGGTCGAGCCAGGAAAAGAGAGTGCGAATGCTGCCGGTAGCCAACGCCATGCAGGAGTCGCCGGCACCGTAGTAGAGATTGATGGTGTCCCCGTCGGCCCCGATGGTCTGCCCGCAAGGAAAGACCACCTCGGGGACATCTCCGTTCCGCTCGTATGGGGCCTCCGGGCTGAAAATCCAGCAGTCTCCGCGTTGCAGGCACACATCCGGCTTCTCGAGGTCGAACAGAGCAAGACCGAGACGGTAGATGCTGCCGGCAGCGGTCTTGCGCACGCCGTGATAAATCGCCAGCCAGCCTTTTTCGGTCTCGATGAACGGAGAACAAAGCCCGATCTTGTTGGCGTCCCACCATCCGCCGCGGCGAGCTTCGAGCAGCACCCGATGGCCGCCCCAGTGCTTAAGGTTGGGCGAGTACGAGATCCACATATGAGCGCCGAGCGATGTCGTCGGGCGATGCACCAGCGCCCAGAGTCCTCCGATCCTGCGCGGCAGCAGGGCGGCGTCCTTGTCTTCCGGCGTCATGATCACGCCGTAGCGTTCGAAGGTCTTGAAGTCTTTTGTCATGGTCAGCGACACGCCGGGCCCCGCTCTGGCAAAGGAGGTGTAAGCGACCGCATATTGCTTCAACTCCGGCAGGTAGGTGATACGCGGATCTTCTATTCCCCAGATTTCTTCGGGATATTCGCGCGGATTCGCTTCCAGCGTCGGCTGCGGATCGATGCGCCAGCCATCGATTCCATTGGCGGATCGGGCCGCACAAAGGTGCGACAAGCCACGCCGATCTTCGACGCGACAAAGCAGCAGGGTGTCTCCGTCTTCCAGACGGACGACACCGGCGTTGAAGACGCTGTTGACCGGATAAGGCCAGTCTTTCCCGCTGAGAATCGGGTTGGAGGGATGGCGGAGGAAGAGCGAGTCCTGACCGTGAAATCGGGTGTGTTCGGCGTCGTTCTTGGCCGGATCGGACAACGGAGACGTCAGGGTGATTGTGCCTAAACGGTCACGCTCGTTTCTTGCTTCTGTTGTGGTGCGGTAAGTATTTCGAGACTTGCTTGCCAAGCAAGGCCGGCAGCATGGAATCTGCGCCTTGGTTTTCGCTGACGCGACCTGTACGGGAGAGTCTCGCCATCGCGAGTCTTCGCTAAAGGTACGAGTTCATATTTTTCGGCCAGCAGGATTGGCAGCAACACGTCTTGTGATGAGGAATGTGCACAGTGCTCTTGGATTCACCGGTCCCGATCGCATCGAATCGCTTTCCAGTATCTTCCTCTTGGAAAGTTCGTTCTTGTTCTTGCCCGTTATCGCTCACGCCCTGGTCTGTGTTGAATAGGGCATTTTGTGTATTCATGATTTTCCCTCCCTTGGTTTTGATGAGCGGCTAGTGTCGAGGCGAGCTGGTAGGTGCCCCTGGTGATAACTACAATCAAGCTGCAGTTCTCGCAAATATTTTCCGGGGAAAATAGTGGCGCACGTTATTTGCAACATTCAGTCTGGATACACTTGTGGTCACCATCTTCCAGAAGGCTTTGCGTCTCTTGCATCTGCAGTTTTCCACGTTGCGGTTGAATACGCTGAGCAATCGTATACATCCTTGCTAGACTGCGGCGTCCAAAGCGACAATACAGACACACGACCAGCAAGAGTAGTGGACGCCGGTCAGACGGAGGGCGATTGAGAATCCGCGAGAGAATGGCAGAGCTACTGACCGTTGTGGAAACCGCCCGCGCATAAGCCGCAAACCCTGGTCGATTGTGGACAGCAAAACCATCACTGCCAGTCGTAGATTCACCTCAATCAGGGTCGCGTCGCTGCGACCTATGACCGTCCCGTCAGTTGGAAGTCAGTTCATCATTCGAGGTGTTGGCATCGCGCTCGCGCTATCCAGTGAAGACATTTCCTAACTCACCGGCACCAGTCGTCAAACAAAAAACCGCAAAGCTCGGAGTCAAACGATGTCCTACTATTTTGGTGGAATGCACTGGATTTGGTGGATTGTCTGGATATTCTTTTGGATGTTCTTCTTGTCATTTATGACGCCGATGCGCCGATCTACTTACCGGGAAATGCAAACGCCCCTGCAACTCCTCAAAAGGAGATATACCGCCGGAGAGATCACAAGCGAGGAATACGAAGAGCGGCGGCTCAAGCTTCTGCGAGACGCGAATGTGAAATAGGAATCTCTAACTTGATTTAGCCAGCCACAGCCTCGAGGCTTAAGGAAACCCGGGAATCGTTGTGTTTTCCGAACAAGAATCAGTTTGAACTTCAGTCATAGCGGATTTCTGAGAGGCTACTCTGCAAGAAGCCGAACCACATGGTTGACAATCATCAGGTCCTCGGCCGGGGGAATCACGCGCACCATCACTGCTGAGTGTTCTGCTGAAATCACCGCCGCGCCTTGAACGTTGTTGCGCGCCGAGTCAAGCGTGATGCCCAGCTTGCCCAATTCCGCGCACACTTCAGCGCGGGTAGCACCGTCGTTTTCTCCGATGCCGCCGGTGAAAACCAGCATGTCCAGCCCATCTAGCTCGGCTACATACCCGCTGATCCACGTGGCAATGGTCCGGGTGAACTTCTCTACGGCGAGCCGAGCCTTCAAGTTGCCGTGCGCGATGGCATCGCGCAGGTCGCGCATGTCGCTGGAGAGTTCGCTCACACCCAGGAGGCCGGCTTTCTTGCTGATTATGGCCTCCAATAGGTCGGCGGCCTCGACGGTGTCTCTGGCCGTCTCCGCAATCTTGCGCAGGATAAACAGGAGCACTCCAGGATCGATATCGCCGGTACGTGTGCCGCTTATGATACCGCCAAGAGGCGTAAGGCTCATCGAGGTGTTCATGCCTTGCCCATTCCGGATTGCCGCGATTGACGCGCCATTGCCGAGGTGCGCGACAATGAGCTTCTGCGGTACTTCTGGCGCAAGCTGATAAACGATCGATTCGTAGGAGAGGCCATGGGCGCCGTAGCGGCGTACGCCCATTGCGGCATATTCCTCCGGAATCGGCAGCCGGGTGACAACTTCCGGCATGTGGCGATGAAACCAGGTGTCCAGGCAAACGAAATTGGGAATGCCGGGAAACTGCCGTATTGCTTCGCGCATGATGTAGATAGCGATAGGCGTGTGCAGTGGTGCGAAGGCCTTGTAGCGCTCCATCTCTTCAATCAATGAGGGAGTGATGCGCTGGTTTGTCTGAACTGTTGGACCGCCGGAAACCATTCGATGGCCGATGGCCGATGGTGTGGGGAAGTCCTTCGAGTGCAGCGCATCAGCCACCAGTTTGAAGGCAGCGGCTCGGCTGGGCAGGGCCGGGGTCTCATCGACCACTTTCTTACCTTTGGCATCCTTGATCCAGAACTCACCCTGATCGGTGCCGATGCCATCCACCGCGCCCTCGTGGAGTTTCTGCGGTTCGCCGTCGCCGGTTCCATACACCGAGAACTTGATGGAAGAAGAACCACTATTCAAAACCAATATAGGCAAAGACGCCATGAACATAACCCTCTCCGTTGAAACTCAACGGGTAAGCCAGTCGGAGAATTCAACATTGCGTGACCAATCTTAGATATCGGAGAAGATTCGGTTCTGCTCACAATTGACCGGACTTTCGGTTGTGTTGTCTTGGATAGTACTCGTGGCGGCCCCGCGACAGTATGCCTGGTCGGGGCGTGCTGAGGAGTGAACTATGAACGCGACAGCCGTTGAGAAAATCACACCGCTAAAGACTGAACCGTCTAACCGCGAACGACGGGCCCTTCCACCATCCATTGGGTTTCTAGTGAGGTGGGGTCTTGTTGCGTTGGTTGGGATTGGGGTCGTTCTTTCGGCTTTTCTGGGCCTTGTTCAAAAGTGGCTCTGGATGCGGCAACTCGACTACCAGGGCATATTCTGGACACTTCTCTCGGTCAAGTGGGGAATATTCGCGGTTACCTTAATTGTTTCAGTGTTTTATCTATGGCTTAATCTTCGCTTTGCGGCAAAGAACATCGACCTGGTGGATGGAGAAAGCTTCTTTAACAAAGCCTTCACGCACCCCGCCGACGCAAGCAAGACCATCAATGTCGACATCAGCCCCAGGCTGCTGGTTTTCTTTGTTTATTTTGCCATCGTGGTTCTCTCACTGATTTTTGCGCTGAGCGTTTCTGGCCAATGGGATACGTTTCTACGTTTTCACTACGGCGGCTCGTTTGGAATCGCGGACCCACTTTTTGGTCTCGATGTGGGTTTCTATGTATTCCGCCTTCCATTCTATGAATTGTTGCAGGGAAGCATTACTGTGTTGACGGTTTCGGCGCTCGCAATTCTCACCTTATGTTCGATCTTCGGAGTCCGGCAGTCGAAGTCGACCGGAAAGATCACAGTGCCAGACGGCGTTCGGCGGCACTTTATGGTGCTTCTGTTCATCCTCGTGGCCAACTTTGGGTGGAGCTTCATTCTCGACCACTATGAGCTTGTCTATTCGACACTCGGCGTGGTCCATGGAGCTGGATATGCCGCAGCGCATGTCACGAAAGTCGCACTCTGGGTGATGACCGGGATCTCCGCGCTCGCCTGCGTGCTCCTTGCTGTTGGATTTGTTCGGGCGCGCACCATGCACATTGTCGCCGGAGCCGTGGTTTACGTGGCGCTATATGTAGTTGCCGTGATGGCGCTTCCTTTGCTGTTTGAGAACTTCATGGTGAAACCCAACGAACTAAGCCTTGAAATGCCGTACCTCAACCATTACATTGCCTTCACGCGCAAGGCCTATAGGCTGGATGGCATTCAGGAGACCGCTTACCCAGCTCTCTCCGATCTGACTCCTGAAGTGATCGCGAGAAACACGGATACAATCGAGAATATCCGTCTCTGGGACTCGCGTCCGCTACTGCAGACCTATCAGCAGACACAGGCGATTCGTCTTTACTACCAGTTCTATAACGTGGATGTGGATCGATATCGTCTGCAGGATGGCTACCATCAAGTGATGCTCGCGTCCAGGGAACTTGCGTCGCAACTTCCTTCAGAGGCTCAGACCTGGGTCAACGAAACTCTTCAGTTCACACACGGTGAGGGGCTGGTGATGAATTCTGTCTCGAACACGACAGGTGGAGGCCTCCCGCAATACCTTGTTGACAATGTTCCTGCCGAATCGCAATTCGGGCTGAATATAACGCAGCCCGCTATTTATTTCGGAGAGGTCGCGCCTGGGTACAAGATCGTCTCCACCGGGATAAAAGAGTTCGACTATCCCAAGGGCAATGAAAACGTTTATGCAAGCTACCAGGGGAAGGGCGGAATCCCACTCGACAGCATTTGGAAAAGGCTGCTGTTCGCCTGGACTCAGAAGGACATCAATATTCTGCTAACCTCCTACCTGACGCCGCAAAGCCGAATTCAGATTTGGAGAAGTGTTCAAGAGCGCGTTTCCCAAGTTGCACCCTTCCTGCTTCTCGATCAGGACCCGTATGCCGTTTTGAGCGCAGGTAAGCTTTATTGGATTCAGGACGCATATACATATTCCGATCGCTACCCCTATTCCAATCCGCAGGCGAGTGGTTCGGCAAAGGGAATGAACTACATTCGCAACTCCGTCAAGGTCGTCGTGGATATGTATGACGGGAGCGTTTCGTTTTACGCGATGGATTCCAAGGACCCCGTTCTCGCTATGTATGAACAGGCATTTCCTGGAGTCTTCAAGGATCTGGCCGATCTCTCGCCGGACCTGAAGGCTCATCTGCGCTATCCCGAAGACCTGTTCGGAATCCAATCGACACAGTACGAGACCTTCCATATGACCGACCCGCAGGTGTTTTACAACCGCGAAGATCTCTGGGTTCCTCCACAGGAGAAGTACGATGGGGCGGTCAATCCGATGGATCCTTACTACATGCTGATGAAGCTTCCCGGAAGCGGACAGCTTGAGTACCTGATCATGACTCCTTTCACGCCGCAAAAAAGGGACAACATGATCGCATGGCTGGCCGCCCGGTGCGATTTCCCCGACTACGGGAAGATGCTGTTCTACGAGCTTCCGAAAGACAAACTGATCTTTGGACCGAACCAGATCAGTGCGATGATCGACCAGAGCACGACTATCTCGCAGCAGTTGACCCTCTGGGATCAAAAGGGTTCGGGAGTCATTCGTGGCAAACTCATCGTCATTCCGATCGAGAACTCATTCCTCTATGTCGTTCCTCTTTACCTCAAGGCCGAAGGCACGAACTTCCCCCAACTGAAGCGCGTGATTGTCGCGACGGGAGATAAGGTCGTCATGGAGCCGACTCTCGACGAAGCGCTGGGATCGTTGTTTGGAACTGCGCCGGGGCAAGCGGGGCCAATTACTGGGAAACAAGCTGGAGCACAGGCGCCGCTGTCGAAGGCGACGCGTGATCAAGCCACAGCTCAACTCGCAGACGCCCAAAAAGCAATCAACGCGCTGAAACAGCTTTTGGCTAATCCGCCACAATAGACTCGGCTCGGAAGGCGAAATGCCGATGAAGTTCACGCAATCGCGAGTTTCCGGCGTCGCTTTTCGATGGATTGGCCAACTGAACCACAATTCCGGGTTCACTATTCTGAATTCGCGAAGACAGGGCTGAGGCGGCCCCGTTGCGTTTCCGGATCATTCGGCTTGAGTCTGCCCGGAGGTTGCTCGCCTGCATTGCGCCACGATATCTCGCAACCTCGCGGCGTAGCGCTGAATGGATAGCACACGTGCAAACATAAGCCCTTCAGCATGTGCGCTGATTTGCTCAGAACTTCATAGTCAGAAATGGAAGACTTGATTTCAAAGACGTTCACCGATTCCGGCGCGAATGTCAATGGATTCGACACTGAGCAGACGCTGGCCAGGCGACAAACCTCTGTCACCGACGCGCTGCATGTCGGGAGAACTTCCCCCGAAATAATTCCCACTCACCCGTTAGACATGGAGAAGGCAATGAGCATTACAAATTCTGTGGTAGCTATCTACGACACTCACGAACAAGCGGAACGCGCCATCAAGGAACTGCAAGAGGCCGGTGTGGACATGAAGAGTCTCTCGATCGCAGGAAAAGATACGCACACGGACGAGCATGTGGTTGGCTACTACAACACCGGGGACCGCATGAAGCGCTGGGGCAAGATCGGAGCTTTTTGGGGCGGATTCTGGGGTCTTCTCTTCGGATCGGGAATGTTTCTCATACCCGGACTAGGGCCGATTCTCATAGCCGGACCTCTGGTGGCCTGGATTATTGCAGGCCTTGAAGGAGCAGTCGTGGTGGGAGGCGTCAGCGCGCTAGGAGCAGGCTTGGTGAGCATCGGCATCCCGAAGGACAGTGTGCTCAAGTATGAAGTGGCTCTGAAGACCGACAAGTATCTGCTTGTTGTCCATGGCACAGAAGATGCGGTCGACAAGGCGAAGAAGATCATTGCAGGAACCGAACATAGTTCGTACACCGTGCATGATGAGAAAGTCTTCGCCTAACAAACGCGCAACAAATGCACCGCGACAGTACGGGACTCAGAGGAGCACGCTCAAATGGATGTGCAGCAACTCGAAGACACAGCAAAGGCCCTTTTCGCGAGCGACAAGGGCCTGCTGGCGATGGATGAAAGCAACCCAACGTGTAACAAGCGTTTTGCCCAGCTGGGAATTCCGCAGACTGTCGAAGCTCGGCGAGCCTATCGCGAATTGATCGTCACCACTCCCCGGCTTGGTGAGTGCATCGGCGGCGCGATTCTCTACGACGAGACCATCCGGCAGCAAAAAAGCGATGGCACTCCCTTCATCAAAGTCCTGATCGAAGCGGGAATCATTCCCGGGATCAAAGTGGATGCTGGCGCAAAAGAACTGGCAGGACATCCCGGCGAGAAAGCAACTGAAGGCCTGGACGGATTGCGCAGCCGCCTAGCCGAATACTCAAGAATGGGCGCGCGCTTTGCCAAGTGGCGCGCGGTGATTGCGATTGGCGATGGAATTCCAAGCTGGGGTTCGATCCAGGCCAATGCGCATGCCCTTGCTCGCTACGCGGCGCTGTGCCAGGAAGCTGGCATTGTTCCTGTTGTAGAACCTGAAGTGCTCATGGATGGCGATCATTCGCTGGAGCAATGTTACAAGGCCACGGACGAAGTACTGCGAACGGTGTTCAGCCAGTTGTTTGCACAACGAGTCCGGCTCGAGGGGATGATTCTTAAGCCGAACATGGTGCTCCCCGGACTGGCCAGCGTCCGACAGGAGTCCGTGGATGAAGTGGCCGACGCAACGGTGAACTGCTTCCTACGAGCCGTCCCTGCTGCTGTTCCTGCGATCGCGTTCTTGTCGGGCGGTCAATCGGCGAAGCTGGCCTCTGCCCGCTTGAATGCGATGAATGCCAGATTCAAGTCGCGGCTGCCATGGGCGGTTGCATTTTCGTTTTCGCGCGCCATCCAGCAACCCGCATTGGAGATCTGGAAGGGACAGGAGAGCAACGTAGTGGCAGCACAGCAGGCTTTGCATCATCGCGCACGTTGCAACCAAGCCGCACGCCGCGGAGAGTATTCTCAAGCGATGGAGAAGATATGACCGGGAGCAAACACAACCATGAGGGAAACAGCGGCGAGGGCGGCGAGCCAGGCCCCGGTCCCTACTGGAGACGGATGCATCGTGACTGGCGTTTCTGGGTGGGCGCGTTTCTTATGGCGGCGGCACTCGCTATTTACGTTCTGAGTGGCGACTTGGCATGGATTCCAAACGGTCATCGGCAACCTGCGGCGCCTGCAAGTGCTCCGAATTGAGTCTGGCCTCACCTGCCGTACCAATACAGCGATGATTTGGTGGGTGCAGACAATGCACTCACACTAGCATCTTATCGAATCGCGGTTTTCGATGATGAAACACGGACGGCAAACAATGGACAAAAAACAGTTGTATCCTCTCCGGTTCGATCCAATCTATCAATATCGCCTTTGGGGCGGTCGTCGCTTGTCCGGCCTTCTCTCCATGCCGCTTCCGGGTGACGGACTGATCGGCGAAGCGTGGATTCTCAGCGATCGCGACGATCATCAAAGCCAGGTTGCAAACGGACCGCTGAAGGGTCAGACCATCGGTCGATTGATGGAACAACATCGAGAACAACTGATGGGTAAGCTGGCTCCCCGCTTCAGCCGCTTTCCGCTGCTCCTTAAATTTCTTGATGCACGCGAAATGCTTTCAGTGCAGGTTCATCCCAGCGACTCCTACCCAGACCTGATTCCAGCAGGCGAAACGGGTAAGACCGAAGCCTGGGTCGTGATCGAGGCAGAAAAAGGAAGCCAGATCTATGCGGGCTTGAAACCCGGCACCACTGCCGACAGTCTCCGGCATTCCATCGCTAGTGGAGCGATTGCCGATTGTCTGGTGGGCATTGGCCCCAAGACCGGCGACGCAGTGTTTATCCCTGCGGGAACAGTTCACACGTTGGGCGACGACATTGTTGTCTTTGAAGTCCAGCAAAACAGCGACGTCACATTCCGCCTTTACGACTGGGGCCATGTCGACGCGACGACTGGAAAACCACGGCCTCTTCAGGACGATCAGGCGTTTGCCTGCATAGATTTTGAAGGGAACGACTGTGGACTGGTCGCGCCCCGGATCGAGACCACTATGCCCGTCGAGCGCGAGATGCTCTTTGATTGCGAACCGTTCCGGTTGTGGCGATTACTCGGCGCGGCTCCCTTCCCGGTTGGAGCCATTGGAGAGCCGCGTGTCTTGGTTTGCATCGGGGGCTCAGGACAGCTTGAACATGCCAACATTCCTTATGCCGTAGGCAAAGGAGACGTTTGGCTCTTGCCTGCAGAGGCCGGAGAGTGTGCATTTAAACCCAGCCAGGAAGTAACCCTCCTTGAGATTGCAATCCCTGGATCATAAGGAATTGGGGATAGCGCGGAATTGACGAATGAGATGGTGCAAGGTGCGGAACCTCACGCTGATTTCTCGAACTCTTAGAGAGATGGAGATGAATGAAGAAGCTCATTGTGTTCGATCTTGACGGAACCTTGGCGCCCAGTAAGTCGTCCCTCGCTCCCCAAACCGCGGCATTACTGCACGACCTTCTAGGCATCGTCAAAGTAGCAGTCATCTCCGGGGGCGCGTGGACCCAGTTTGAAAAGCAGCTTCTCACCGATCTTCCCCAGGGCAGTCTCCTCGCGAATTTGTCCCTGCTTCCAACGTGCGGGACAAAATTCTTTCAATACAATGGGAAGTGGACGGAACTCTATTCAGAGAATCTGACAGCGGAGCAAAGAAAGAAAATCGTCGATTCCCTTAACAAGGCCGCCGCTGAATCGGGCTTTCACGCCGAGAAGGTTTGGGGAAGAGTAATTGAGGACCGGGGAAGCCAGGTCACATTTTCCGCATTGGGTCAGCAAGCTCCCTTGGCGGAAAAGGAGAAATGGGATACCGATTTCGCCAAACGGAAGAAGATCACAGCGATCCTTAAGAGCCTTATCCCGGAGTTCTCCGTCCGCATGGGCGGTGCAACCTCGATCGACGTGACCAAGCCTGGCATTGACAAGGCTTATGGAATCGGAAAACTGAAAGACATTCTCCACCTTCCGTTGAAAGAGATGGTCTATATCGGGGATGCCTTGTTCCCCGGCGGGAACGATTATCCGGCAGAACAGGCAGGTGTGGTCTCAATCCCTGTTAAAGGACCAGACGATACCAACCTGGCCATCAACACAATCATCGCTTGCTTAGGCCGTAAGTGAACGTGCGCTCGCGAGGAGATTCGATGAGTGGATTCAAGTTGCAACGCCTGGGGATGATGATGGAGCCGGAGCCAGGCAATCCCAATGAAGTTGAAGGCGTCCTGAATCCAGCAGCCGCTCGCGGACACGACGGTCAGCTCTACTTGTTCCCTCGGCTGGTCGCGAAAGGAAATTATTCGCACATAGGCATAGCGCGTGTGAAATTCAACGAAGCCGGCGATCCGGCAGGCGTCGAGAGGCTCGGCATCGCATTGGAGCCGGAAGCCGATTATGAGCGCCGGCCCAACGGCGGCGGCTGCGAGGATCCCCGCGTCACTTATGTTGAGCCACTTCAACGCTACCTAATGTCCTACACTGCCTTCTCGGCCCAGGGTCCGCGCATAGCCCTGGCGATATCGGAAGATCTCTTTCACTGGGAGCGCCTCGGTCTCGCAACCTACGCGCGTTGGCACGGCATTGAATTGGGCAACGTGGATGACAAAGATGCCAGCCTCTTCCCCGTCGCAATTCCAAATCCGTCCGGGCATCCGGAACTGGCGATGCTTCATCGCCCGCTCTTCCCCGGCACTCGACCGGAGGAAACTGCCTGTTGTCCGACTTCCCGCGAGGTGGATCTCGATCGGGAGAGCATCTGGATTTCCTATTGCACAATGGCCATGCAGAGTCGTGACCTGCATCGCCTTGGCAGGTTTACTTCCCATCACCGCTTGGCGACTCCAGTATCGCCCTGGGAAAGGCTCAAGATAGGCGCAGGTACGCCCCCGATTATGACCCGCTACGGCTGGTTGATTCTCTATCACGGCGTCAGCGGGAAACCGCAACCGAATTCCTCTGAACACCATCTTTGTTACTCGGCCGGGGTGATGGTGCTCTCGAAGGAGCATCCGCAAATGATCCGCTATCGATCGACGGAGCCGGTGCTGAGACCCGAATTGCCGGCAGAATGCCATGGGACCGTCGCCCATGTCGTGTTCCCGACCGGCATCGATCGGCGCGACGATCTAGGCGCCCCTGATCGCTTCGACGTCTATTATGGGATGGCCGATAACCGGATCGGCGTAGCGCGCCTCGACGTACCGTCCGAGTTGCCCCCGGATGCGGCTGCCGACTCACCGAGAGCAAAGGTGTGATGCGATCGATTTCAGGCCGTGTGGCGTTCATTCGTGAGGCCACACTGGAGGCTTTCCGATCGATCCGGCTGGAAAGCATCTGTAGTCGCAAAAAGGGTCTCCGGTTGAGACACTTCGGAGCACCATGAGCTTGCTCTCTTTATCATTCAGTCTTTCAACATCGCGGGCACTCGATAGCCACCTTTACCCGCGAACCATGGTGAAAAAGAGAATCGAGAGAGTAGTGAAGCCAAGAATGGTGATATCTGGCACTGGGTTTCTCTCTGTGGGCTCGCACGGTGACTGAGTATTCTCGCTGGGGTTCAAAGCGTTGTAGTAAACAGAGAAGGTTTCACCCTTTGACATGGCTACAGGCGATAAGAAGCTGTCGTAGTGTGTTCGCGCGTGAGCGTAGTAGATGAACGAAACGATCAGCCTGTTGGGGTCATCTGTGATCCGCAGGGTCAACGCGCTGATTCTGACAAGCTCATGGTGGCACTCTGTAACTCTGGCTTCAGTCACCATCCAGATCGGTCGCGGAGTCGATCCCACTGTGTTGCTAGGGAGCCCGCTCGAAATTCTTGCGGATTGTCGATTGGCGGCCTCCTGCTTCCGGGCACGGCGACCCGCGGCGCTCAAGATTTGCCGCGCTCGTTCCATGATTCCGAGGTTGTCCATCAGCGTTGCCATTCGATCTGCTCGGCTTCGAGTGGCACCGAAGCACTGCGATGGTGGGGAATAACGCGCGCAGTATAGTCACTTGCCGGACGAGTTGCGGATACCTGAGCTGAATAGACGAATGCGCCCGGTGAATCCGGCCGCGGTTCGGCTGAGTTCATCGGTTCAATTGTTGGTTGCTCACCCTGAATCGAGTCTGCGTAGAGTTCAACCTGTATTTGATCGCGCGTCAGGCGGCCCGGAGAAATCTGGACCTGAAAGAAATGCTCGCCATCGTGCGTCTCGCTTTTCACTGAACTAAAACACACCGTATCCCAATGCCGATCAGTCTCCGATTTCCAGCGAAGCAGATTCGACCCGAGCGCACCATCGTCCGCTGCCCGATCGCGATAACCTGACGCTGCACGCAAATAATGACTCTCGGTATATTCGCGGATGGCGCGTGTTGCGGAAAACTCCGGCGTGAGCTGCGCCATGCTCTCGCGGATGCGTCCCAGCCACTTGCATGGCATACCCGACTCCCCGCGCTCGTAGAACTCCTGAGTCACTTCCCCTTCCAGCAAAGGATACAAATGCTCTGCCTCTCTGGCATCCCACTCAGGGTCATCGCCATGTTCCTGACCGTCCCCGATGGCCCAACCAACCTCGGGTGAATAGACCTCTGCCCACCAGCCGTCCAATTCGGAGAGATTTAGACCGCCGTTAACGAGAACCTTCATTCCACTTGTGCCGCAGGCCTCCCAGGGACGCCGAGGCGTGTTGATCCAGAGATCGATCCCCTGGACCAATTCCTGGGCGAGCATCATGTCGTAGTCGTTGAGGAAAACCACGCGTCCCTGAATCTCGGGGCGCTTGACAAAATCCTTCCACTGTTTGATGAGAGCCTGTCCAGGTAGGTCTTGGGGATGTGCCTTTCCGGCGAGGATTAACTGAACAGGCATGCGAGGATTGGTGAGCAGGCGCACCAGCCGTTCGGTATCGTGCAAAAGAAGATTGGGACGCTTATAGGTGGCGAATCGGCGCGCAAATCCGAGGGTCAACGCATTTTCATCAAACACACCGCTGGTATCCGTCAGGTCCCTACCTTCGGAAGCAAGTTGAGAAGCGTACCGCTTGCGCATGCGGGCAATCAGCGTCTTGCGTTCATTTGTGCGCATTTGCCACAACTGCGCGTCGGTGAGCTTGCGGATGATCTGTTCGGCTGGACGATCTCCGCGCCAACGCTGCTCACCGCAAGCTGTGGTCCAGAGCGCATCTGCCGCTTCTGAGTCCCAGGTGGGAACATGAATCCCGTTGGTCACAGAGCCGATTGGGACCTCATCCTGGGGCCAGCGGGGAAAAAGCGGCTGGAATATCTGCCGGCTCACTTTCCCATGGAGTTTGCTCACGCCATTAATTTGCCCGCTGCCGCGAACCGCAAGATAAGCCATGTTGAATGGCTCCGAATTGTCTTCCCGGTTCTTCCTTCCCAAAGCGAGCAATTTATCGACCGAGATGGCGAGTTCATCCGCTGCGTAATGGGTCAGGTAAGTGCGAATCAGCCCAGGATCGAAGCGGTCAAAGCCGGCACTCACCGCCGTATGCGTAGTGAACACATTGCCAGCCCGCGTGATCGTCATGGCAAGATCGAATGGCTTCTTGTGATCCTGCATGTAGGAGCGTGCTCGTTCAAGCGTGGCAAACGCCGCATGACCTTCGTTGAGATGGCACACCTCCGGCTGTAATCCAATTGCTCGAAGCAGTCGCCATCCTCCGATGCCGAGGACAATCTCCTGCTTCAGGCGCATCTCAGCGTCGCCGCCGTAGAGTTCACTGGTGATACCCCGGTGGGCGGCGGTATTGGCAAAGTCGTTGGTGTCGAGCAAGTAGAGCTTTGATCTTCCCACCGATACTTTCCAACAGCGCAGCCATATCTTTGAACCGGGAAGTTGAATCTGCATTCGCAACCATTCGCCATTCGGTTGGCGCAAAGGCCGGATTGGCAACTGCCCCGGATCATTGACCGGATAGAGCGCTTGCTGGCGGTCATTCGAATCGAAGTCCTGGCGGAAATATCCCTGGCCGTACAGCAAGCCGACCCCAACTACCGGAACACCCAGGTCGCTCGCCGCCTTCATCTGGTCGCCCGCCACATTGCCCAACCCACCCGAATAGACGGGCAGCGCCTCGCTCAACATAAACTCCATGCTGAAGTAGGCGATCGTGGAAATCCCGGCGCCAGGATGTTTGTGTTGGAACCATGCGTCTGCACGATAGGATTCTCGATCCTGTTGAAGCAAAGTGTCGAGACGGCGGTGGAACCCCACCGTGCCCAACGCAGCCTTGATCTTTTCGTGAGAGACTGTCCGCAAGATGACCCATGGATTTTGGGTCGCCGCCCAGAGCTCCTTGTCGAGCGCTTCCCACAACTCATCCGCTGCGTGGTTCCAGGACCAGTGAAGATTCAGCGCCAACTCTACCAGCGCGTCCATTCCATCAATACTCAGCCAATCGAAAGGTGCTTTTAGATCATTCACTCTTTTCCCCACGCGTCGTGTTCCAGAAAGCGGAGGGGCTGCTATCGCAATCTCCTGCGACAGCCAGCCTCCGCCTCAATTTCAACTGGATAGTGCCTAACTGTCGGTGAACATAGCCTTCCCGGGATGTCCCTTGGCCAGTGGAGCCGGTGCGGTGGAATCGCTGAAGTCCTTAGTCCACTGCCAGTTCCTGATCTCCGGCATATCCTCCAGATGCTCGCGGATATAGTCGTGGTGCCTGATCAATTCCTGGTTGAAGAATCTTTTCGCATTCTCAGCTTGCAAACGAAGGCGGGGGATGTGCTTCAACGCATCCAGCGCCAGGTGGAACCGGCTCATTTCGTTCAGCACCACCATGTCGAAAGGCGTGGTGGTCGTTCCGCAATCCATATAACCGTGCACATGGAAGCGGCCTTCATTGGAGCGTCCATGAACCAGGGTGTGGATGAGCCAGCGATTGTTGTGGAAGGCGAAGACCACCGGCGCGTCCTCAGTGAATAGTGCGTTGAACGACATTTCGTCCATCCCGTGCGCATGCTTGTCAGGGAACATCAGGGTCATCAGGTCCACAACGTTGACGACTCGCACCTTGATGCCGGGCACGTGCTTCTGCAAGAGCCACGATGCCGCGCAGATCTCGATTGTCGGCACATCGCCGGCGCAGGCTAGCACAACATCCGGTTCGCCCCCTCCGTCGTTGGTGGCAAACTTCCAGGTGGACGCGCCGCGCGAGCAATGCTCGAGAGCTTCGTCCATGTTCAGCCATTGCAGCTGCGGCTGCTTTCCGCAAGTGACGACATTCACGTAATTGCGGCTACGCAGGCAATGGTCGAAAACACTAAGAAGGCAGTTGGAGTCCGGTGGATAATACACGCGGATGACTTCACTCCTGCGCTCCAATGCATTGACTACGTATCCGGTGGCCTGGTGGCTGAAACCATTGTGGTCGTTGCGCCAGGCGTGACTTGTGAGCAGAACATTCAGAGACGCAAGCGGCCTGCGCCACGGGTACTCGCGGCATTGTTCAAGCCATTTGGCATGTTGGGTGGTCATCGAATCGACCACCTGCGCGAAAGCCTCGTAAGAAGACCACATGCCATGACGACCCGTAAGCAAGTAGCCCTCAAGCCATCCCTGGCAGAGATGCTCGCTCAGCACTTCCATCACGCGGCCATCCGGTCCGAGTTCATCGTCGATCGAGACAATTTCGGCCATCGAGCAACGCTTGGTGGCCTCGAAGATGGAGTTCAGACGATTGGAATTCGACTCATCAGGGCAGAACATGCGAAAGTTTTTTGGATTTATTTTGAATATGTCGCGGAAGAAGTCGCCCAGCTTACGCGGAGCCTCGGCCAGAACCTGACCCGGTCCTGGAATCTCAAGCGCGTAGTCAGTGAAATCGGGCAGCGCGAGGGTGATTAACTCCCGACCGCCGTTTACGTGGGGATTGCCTCCCATGCGGCGGTTGCCCCCAGGCGAGAGAGCGGCGAGTTCGTCAATGAACTTGCCGCTCTTGTCGAACAGTTCTTCGGCTTTGTAGCTCTTCATCCATGCTTCAAGAATCTTGAGATGCTCAGGATTGTCTTTGACCGTTGCGAGCGGGACCTGGTGTGCACGGAAGGTGCCTTCGACCGGGATTCCATCCACTTCCTTCGGGCAGGTCCACCCTTTGGGCGTGCGCAGGATGATCATGGGCCAGACGGGCTGCACCTTGAAGCCGTTCTTGCGTGCCTCCTGTTGAATGCCGCGAATCTCGGCATAGCAATCGTCGAGCGTTTGCGCCAGCAGTTGATGCACGACCTCCGGTTCGTCGCCTTCGACAAAGTAAGGCTTGTACCCCCGCCCTACATAGAGAGCCTTCAAATCCGCGTCGCTGGTGCGTGCCAGGGCAGTTGGGCCGGAGATTTTGTATCCGTTCAGATGAAGGATCGGCAACACGGCGCCGTCGCGCACCGGATTAACGAAGTTGACCGACTTCCAGCTTCCTTCGAGCGGACAGGTTTCGGACTCGCCGTCGCCAACGACGCAGGCAACAATCAGGTCGGGATTATCGAAGGCCGCGCCGAACGCATGAACGAGCGAGTAGCCAAGCTCTCCTCCCTCGTGGATGGAATTCGGGACGTGCGGCCCGCAGTGGCTGGGGACGCCGCCCGGCGTCGAAAACTTGCGGAACATAAGCCGCAAGCCGTTTTCATCGTGCGTAATCTCCGGGTGAACCTCGGTGTAAGAACCCTCGAGATAAGAACAGGCATTCAGCGAAGGGCCTCCGTGTCCCGGGCCTGAAATGTAAATGATGTCCACATCGTGCTCTTTGATGAGCCGATTCAAGTGTATGTAAATGAGGTTCTGTCCGGGCGAAGTTCCCCAATGGCCGAGCAATCGCGGCTTGATCTGCGATGCCTTGAGCGGCTCGCGCAGGAGAGGATTTTCGAAGAGATAAATTTGGCCAATGCACAAATAATTCGCTGCGCGCCAGTAGCGATTCATCTTGTCCAGCATCTCAGGCGAGAGCGGCCCCTTGGGCCTTGGAGCTCGTTCTTCGTTTCGGCCGTCTGCCGCAATCGCGGTCGACAGACTTACATCGAAGATGAAGCCGGATGAATTTCCATACTGATCGAAATTCTTGCTGAAGGTTTGAGACACGTCATCCTTCTCAACCTTGATGGGTAGTTCAGTGGTAGCCATTTTGACAATTCCTTTCAATCTCTCAGTAGCTGCTAACAGCGCGGTGGGGTGGGCAGACACCGGCTTTCTCGTGCCTGCCGACAATGGAACTCCGGCGTCATTTCGCCAACATCTTTTTGATGGCGAGTAGTTCAAGGCGCCGCATCTCTGTCGTCTTGGGATAGGCCATCTTCAGGCCCCCGAGCGCGTCCAGAACGATTTGCGAAACGATCAGCCGTGCGTTTTCCTTATCGTCGGCGGGTACGACGAACCACGGCGCATGATGAGTGCTGGTCGCGTGAAAGCAGTCTTCGTAGGCCTTCATGTAGAGCTTCCAGTATTTCCTCTCGTGAATGTCGGAGCTGCTGAACTTCCAGTTTTTGTCCGGCTCATCGATCCGTGCAAGAAATCGCTTTCGTTGCTCGTCGTTCGAGAGGTGCAGAAATATCTTGACGATCTGCGTTCCATTGCGATGAAGGTGTTTCTCCATATCCGCGATGGAGTCAAATCTTTGCTTCCAGATGTTCTTCTCGTCGCGCAACTCCTCAGGCAGTCCCTGGGCGCGAAGAATCTCCGGATGCACCCGAACCACCAGCACCTCCTCGTAATAGGAACGGTTGAAAATGCCAATCCGGCCCCGCTCAGGAAGGCGGCAAGTGGTGCGCCAGAGAAAATCATGGTCGAGCTCTTCGGCGCTGGGCTGCTTGAAGCTGAACACTTCGCAGCCTTCAGGATTGACGCCCGACATGACGTGACGGATTGCCCCGTCTTTTCCGGCGCCATCCATGCCCTGAAACACTAAAAGCAGCGCATACTTGTGCGATGCGTAGTGAAGGTTTTGCAGAGAGCTCAGCTTCTCAATGTGCTGCTGCAACAGTTGCTTATATTCCTTTTTCGACTTTGAGAAGGGCTCGACAACTGTCGGCCATTTACTGAGGTCGACTTTCTTGCCCGGCGGCACGCGGAAATCCTTGGAGCTGATTTTTATATCCAATTTGTCAGTCATGCCCGCCTCGTTGTTTGCTCGTGCTTATTTGTGGGATTCTTGTTCCTCAAGTTCCGGATGCGCTTTCTCCCAATCTTGAACGGATTGAACGTCCTCGCGCCCAAGTTGCTCGTAGAGTTCATGAACTCGCTTGACGAGTTGTGGCGACACATCAGGCTGTGGCTCGCCGTTGCCTTCAGGCTTCGGCAGATCGGCTTTGGCCTCAGACTTTGGCGCAGCCTTGGCTTCAGGCTTCGGCTCGTCAGCCTTGGCCTCAGGCTCTGGACCCGCTTTGGCCACAGGCTCTGGCTCGCCAGCCTTGGCCTCAGGCTCTGGATCCGCTTTGGCCACAGGCTTCGGCTCGTCAGCCTTGGCCTCGGCCTTGGGCTCAGCCTTGGCTTCAGGCGAAGGTGCGTCGGCTTTAGCCTCAGGCTTTGGCTCAGCTTTGGCCTCAGGCGTAGGCTCTGCCTTGGCTTCGGTCTTTGGCTTGTCAACCCCGGCCACTGGCTTCGGCTCATCAGCCTTGGCCTCAGGCTTAGGCTGGTCAGCTTTAACCTCAGGCTTCGGCTCAGCCTTGGCTTCATCGTTCCGAACCTCCTGCTCCGCCTTCTTCCAATCCAGAACTGCTGTACCGTCGTTGCCGGCTCGCTCCCCGTAGAGTTCGTAGGCTCGCTTAGCGATCTGTGGCGTCAAATCGGACGCTGCCTTGGCTTCGGGCATCGGCTCCTCAGCTTTGGCATCGGGCTTAGGTGCATCGGCCTTGGCTTCCGCCTTCGGCTGATCGGCTTTGGCTTCTACATTCGGATTGTCTTTGGCTTGAGGCCTTGGCTCGTCAGTTTTGCCCCCAGTCTTTGGCTCGGATTTGGCCTCAGGTTTAGCCTCGGCCTTGACCGGATCGAAAATCTTATACGCGAGAAGCTTGATACGATCGTTGATCAGGGCCCAGACGATTGCGTAGCCCCACACGAAGCCTGCCCACTTCCATCCAAGGGGCGCCATGAAGAGCCCGTAAACCGCGATCAACGTTGCTACGATCTGAGTGCCAAGTACTGCTATCCATAGAGTCTTCGCGGGGCGTATGGACCAGAATGGACCGCGGGTTCGCGTGAGGAAGATCGTCAGATGTCCGGCCACGGAAAGCTTTAGGTACATCAATGTTTGGGCGTGCAAGCGGTCCAGGTGAAAGACGCGCTCGGCAAGGTAGAAAAGACCGAACGCAGCCAGAACGCCGATGACACCGAGCACCGTGGCGATGCTAAGCACCAGGCGCATGTTCCATGCTTCGGGCTTGTCCCTGTAGTGAACGTTGTCATACGCGATCGAGAGAATGGCTCCGTCGTTGAGCAATGCGATCATGACGATCATCACCGCTGTGACTGGATAGAAGTTGAACACCAGGATCGCCAGCGTCATGAAGAACAGCACCCGCAACGTCTCCGCGATGCGGTAAATGGCATAGCTGTTCATCCGCTGGAAGATGCGGCGACTCTCCTTGATCGCGTCGATGATCACCGACAGGCCAGACGCAAGAAGCACGATGGACGCTGCCGCTCGGGCGGCATCTGTCGCACCGGATACAGCGATCCCGCAGTCGGCTTTCTTCAATGCCGGCGCATCATTGACTCCGTCGCCGGTCATGCCGACGATATGGCCATGTTTCTGCAGCACGTCAATAATGTGAAACTTGTGTTCGGGGAAGACCTGCGCGAAGCCATCCGCGTCTTCAATGGCTTTGGCTTGCTCTGGGGTCGCATCCTTCTTGAGGTCTCCCAGTGAGCTGGCATCCAGGATGTTCGTGCCCAGTCCCAGTTGTTTCGAGGTTTCCCGTGCGATGGCAATTTGATCGCCCGTAACCATCTTGATCTTCACGCCCATCTGGACCGCGCTTGCGATGGTTGCTTTGGCCTGCTCGCGCGGCGGATCAAACAGCGGCAACATACCGACAAATTTCCACTTGCCTTCCTCATCGGCCCTGGCAACGCCCAGGGAACGGTAGCCGCGCCCCGCAAAGTCAAGGATGGTTTTCTCCACGGCCTCCTTGACGTCGCCAGCGTTGGTCGCCATCTTGAGAATCACCTGAGGGGCGCCCTTGGCCACAAAGAACTGCTTCCCGTCCTCTCCTTTGACGGTGGCTTCCGTGCGCTTGTGGACTGGATCGAACGGCATGAAGTGCAAAACCTTGCAGCTCTTCAGATCCTTGTCGTCCTTCACACCTCCTATGACCGCAAGGTCGATAGTGTCCTTGTCTTCTGCACGGGAGGCAAGCGCCGCCCAGAGAATCACCTTGTCGGGTGCAATGCCGTCCACCGTGAACGGATCGCCAAGTGTCAGTTTGTTCTGCGTGAGTGTGCCGGTCTTGTCAGAGCAGAGCACGTCGACCCCGGCCAGTTCCTCGATCGCCGACAGGCGCGTTACTATCGCTTCCTTTTTTGCCAGCAACCGCGCGCCCACAGCCATCGTGACAGACAGCACTGTGGGCATGGCGACGGGGATCGCCGCTACCAGAAGCACCAGGCAGAATTCGAGCGTGGTGAGGACCTTGTCGCCCCGGAAGAGGGCGAAGGCAAGAATCAAGGCGACCAGCGCGACGGCCAGGATGATCAGGTAGTCGCCGATCTTCATCACTGCCTTCTGGAAGTGACTGACTGTGTGTGCGGACTGCACCATTTGCGCCGTCTTGCCAAAGTAGGTGTTCGTACCGGTCGCATAGACCATGGCGTCTATTTCACCCTGGCGGATGATGGACCCGGAATAGACTTGGCCGCCAGGCTTGGCCGTAACGGGCAATGACTCCCCGGTCAAAGCCGACTGATCTACCTCGATCGAGTCGCCATCAAGAAGACGCGCATCTGCCGGCACAATATCGCCAAGTCTGAGGCGAACTACGTCGCCAGGCACCAGATCGCTTGCTTTTGGATCCTCCCACTTGCCGTCACGCTTCACCCTCGCCTTGATTGCCAACCGAGCCTTCAATGCGGCAATCGCGTCTCCCGCCTGATGCTCTTCCCAAAATCCAACCAGAGCGTTGGACAAAAGCAACACAAGAATTACGAAGAAATCGAGCCAGTGACGGACTACTCCCGACAAAATGACCGCGGCTTCAATCATCCACGGAATTGGACCGGGTGCGGCTCTTTTAGATTTCGCTTTAAAGCATGATTTTACAACCAGATAGCTTATTGTGTGCGTGCTAGCGAGGCTTTCATTGCGTGGGATAACGATCCGGTTGGGAGTTAGCCGGTGTTAGCGTTGTTGATTCCTGTGTTGCGCTGATGGATTTGCTGAGGCTGGACATTTTTGTCGTGGATAGCTAGCGTAGGTTTGGAGACCGATTTTCCGGCGGCCGGCACG
>DATDLS010000298.1:0-23656 GCA_036519195.1 Occallatibacter sp. | reverse complement strand
TCGCGTTCCCGGTCCGGCAAAATGGGCGAACGCTCTTGTATGCGATGCAGGCGGACGGCATGAACGCGCGGGTCGTAACTAATTCGCTCGATCTGCAGGGCGCGCTTGCATGGTCACCTGATGACCAATCGATCACCTCGGCGGCCAACGATCACGGCGTCCCACACCTGTTCCGTGTGCCGATCAACGGTGGCTCACCCACTTCCTTCGTCGGGGAGTATTCGGTTGATCCGGCGTGGGCGCCCGATGGGAGCATTGTTGTCTACTCCGGACCCGACATCGGCACCACCTTTTCTGTGAAAGCAGTCACGGCCGAGGCCGCACCGCACCCATTGCCGGCTCTGACTCTGACTCGGGGGGCCCGACATCTGGTCTTTCTTCGAGGGGGACGGGCTCTCGTGATGCTTCGAGGAGAAATTCAACATCAGGACCTCTGGCTCATCGACCTGGCGACTGGAGCCGAGAGGCAGTTGACCCACCTCGCTCCCGATTTCAATATTCGCGATTTCGATATCTCGCCAGATGGTCGTGACGTGGTCCTCGAACGAGTGCAGGAGCGCTCAAATGTGGTGTTGCTGGATCTCTCCCAACGATAATTCGGCTCCAACCCATGGGTCGCCGCGCTCAGAACTTCGTGCCGCCCGAGTCTTCAAAGGCGAGGCGCGGGTTTCGATCCACCCGGGTGTTAGGCCTACGGGCAAGGATTCGTACCGAACGGGTCAGGTCCAGGAATACGATTCAGCGCGCTTCGCTGCGCGTTCATCCACTTGGCCGAATAGCTGGCTTTGCGGACAGTTGGTCTTCAGGCTTGAACAAGGCAGCTCGAACACGTGGAGTCTGGTCTTCCAGGTGAATGCATACAATGTGCTTCAATCTTGTAGTTCTGGCCACATTACGCTTCAACAGCAAGCGCGCTGTTGCGGGTGAGATTGAAAGCAAGGAACTTCCGGTGGTCTGATTATGGTTCAACTGCCGAGCAGATCTCCAACCTGCTTGATCGTGGGGTAATTGCCTTCGCCGTGCAGCTTCCGCAAGATTTTGCGAACGTCTCGTCGAAGCTGCTCCTTCCGGCGCACCGAATTGTCCGCGCGAGCACGACGATATCTTGCTCGAATCGAAGCGCTCTCTCGGGGACACATTTTCTCCAGGGTATGTTCCGGGGTGTTCAACGTCTTGCACAAGCTGACCGGCGAGGGTGCCGGTACATCCGAGAGAGTTGACTGGAGAGCCTTTGTCAGTTCCAGTATCTTTTGACGACGATGCAAGCGCCGCCGCCGCGTGGAGACTTTATCGCAGAGACCAGGAAAATGTTTTTTGAGAACGGTTGAACATGAATAGC
The DNA here is from genome assembly GCA_036519195.1 of Occallatibacter sp. GTDB lineage: Bacteria > Acidobacteriota > Terriglobia > Terriglobales > Acidobacteriaceae > Telmatobacter. Next base: position 22,317 of record DATDLS010000298.1, on the reverse strand, counting down.
CTCGTTGTCTCCGTATTTCTTCAGGAGAAGCAGGAGGCTCATCATTCAACGCGCTCTCCATTTTTTGTTCGGATCATTTGCCTGATGGCACTGCAAAGCTGCGGGAATTTCAGCTGGATGTAGCCTGGCGTTCCTCAAGGGCTAACGATCTTCGCGTGGGTAGGCGCGACTTCGTGGAACCTGTTGGCGATGGCTTTTACTCACTACGACTGACAAGCAGCAGTTGAGTCCATGCCCTCCGATTGCTGCGGTGTGGTCGCTAATCTGCATCGGAAACGATGCATTCTTTAAGGAAACCAGATAGTATTTGGAGGACGGTCCCAACTCGAGACGAACCCATGTCAAACCGGAAGCTAAACTCATCTGCCATCGTTAATATCGAAGATCTTCGCCGACTGGCCGAGAGAAGGGTCCCCAGGTCGGTCTTCGACTATCTCGACGGTGGCGCGGATGCCGAAGTCACGCTGGCGGAAAACTGCCGCGCCTTTCGCGATACGACATTTCGTCCGCGCAGCGGTGTTGCGGTGTATGACTGCAAGACGACCGTGAGCGTGCTCGGTCACCAACTCGCCTTCCCCGCCATCCTTGCTCCCGTCAGCTACATCCGTCTGATGCACTCGGAAGGCGAGGCGGGCGTGGCCCGCGCTGCCGGTAAGGCGGGTACGATCTATACCTTGCCAACAATCTCCGGCCACAAACTGGAGGATGTGAAGGCCGCCTCCACCGGTCCGCTCTGGTACCAGTTGTATCTGCTTGGAGGTCGCCAGGCAGCCGAAGGTGCCATCGATCGGGCACGCCGCGCCGGCTACTCCGCACTGGTGCTAACCCTCGATACTCCCATGGCAGGCAAGCGCGAACGCGACCCGCGCAACGGCATGAAGGAACTCTTGGCTCCCTCCCTGCTGCCAAAGGCACGCTTCCTTCCCAACATCCTCGCGCACCCTCGTTGGCTTGCTTCCTTCCTGCTTGATGGCGGTGTTCCTAAACTGGGCAATGTTGTAATTCCAGGAAAAGGCCCCATGGACCTGATCGATGTGGGAGCCGCGCTTTCCCACGCAGGAGCGAGCTGGGAAGACCTGCGATGGATACGCGAGGTGTGGCCGGGCCCGATTGTGGCTAAGGGGGTTCTTACCGGCGATGATGGCCGGCGTGCTGTAGATGAAGGAGTTGCAGCGGTGGTTGTTTCAAACCACGGCGGACGGCAGTTGGACTGCGTCTCTCCGTCGCTTCATGCTCTGCCTGAGATTGTGGATGCGGTCGGCGGCCAAGTCGAAGTCCTGATGGACGGCGGCGTGCGCCGGGGCAGCGATATCGCTAAGGCGATTTGCCTCGGCGCTCGCGCGGTGCTGATCGGACGGGCTTACGCCTATGGATTGGCCGCTGCGGGAGAGGCCGGCGTTGCCCGCGCAATTAAGATCCTGAGGGACGATCTCGATCTTACCCTCACCCTGCTCGGATGTCCGTCAATCGATCAGCTGGATGAAACTTATCTCGGCGCCCCTCACCGCCGGTAAACCACCATTTCTGAAAACGGACGGTGCCAAAATCCGAATAAAAGTTCGCGCAATTTCCTTTCAGGTAGAAGTTCCCACCTACGACCTCGGCCCTTCCCGTCGCCAGGGAACATTGAATCTGAGGCGATTGGCCATGTCCCCAGGGTCTCTCTTGATCGATTGAGAATCAGTTGGGGCTGGCTTGCTGCTTGCTCAGCAACTCCGCAGCATCCGAGAGGGCCAGCGTATCCGGCACTCGCTGAAAGTGACTGCGCGTCTCATCTTGTTGCACGCTGATTGTCTTGAAGAAAAGGGCCTTTCCCTTCATATCAACTTTCAGCAGCGTGACCTCCCAATGATTCGGAGCCACTTGTTCCTGGCGGACATCGAAGGTCCCTCCCTGGTCCAGGTGGCCAAGGAAGCCACCGAATCGAACCTCATGCAGTAGATGGCCAGTGATTTCGACTAACCGCTTGTGCGTTTTATCGATAGTTACTTGCCCTGCCATCTCGTGCAGTACGTGCGCCTCCCGTGATGGAGGATGGAATGCCGGATTCGGCCGGAAGTCCAGCTTGATCGTGTTTGCGCTCTGCCCGGCATAGCTGAAGGTCAACGCCTCGGTCGAGAGGGTGAGCAGATTCATCATCTTGTGTGAGTCTTCGTTTGCAGCTTGCTGCTGTTTCCGCTGTTGCTCGGCATCATTGACGAATTTTTCCATTCCCTCGTCTTCCGATCTTTGCTGATCCCAAGTGAGCGGCTGACCGTTACGCAGAAGGAGCCGTCGGAGATCACCTGTTTTTGACTCTATGACTTCTGCCGTTTCGCTCATCCTCGCCTTTGTCGTTGTCTGCTGATACATCCAATGGCTATCGTCCTGGGTCTTCACCTCGTTGGCTACGACTTGTCGCGCCAATGCATCTGCCGACAGCTCCTGGTCCGCCGGGCCCTGAGAAAAGGCCAGAGAGCCAGCAAGCAATGTCGCCCCTATAAGGTACCGGTTTCTCATACCCACCTGTTTGGAAGCCGGCAGGCGGCGTGTAGATTCATGAAAATCGCTATTTTTGATGACGAGAACCTTGTTCAGGCTTCCCCGCTGGTACGGGCCGGACAAACCCATTGCAAGAAGCCTAGAATCGAGCTGTTACGAATAAGGTGGTGCGGCTAGAATCAGGAGTCGCTGCCCGCAGGGAAAAATTACCTCCAATTGGAGAACACAAAGCCTCCTCGATGGGAGGGGCATGATGCAGAAAGTCATGCTGAGGTGAGTGGCCTGCCACAAGACGGAATTGGTTGAGAATCGTCCGGAAGAGAAGCGAAATCTCAAGTGCGAATGCGGTCACCCACTCATCAAGAAACGCTCGCCGGGGAGCGCTCCGCCTTCCGTGGCTGTCGCTGAACGAATGGCGGCGCTTCGCCGATCCTGAACAGGTCGCATACTTCATCTGTGGTGATTGCATGGTATTCCAGGACCGTAGAGATGCAGGTCGCGTATTGGCAAGAGCGCTCGAGACGTGGCGGAGCCGGGCAGATACGATCGTGCTTGGGTTACCACGGGGCGGTGTGCCCGTCGCCTACGAGGTGGCGTGCGCCCTGAACCTGCAATTGGATATCTTTGTGGTCCGCAAACTTGGCGTCCCTGGACAAGGTGAGTTGGCCATGGGAGCGATTGCCAGCGGAGGAATGGTAGCCATCAACCAGAAGGTTGTAGAGCAAATGGGCATCTCCCGAGCGGTGATCGAAGCTGTCATAGAGCGGGAAAAACTGGAAATCGCACGTCGTGAGCAGGTCTACCGCGACGGACGAGCGCCGACGGGGCTTGAAGGGCTTACCACGATCGTCATCGACGACGGGTTAGCAACCGGAGCAAGCATGTTGGCTGCGGTACGGGCGCTGCGGTCGCGCGCGCGACGGGTCATTGCCGCAGTACCGGTCGCCGCGGAGAGTTCGTGCAATGAACTCCAGAGCGAAGTCGATGAAATCATTTGCCTATCAACGCCCAACCCATTCCTGGCTGTGGGCAACTTCTACCGGAATTTTGATCAGACGTCCGATGACGAGGTTCGTGCCTTGCTCTCTCACGCACAGCACAATGCCGGGACTGTATTCCCGGACACGAGTGAGCCAATGAAGTAGTCTGGCAGCACAATCGGAAACGAGGATGTATGTCCAAAGCAGACGACACCAACATCCAGGCTGGAAAACCCATCAGAGAAGCACGCGTTGCCAATGTTGCACGGTAGCCTGGTTGGTTGGAATGGGCGCGCACCATGATGCGCGAGAATGTACTCCGCGGCTGGGATCGGTCACAGTTTCGTGGATTTGAAAGAGCTTGTTACGCTTCCAGCGTGGAGGATGCGAGCCACACGGGCGCACAATCGGTGCGGATCATCCTTGATGTGGCACTATCCCTGTGCCGAGGGGTATTCTTCGACCCGGTCGTTAACGCCGAGGTCTTTTTCTGGATCGGGATTGAACCGCGGATTCGAGCGAAAACGCTTCCGTTCTCGAAGAAAGATTACTCGCACAGTAAGGACGCTTATCGTTCCTGGTCCTGCCAGCACGACATCGCTGCTCGCTTCCCTCGCTGGTCTGGCTGCGGACACAGTTTCGGCTTCGCGGTGCAAATTTGTGTCGAAGAGCGATTCCAGGTTCCCTTAGGAGCCCAGCACCCGGGCAGCCAGTTCCGTGCCCTCGACTCTGGCTCGGATTTTCGCGAATGCAATCTCGCGCGAGGTCGAAGTGTCATCGGAGAAGGGAGCGAAGCCGCAGTCGTCCGTCGTTCCCAGTTGCTCGACCGGCAAAAGTGAAGCAGCATCGAGAACCCGGTCGCGAACCTCGGAGGCCGTCTCGACTTTCGGATCGATCGGATCGATTACACCGACAAACACAGTGTGATTGGGTTTCAGCAATTGCCTGACGAGGGCGAGAATGCGTTTCCTGTCCGGCTCGCTGGCCATCTGCAGATAGAAGCGACCAGCATTCAAACCGAACAGTTCAGGCAACAGCCCTGCATAATCGATATCCGCACTGTGCGTGGAGTCGTGATCGCCTCCGGGGCAAACATGAACTCCAATGCGCTGGCGGTCTTCAGAATTAAAGCGATCGAGAACCCGATTATTGAGAGCAACAAAGCTTCGCAGCAGTTCGCCCGTCGGATCGAGCTTTAGCGACAACCTGGCTTCAGTAAAGTCAATTTGTACGCTGGCTGCTCCGGCTTCAAGCGCGCCTCGAATATCCGCCTCGGCCTCATCGACCAGATCTGCGAGAAACTCCTCTCGTGAATATCCGGCAATTGGCTCCGATGGATAGAGCAAGCTGAGCGCGGACGCGGATATGACAGCCTGCTTGATGGGTAGGTCGGTAAAGCGACGGGCTACCTGAAAAAATGTTGCGGCACGCACGCCATAACGGAAGGGCGCCGCAGTCAGGCGTGGCAATTGCCGCGTATGGCCGTCTGCGAACGGGATAATCACTCCGTCGGGAGCAAGATTGGTCAGTCCGGAAAGAGGGTAGGTCGCGAAGCTGGGTTTGGTCTGCTCACCGTCGGTAATCACTGGCGATCCGCTTTGTTCGAACTGCTCGATCGTGTCGCGCAGGGCTTCCGAGTATGCAGCATCGAGCGCTACTGAGGTTGTTTTCCCCCCATGAAAACCGAGAATCGCTTCAATCAGTGAAGCCGGACGCGGAATGCTTCCAATAGGTTCAGTCAATATTGGCATGAAGCAAAGTGTAGTGGTGCTTTGGCTCGTGGTCATCCATCGAAAGATCGACTTGCGCCCCTGTTTCCCCTGCCGAGCAGTGCGTTTTCTCCATTCGGCGATCGAGAGCAACCTCTTCCTTTGGTGTGCCTCGCTGAACTATCGATCTTTGGAGGAATCAGGAACATGCATCGACCTGCCGATCGCACGATCAACCAGGACAGATTGGCAGGAGGATACGCCGGTTGAGCGTCTGACCTTTGCCGGGCACCTAAAGCGAACTATTGTTGAATCAATCGGATAACGGGCAGACCTAGACTCTGAATGTTAGACTGAACAATGAGTTCATTTTGGCCATGGGAACCTTTCCGCCGAAGACCCGGGAAATCGATGTCGCGCTCCGCATTCCCCGGATAAGAGCAGTGCCCCATCATATCCCTTGGCCTTCCCCCGATCGGAATCGACCCAAGTTCGAAAACGGGGCAACCCCTTGGCACCGCAACTGAAGGCGCGGGACCGTGTTTATTCTTTTAGCACTGCGGGGACAGACGAGCGCAGGGGATGATCGCAATTCGGACTGGAACCGGGCCGCTGTGAAATTCGTCCCGCAGGAGGAGATGTTGATATGGGTAATATGGATAACCAGGTGAATTCAAGGCCAGTACGGACTTTTGCCCCGACTTGCCTGCTGATGCTTTTCTCTCTCTTCGTGACCTTATCGGCGCTGCCGGGATGGGGCCAGTATGCCCCTCAGCAGCCTCAAGGGCAGGAAGCTCCGCCTCCGCCTCCACCGCCACCGCCGGACCAGGGGCAGTATCCCCCAGCAGAGGAGTCGCAGGCGCCGCCGCCCTACATCGCTCCCCAGCAGCTTAGTCAATTGGTGCAGCGCATCGCGCTCGATCCCGATTCATTACTGGCACAGATTCTGACCGCATCCACGGTCTGGGAGCAGATTCCCGATGCGGCCGCCTGGGCCGACCAGCACTCGGCGCTGCATGGCGACCCTCTGGCCGCGGCCATCCAGGAGGACAACCTGCAGTTCGACCCTAGCGTCATGGCGCTGTTGCCTTTCCCGCAGGTTCTGGACATGATGGCGCAGGATCCCGGGTGGACGCAGCAAATGGGCAGTGCCGTCCTGGCGCAGCGCAACGATGTCATGGACGCGATCCAGAGCGATCGCCAGCAGGCATATGCCTACGGGTATCTGCGCACCAACCCATATGACTCGGTCGTGAATGACGGCAACTACATCCAGATTCAGCCGGTGAACCCGGCCTATGTCTACGTTCCCTTCTACAATCCGGCGGTCGTGTTCTATCGTCCTCAGCCTGGATTTGTCGGCGGCATCGGCGTCCGCTTCGGGCCGGCCATCGTTGTCGGTCCGGCGTTCCGGCCGTGGGGATGGGGCACGGTGGGCTTCGCCTGGGGAGCGCACGCCATCATGATCGATCACACGCCGTGGAACCGCGTATGGGCCAACCGTGCCTTCTATGCACATTCCTACGCACATCCCTACGCGCACCCTGCTGGGCCGCGCGTGGAGCATCATGAAGTGCGCCACGACGAACATCCGCGGTGAGGAAGTTTCTCCGGGGAACGCCCTCGTCCGGCGCACACCCCGGAGACCCGCTGCTTCTACGCATTGATCGAGTCAGCCCGACCTGCAGATAGTAATCAGCTGTCCATGCGTGCAAGGTCGATTTGGCGTTCATCGACCCTAAATCCTTCCCAAACCAGCGATATTCTGCAGGCCGGGGCGCCTAATCGAGATACGCCGATCCCTCAAAGCTTCACTCGGAAGGCGCTGATGCCCTATCAGCGCCTTAACTAGCCCAGCGCAAGATTTGTCGATTGCCCTCAGATGCGACAGGTGCCTGTGAGACATTGCCTGCTGCGCAGACTATCTTAGCGAGCACCATAGTCGCGCGCCTGCACTGTGGCCCAGCATGTAGACATCGAGGATCGACGCCGGAGGATCGTGGCCACATGATGCTTCAAATGGCAATCCTGCATTCACACTTTACAGTGTATAGTTCATGTGATATACAGCGTATAGATGGACGAGACGAACTCAACTTCGCAGCGAATTTATCAGTGTGCGCTCCGCATTCTCGAGACCGAAGGACCGCAGGCTGTCAGTATGCGTCGCGTGGGTAAGGAAGCCGGCATCACGGCCATGGCGATCTACCACCACTTTCCTAACCGTGAAACCATGCTGCACGCCGTGGTTGATTCGGAATTCGAGCGACTGGTTGAAGTTTTCGCTCAGTCGAATGGAAAACGCAGCTTCGAGACATCGATGATCCATATCATGGATGGTTACATCGATTATGCCCTCGCCCATCCACGCATCTTCGACTACGTTTTTTCGATGCCCCGGGATGGCGCGCGGCGTTTCCCCGAAGATTTTCGCGCGCGGCGCTCACCAACGCTGAACATCGTGGCCGATATTGTGTCGTCGGGGATAAAGCTCGGCAAGCTCAAGCGCGACGATGCGTGGGAGATCGCTATGGAACTGTGGGCTCACGCTCACGGCTATCTCTCACTTTGGAGGGCAGGCCGCTTTCGTTTGTCGGAAGACGAATTCCGAAAACTCGTACACCGCTCACTTCGGAGGTTGCTCCATGGACTTTCCCGATAACCGAGCCGGCCGTGCGGCGCTGGTGCTGTCCGCCGTCTTGCTCACCGCAGGCGCGTATTTCCTGTCGTCTGGGCTTCATCGCGTCTGGTGGCTGGCATGGCTCGCGCCCCTACCTATTCTGTGCCTCGCGCCCAAATTGCGTGTCTGGGATGCTCTTGCCGTCGCATTTGTGGCGCGGGCGCTCGCCGGGCTCAATTTCTGGAACTATCTACGCTACGTCGTTCAATTCCCGCTCTGGCTCGAGTTGGCCACGATCCTGATTCCGGCGGCTTGTTTCGCCTTCGCCGTGGTTCTTTATCGTGGATTGTTGCGAAAAGGTAATCCTTGGCTCGCCGCGCTCGCCTTTTCCGTCGTCATCGTGGCCGCGGAATATCTATTCAGTCTCTCGCAAGGAACATTCCTCAACACTGGGTACACGCAGCTGGAGAACCTGCCCATCCTGCAGCTCGCCTCTGTCACCGGCCTCTGGGGAATCAGCTTCACCGTCAACCTGCTTCCCGCTGCGGTCGCCGCACTCGTCACGGCGCCCGCAAAGCTCCGGCTCCGCATGGCCACGGCTCTTGCTGCTTATTACGCCTGCGTTCTTATCTACGGCTTCGTGCGCCTCAACACTGTTCCCTCTGCCACGCACCCCGTTCTCGTCGGTCTGGTTGAGACACACGCAGGCAAGAACATCTTCCCTCCAGACGCGCAGACAACGCTGGCCCTCATGCACAACTATGCCGACCAGATAAAGCCCCTCGCCGCACAAGGCGCTGCATTTGTGATTCTTCCCGAAATGACAGCCCTCATTCCCGACAATGCCTCAGGGAAGATTGATGCGCTCTTTCAGCAGACAGCGCGCGATGCGCACGTCCAGGTGCTGATAGGAATTATCCATGTCACCGACAAAGGAGCGTATAACGAAGGCCGCCTTTACTCCGCTGACGGCACGATCGAAACCGTTTACCGGAAGCACCATCTCGTGCCCACATGGGAAGCCCGGTCCACTCCGGGTAGTGAAATCTCGGTTCTGCCTCAACCGTCGGGCAAAATCGGCATTCAAATCTGCCGCGATTTGGACTATCCGGAGCTGTCGCGCCGCTACGCGCACCATCAAGTAGGGCTGATTCTCGCTCCTGCATGGGATCAGGGGGTTGACGTCGACGCCCAGTGGCACGGCCACTTGGCGCTCATGCGCGCCGTGGAAGACGGCTTTACGCTGGTGCGCGATGCAAAGGTTGGACTGCTCACCGCCAGCGATGATCGCGGACGTATCTTGGCTGAACAGTCGACCCGCCCCGATGGCGCCTTCACCACGATGCTGGCCGCGGTCCCCGTGCGTTATGACCCTACCCTTTATCAAAAATGGGGAGATTGGTTTGCATGGATGGACCTTGTCGCGGTCGCTGCGCTGCTTACGTTCTGGCTGGCCAACTAGAAGTTTTAGCTCGAGTGGCTGGACCAGCGCGAAATTGCCATCGGCAGATCGAGACTCGCTTTGGCTAGTCGCTATGCGGTTAACGCGAGAGCGGGAGCTGGGCCCGAGTCCCACGGACCGGGTATCAGAGAAGCCAATCGGACGCTCTACTCTGATCGTGCAATGTTAGCCGGAAGCTGCAATTACAATGAGCAGAGTCGTTTAGGTTTGCAAGCCGCAACACATATGGTGCATTTTTCTTGTCTTTCTCCACGACAATGAATGTCGATCGACTCCTAGCCCAACGGTGGCCACAGTTGATTCAACGCAATGGAGAGTCTTCACTCGCCGGCCCGCCAGGGCGAAGGAACTTTAACGATCTCCGCCGGGAATTCCCCTGCCTTCAGCTTGGTTACTCTTCCGTTGCTCAAACATAGCGTCCGGTCAGCAAATCATCCACAACGAGATGTTTATTCCCCTCACCGCAGCTGACCGGACGAATTTGGCAAGAGGATGGGGCGCTTGGAAGGCCCAGCCCGGTGCAGGGACTTACTTAATGAATGCCGTGTTGACTGCGGTCAGTCCGCCGTCAACGGTCAGTACTGCGCCGATGATGAACGAAGACTCGTCGGAAGCAAGAAAGAGGGCGGCATTGGCGACATCTTCCGGGTTTCCCAGTCTACCGATGGGATACAGCTTGCAGAGCCGCGGTTCCATCTCCGGATCTCGCGCAAAGCGCGCTTTCCATCCTTCTGTCACGATTGGGCCCGGGCAGATGCAATTGATTCGGATACCGTGCGGGGAGAATTCCCCGACCATTGAGCGAGACAGACCTAAAATCGCAGCCTTCATGCTGCTGTAGACATGCTCTTTTCCGAATCCCATCAATCCGTTGACGGACGATATATTTACGATACTGGACCCTGAATGTTGCATAAGAGGAAACGCAGCTTTCATCGAAATCCAGTAACTTTTCAGGCAGACCTCGGCCAGGGAGTCCCATTCGCTGGTAGGCACGGCGGTTACATTGTTAACGAGTATGTCCAGCCCACCGAACCTGTTCTTCACTGCAGTCATAAGAGTTGACACGTCACGCTCGGAAGCAGCGTCTCCGTGGAGATAGAGCGATGTGCCACCGTCAATTTCGATCTGAGATTCAAGCGCCTGCCCTGCGGCCTTATCAATATCGTTGATGACCACCCTGGCGCCCTATCGCGCCAAACGAATCGCAATCGCTCTACCGATACCGTTCGCAGCACCTGTAATCACCGCAACCTTATCTTTGAGTCGCATCGATGCCGCCCTCAAAATCGGCCCTTCTGAATCAATCCTAAGGGCATTGAATCAATCGTGGATAGATTGTCGCCTTAACTCGTCATTTGCCGTTTATTCTCCCGTCGGGTGGCCCCCGCTTCTCCCGCGTTGGCTACCTGCTACGCCGACAAGACAACTCGAGCCAGCAGCGCGAGCACCAAGTGCGCGTACTTCGAGAAACTGCGAGCAGCACGAACACAAGCGCCATGCCTCGCACAGGTGGCCAGTAAAGTTAGCGCACCCGTGTCTCTACGCTGGTGGCCACGGTTGTGCTTACCGTCAGCGCGAAGTTCTGCGCTGCCGTTTCACTTAGCATCAGCGATGCCGGGGTGAGAATACATGTTGGCGGATCGTTGGCCGCAACGGCAGCGATAGAGCATGCCAGATTCACGATTCCGGAGAACCCGTTGCTGGCAACCGCGCTCGCGGTAGTCGGGCTTCCAGTCGTTGCTTCCGAGGCAACGGAAATGGGAGTTGGCTGGAAGCGGCCGGGAGGCCCGAAACTGGACGCCGACGCCGTTGAACCAAGGGAGTTGAGGAGACCGACCCCGTTCGGGCTGCCCCAGCCGGTCACCAGGTCGTAGCCGGGCACTGCCGAATAGTTGCCCGATGTGCCGCTCGTGATGTCATGGAAGCCAATTCCGTAGCTGGACGTCACATTCTGCGTATAGATGGTTGGGTTAATGAAGCCGATGGTCGATTTGCCGTTGGCAACCAGCTGCTGGTTGACCAAGGCAATGTAGCCAGCCCACATGGGTGCCGCAAAACTGGTGCCACCGTACTCGTTTGCAGTGCAGGTGGTTTGGTCGGCGCAAACATAAAAGGTAAAGTTCGCGTTTGCTGACACGTCAGGGCCATTGCGAAGGGTGGTCGAACCCTGGTTGCTGGAGTTGATCACTCCCGAGAACTGCTGCCATGACGGGATAGCGATCCCATCCGGCGAGATGCCTCCGCCACTATCAGTCCAGCCAGTTTCCGACTGCCAGGGGCCGGCCGCGCTGGCCGTAATCAAGTCCGTGCCGCCGACGGAAACGACATTTGCATCGTCCGCCGGCCATGCTTCGTTACTCGACGACCAGGTGGAATTGTCGCCAGAGGCCGCAAAGAAGGTCTGGCCTTGGGCAGCCATTTTCTCAAAATACGGGTCAAGCGTGGTTGGATCAGCCGGTGTCCAGCCCCATGAACAGCCGATTGCGGTGGGCAGCGGGCTGTTCGACGTCATGGCGCTTATGATCGCCGTATCAGTCGATCCGACGTAGACTACTAAGCTCGACAGCCCCGGAGCCATTCCGATTGCCTGCGTTATGTCGAGAGTCTGTTCTGCGTCATCGCAGTTTCCACCGGTGCTCGTATCCACGCAGGACGTGCTGGTCCCGTCCGTCGAAAGAAGCGTTACCGGTACATTGTTGGTTTGACCAACGTTTGTGAAATAGGCGGTCAGGTCGGTCAAGTCAGTACCTGCATACTCGAACAATCCCAGATTCTGGCCAGCGCCGGTGAGAGTTGTTCCGCCATAATAGGCCGCGCGCATGTCGCTGCCCAGGAACGAGGCCGAAGGGCCAGAGCCGGTGGTGGCATAGGACACAACATCCTCCGGCTTCATGTGATGCGCCTTCGCGTAGTCACTCTTCTTCAGGAACAAGGGATGCGGAACTGAGTAGTTGTCCAAACCGGAGATGTGCCAGAGCGGGAATTTCAGGTTTGTGGTTGGCTCGCGGTCTGGCGCGTAATAAGTGCGGCTCTCAGTCGGGTGCTGGTAGGTACGCATCTTTAGATGGAAGGCAGAATCAATGGCTGAAACTTGGCCCTTTATCTGCACATCCATGCGATCGCGAGATCCACCAATGACCGTGAAGCCTTTCGATTTCACGAAACGAACCACGGCCTGATAATTTTGCTCGGTGGGACCAAAGCGTTCGGTAAACGCGGAAACAGTGAGGAAATGCCGATAAGAGGCGCTGGCCGGATCGTAGACCTCTTTCAGAAACGTATTCAGCCCCACCTGATCGCGCAGCGGCAGAACTATATCGAGCTGCAGTATCTGGGCAGGGGAAAGGCGTCCGAGAGACTTTGCCTGACGGTTACGAGATACCTCTCGAACATGATGGGTCAACACCGATTGAGCTTGAAAATTCATTGTCGCAATGGACAGAATCCCACCGACTGTAAGCAAGCAAAGACCCATTTTTCGAACCATGATTTCTCCTCTTAAGGAGGGCTGGCCAGGGCGTGTCCGGCTCGCTCGCACGCGGACAAGCGGCCCTTCGTCAATGTAAGGTATAGTACCGCGAAACCGCTCGAAAGTGAGCAAGAGAGTGTCCAGAGTTGCCGAATGTGTCGTACTTCCAATTCCCTGGGGATGGCCGATCCGGAGATTGACTCCAGCTATGGAAACACTTCCGTTTTTTTGGGGGTCTGATCGTACAGTGGGGAGATGACGGCATAGTATTGTACCGGGTAATGGCATTTCATCGGATCCAGCGGTTGGTCCAACAGGCCTTACTGGCATCCTCTCTCGTGCATGGGGAAAGGATCCGACACTAGAAGGGTGTATCGAACACGCTGAGTAAAACAGTATTTACGCTTCGCGATATGCAACCTCCCGCCCTCCAGAGCATCCATTCCTAGGGGGTCTTAGCGACCCGCTCTCGATGGGCGTCGTCCAGCGACGAAAAGTGCGCATTTTTGAGGAACGCATATGAACAGCAGCGAGTAAACACATTTTGAGGCAATCAAGACGGCATGACACCAAGCCCTAAAATGCAGATCGCAGACCAGATCTTGAGCGAGGGCTCCAAATCCCCAGTGAATTGACAGGCCGCTCATGCAGGCCACGGATTGTCTCTTGGACCCTTCATGAAAACTGTTCACGAATAAATCGCGTATGCTTCGAGGGTATCGCTCGACGCTTCCGTCTCAATTGAGTTCGCCAAAGCCTCATGCAGGGACGCGTCAAGAAATCATTCTCGATTGAACCCCTCAGGAGTGAGCAAAAGGCATGTCGGAGCGAGAGGCAGTATTCGAACCGGAGAGAACCAAGGAGCATCTCCAGAATTCAGCCCCATTCAACGTCTCCGGCGGAAGCGTGAATCCATGGATCATTGGCATCTCCGTCATGCTTGCCACATTCATGGAGGTGCTCGACACGGCAATTGCCTCTGTTGCTCTTCCTTACATTGCTGGTTCGCTCTCGGCCTCCACCGACGAGGCTACTTGGGTGCTGACGAGCTACCTAGTGGCAAACGCCATCGTGCTTCCCGCATCGAACTGGTGCGCTTTGAAGTTTGGGCGGAAGCGCTTCCTGCTCACGTGTGTCGCAATCTTCACGGCATCGTCGTTTGCATGCGGTGCTGCGCCGACCCTGGGACTCATGCTTTTGGCGCGCATTCTGCAAGGAGCCGGCGGAGGAGCCCTGCAACCCCTCTCGCAGTCAATTCTTCTCGAGAGTTTTCCTCCGGAAAAACGCGGCGTAGCGATGTCGCTCTTTGGATTTGGTGTGGTTTGCGCTCCGGTCCTGGGACCTACGTTGGGAGGTTGGCTCACCGATGCGTACAGCTGGCGGTACGCATTTTACATCAACATACCCGTCGGCATCCTGGCCATCCTGATGATCTCAAGATTTGTCCATGACCCGCCGCACATGAAGGGTGGCAAATCGTCTAGCTTCGACAGCATAGGCCTCGGCACACTGGTGGTTTGGACTGGCTGCCTGCAGGTCATCCTGGACAAGGGGCAGGAAGACGATTGGTTCGGGGCTACATGGATTCGCTGGGCTGCGGTGCTGCTCGTCGTGAGCTTCGTTTGGTTTGTGTGGCACAGTTGGCGAGCGGAAAATCCGCTCGTGAATCTGCGCGTTCTAAAGGATCGGAACTTTGCGCTGGGTTGCGTGTTGATTCTACTCTTCGGCATTTCTATCTATTCGACAGTCACAGTGCTTCCGCTGTTCTATCAGGAGCTTTTGGGCTACACCGCGTTTACGGCTGGAGTTGTGGTGGCCCCGCGGGGAATCGGGAGCATCTTGGCAATGCCATTGATTGCCTACCTGTCAGAAAAGATCGACTCACGGTACCTGCTCACCTTTGGGTTCGTTCTATTCGCTCTTACAACCTTGTATATGGGAGGCATTACCACTGAAATCAGTCCCTGGACCTTACTGGCCCCTATCCTGATTACTGGATTCGGCGTCGGATTCATCTTTGTACCGATTACCACGCAGGCGTATGGGACGCTGCGTCGCGAGCAAATTGGCGGTGCCAGCGGGCTCTACAATCTGATGCGCAATATTGGTGGTTCCATTGGTATTTCGGTTTGCTCAACCCTGTTGACTCGGCGCGGCGCCGCACATCAGAGCGAATTGACAAACTACGTTCCCCTGAGCGGGCAGCAGTTCGAAGCTGGCCTCGCGACGCGGATGCATGCATTGACTCCCCACTTTGGCCCAGGCCATACCCGGTTTCCCGCGGAAGTGCAAATGTACAGCGAACTGCAGTATCAAGCTACCGATTGGGCCTTTGTTGACGTTTTTCGATGGCTCGCTTTGCTCTGCCTGGTCGGTGCTGTGCTTGTCTGGTTCTTCAAGCGGGTTGAAAGGGGACGACCTGCGGCAGGGGCCCACTGATTAGACCGGGAAGGCCTAAACCCAACATTGCTGTCACCAGGGGCAATCTAACTCCAGGTCGATGCTGTTTACTCACAAGTAATTACCGGGTAGCTGGCGACCTCCCCGGAGCGGTGAGTTGCGCTGATGTAGCTCGATGGATGACTTGGGCTGAGACCTTGCGAAAGTTGACGCTAATTTCCGATTTTCCGAAATGGAGTTGCACAAAGCCACTCGTACAAGTATGATTCGACCGCATTCGGAGGATTCCCAGCATGCATTGGATCCACCTCATTGCGATCACTCTGTGTTCCGGTGTTGCCTCTTCGCTTACTGACTGGATCTTCGCTGGCGATTGGATTCACCGACGCTTTTCCTACCCCGAGATTTGGCGTCATGGTGCCGAAACGAAGGCGATTGCCTTGACGAGTCCTCTCCCATTTCTGACCTGCGGTGTTTTTACATATGCCGCCGCAGGACTGGGAATTCATTCCGTTCCGGATGCGCTCAAATTTGCCGGTGCGGTGTGGGTGATAGGCCCATTACCACTCATCCTCACCAATGCCGCATTCATAAAGTTGCACCGCGTTTTTGTGGCGTTTTATGCAACAGGCTGGCTTGTCAAGCTCTTGATTGTTGCGATCGCTGTTGGGTGGTTCCTTCATTGATACCAATCTTGGCGTGAGGTTCAGTCGTTGTGGCCGCCATTTCGGCGCTCATCTGGACGCACTCGCTTCTACTTTGGCCGCTCTATATTCTGGCCTTCTGTTTCGGTGTGGCCGACGCCTTTGCCATCCCGGCCGCGCAAACCTATCTCCCCTCTCTGGTCGCGCCGCAACAACTCGCGTCCGCCAACGCTCTTTTCCAATCCACGGTCCAAGTCACGACTCTCGCTGCGCCCGCGCCGGCGGCCCTGTTCATCAAAGCCTTCGGAACGGCCTAAGCTCTCTTCATTGACGCTGTCAGCTTCCTGTTCATCATCGGCACTCTGTGGGCTCTGCCCGATCCACCCGAGGCCACTCTCGGAGCTCAGCCGAACAATGTTGTCCAGTCCATCGTGGACGGCTCAGGATACGTCCGGAGTGACGTCGCGCTCACTTCCCTGGTCACCGCTGTCGCCGTGCTCAACTTTGCCATCAGCGGCCCGACCACCATCCGCGTGGCATTTATTGAAAAAGAGAAGTTTGGCTCGCCAGCCTCTTTTGGCCTGCTCATGTCGGCGCTCGCCGCAGGCAGCCTGACCGGCCAGCTGTCTGCAGGCTTGTTCAATCAGCACAAGCGCGGACGTCTCCTGCTGCAGGTCAGCGCAGCCATCGGAGTATGCCTTGGCTCGATCGGATGGATCGATCGAATGCCTTCGCTGGAGGCCGTCCTGTTCCTCATGAGCTGCGCAGCCGCGTTCCTCAACGTGCAGTTGCTCGCCTGGTTCCAGCAGCGCGTCGAACGTGCGATGATGGGCCGGGTTCTGAGCGTCCTCATGTTTGCAGCCGCTGGCCTCACGCCGGTCTCCATAGCGATCGCGGGAATCGCCATTCAGTGGAGTCTGCCTGGCATGTTCCTTATCAGAGGGAGTATGGTTCTTCTGGTCACTCTGCTTGCAGCGACGCACCGGCCGGTTCGCGAAATCGATTAACGCTTGCAGCCAAACTGCAAAAACCACGTCGCTTTGTCAATCAAGCCAGCTCATTGCTGACGCTATTCGGGATCGATAGCAATCAAGCGGGCCCACAGAACCGGGCGAGATTCGATAAGACTCGACCGGAGGAACTTTTTTTGACTAGTGCATCCGATTCCCGTCAAAGCAAGCCTGAAACGAATGGTAGTTTGCTTCATCAAAATTCCAGCCGCTTTCTATCCGATTGTTTCAATCATTCGCTCGTTTTCTGGGCCTGGCAAAGGGAATAAGAACCGGCAGACGTCTCAGCAGGCGTATCATACTGCCAATCTCCTCTTGGAGATCTTGCAACCGAAATGTGCATGCATGTTCTTGATTTATCGACAGATCCATTTCTTTGCCAGGCACAGCTGGTCAATCGTCAGGAATAGTCCAGGCCGGCCGACGACGATCAGCTTTGAACAAGTCCCGGGGGTTAGCCGCTACGTCATTCGTGCTGTACTGAGCCGAGGCGGGGACGAAGTGATCGATCTAGCCATGACCAACCTTATTCGCTGATGAAGATAACCAGGATTTAGGAGGGAATGAAATGAACGCGCAATCTCAAGCGATAGCCGGAAAGACCCGTCAGGTTTGTCTTTCCGGGTACAACCTGATCAATTCTCCGCGTCTCAACAAGGGGACAGCCTTCACCGAGCACGAACGGGACATATTTCACTTGCACGGCCTGCTCCCACCGCATATAGGGACTCTTGATGAACAGGTCAGACGCCGTATGCAGGCGCTGGATGACCAGGCAACGCCGTTCAATAAATATGCATTTCTCCGCGATTTGCAGGATACGAACGAAACCATTTTCTATGCCCTTTTAGTTGGCCATATTGAAAAGATGCTGCCTCTGGTGTACACACCCACGGTCGGCGAAGGCTGCCAGCGCTTCAGCGAGATATGGAGAAAGCCACGAGGTCTGTTCCTCAGCTATCCGAATAAAGATCGCATCGAGCAGATCCTGAGCGATCCCCGCTACGATGATATAAAGTGCATCGTGGTCAGCGATGGTGAACGGATTCTGGGACTGGGCGATCAAGGCGCGGGAGGTATGGGTATTCCCATCGGGAAAATGGCTCTTTACACTGCGCTCGGCGGGATTCATCCAGAGCATTGCCTCCCAATTCTGCTCGATGTAGGAACGGACAATGAGGACCGCTTGGAGACGCCAATCTACATCGGATGGAGACACCGTCGTGTCCGTGGCCAGGAGTACGATGATTTCGTCGAAGTATTTGTCTCCGCCGTGAAGGCGCGCTGGCCGCACGTTCTGCTGCAATGGGAAGACTTTGCCGGTTCGAACGCGGCCCGATTCCTGGCCCGCTATAGAAACCAGCTATGCACCTTCAACGATGATATTCAGGGCACAGCGGCTATAGCGGCGACAACGTTAATTTCCGCAATCAATGTGACGGGCGTTCCGCTGGAGCAGCAGAGGATTGTGGTCGTTGGCTTCGGAAGTGCGGGTTTAGGCATCACGAACCTGCTGGCGCAGTTCATCCAGGACAAAGGTGTTTCGGAAACAGAGGCTCGCGCCCGCTTCTACGCGATCGATCGCTATGGCCTTATTACGGAAAATGGCAAGGATGTGCATCCCGAACAGCGGCCGTACGCCCGCAAAGAACAGGAAGTACAGGGTTGGAGATCACAGAACGGAGAAATTACGCTCCTCGATGTGGTTCGCAACGCAAAGCCATCGGTCCTCATCGGAGTGTCTGGTCAAGCAGGAGCCTTTACGCAAGAAGCAGTGCGTGAAATGGCGAAGCACACGGCTCGTCCCGTGATCTTCCCCTTGTCGAACCCCACCTCGCGCAGTGAAGCCACTCCGCAAGACCTGATGGATTGGACCGCAGGCCGCGCTCTAATCGGCACTGGCAGCCCGTTCGATCCAGTAAATCTAGGCGGGAAGAAGGTTCAGATCGCCCAGACCAATAATTCATACATATTTCCTGGACTCGCCCTCGGAATCATCGCCTCCAAATCCAGGCACGTCACCGACACGATGGTAAAAGCCGCAGCCACAGAATTGATACGTCATTTACCCACACAAAAGGATAAAGAGGGCAGCCTTCTTCCACCGCTCTCGGAAGCGCGCAACCTTGGTCGAGTGATCGCGCAGGCCGTGGGAAAACAGGCGATTCACGATGGGCAGGCACAAGTGTCCGACGAAGAGGCCCTGAACCGCGAACTCGAAGCAAATATCTGGGAACCAGAGTACGAGCATTACGAACTTAAACCATAAATCATTTGGCAAAGTAACTATCAAGCGATGAGGTCCTGAGATGGCGATCAACGAAACGACAACCAACTCCTTTCGTGTTGAAGAGGACGCCTTGGGAGACGTCGAGGTTCCAGCTAATCACCTGTGGGGCGCACAGACCCAGCGCTCCCACACGAATTTCATGATCGGAGTTGAACGTTTTCGCTGGGGTCGCCCCGTGATCCGTGCGTTCGGCATCCTGAAAAAATGCGCAGCCCTCGCCAATGGCGAACTCGGCCAGCTTCCCAAGGAGAAAGTCGACCTCATCGTTCGTGCCGCACAGGAGGTGATCGACGGCCTGTTGGACAAAGAGTTCCCATTAGTAGTATTTCAAACGGGTTCCGGCACGCAGACCAACATGAATGCAAACGAGGTGATCGCCAATCGCGCGATCCAACTGGCCAGCGGTGTAGTTGGCTCAAAGAAGCCGATTCACCCCAACGACGATGTAAATCACAGTCAATCATCGAACGACACCTTTCCGACCGCAATGCACATCGCCACGGTCGAGGCAATCGAGAACTTCCTAATTCCTGCCGTAAGCGATCTACGTGACGTCCTGGAAACCAAATCCCTTGCATATGACGACATCGTCATGGTAGGCCGGACGCATCTTCAGGACGCGACGCCGCTAACCGTGGGTCAGATGATTTCGGGCTGGGTTGCGCAGCTCGACCAGTCAGTCAGTAGTATCCGCCAATCGCTTGTATGGGTGTACGAGCTGGCGATCGGAGGCACTGCTGTCGGCACGGGGCTCAATGCTGATCCACGCTTTGGGGAGCTGGCAGCCCGGCGCATCGCCGAGGAGACCGGCAAGTCATTCGTTTCGGCCCCCAACAAGTTCGCGGCACTCTCTGCACACGACGGCATGGTCAGCGTGAGCGGAACGCTGCGCACTCTCGCAGGTGCGCTCATGAAGATCGCCAACGACGTTCGTTGGTATGCCTGCGGTCCACGAGCCGGCTTTGGTGAACTCAAGATTCCGGCGAACGAACCCGGCTCCTCCATCATGCCCGGAAAGGTCAATCCCACCCAGTGCGAGGCGCTTACCATGGTCGCCGTGGAAGTGTTCGGCAATGACCACGCCGTGGCGTTCGCAGGATCGCAGGGCAACTTTCAGCTCAATGTTTATAAACCTGTCATACTGCACAACGTCCTCGTGTCTATCGAGCTTCTCACAGACGCCTGCCGCTCCTTCAATGAGCACTGTGCCAAGGGAATCGAGCCTAACGAAAAACGAATCAAGGAGCATCTCGACAATTCGCTCATGCTGGTCACCGCCCTCAATCCTCACATCGGGTACGAGAAGGCGGCCAAGATTGCCCTCACCGCGTACCATCAGGACATCAGCTTGCGCGAGGCTGCTCTCAACCTTGGCTACGTCACTGCGGAACAGTTTGATTCGTGGGTGCGCCCGCAGGACATGACACATCCTCTGGGAGGAGAATTGTGAACGACAATGAAAGCGTCGCGTGCTAGTCTATGAAACGATTCCTCCGCGAATTTCTTCTATTCCGGACATCCGAGAATAGAGATCCCTTGAATGTGACCATCCGCTCGGTGAAGTACTAATGACGGACGGGCTTGGCTTCAAGCAATCTCCGCTCGCCAGAGCACACGTTCTCGACGATCCCAACTTCGCTGAGTTAGTCCAATCAAACAAGGAGCCACAATGAAGCCGGGACAAGACACGGAAATGTCTGTCAGGGAACGCTTCCTTATGCTCGTCACCATCGTCATGGCTTCTCTCCGGCTGTAGATAGGCCCAGTTTGCGGATCAGGTAGGGCAAGCTGAGGCCTTGCAAAATAAGCGTTGTCAGGATCACGCAAAAGCTGAGAAAGATAAGCAAGTCACGTTGCGGAAAAGCGACGCCGCTGCTTACCACATCCGGCAATGACATAGCTGCCGCAAGAGTAATTACGCCGCGCATGCCGGACCAACCAAGGATGAGCGTCTCGCGATTGCGAGGAGGCTTATCAGGCCGCCTGAGAAGTCTGAGCACGGCAGAGGCGATCCACGACGACGCAAAGACCCAGAGAAGGCGCAGAGCGATCAACAGTAAGACCAGAAGACAGGCATCGAGCACAAGTTCGGTGCGCTGCACGTTGCGAATGCCTTCCAACACATAAGGTAGTTGTAGACCAATGAGAGCAAAAACAATTCCGTTAAGGACAAAATCGAGGGTGCTCCACACCGCCGATGCCTCAATACGGGCTCGTGGCGAGAGTGCCTCTGACTGCTTTTCTCCGAGGTAAAGACCGCAGGCCACGGTCGCCAATACTCCCGAAGCGTGCACGGATTCAGCAGCGAGATAGGCGACGTAAGGCGCCAGCAAGGTCAAGGTAATTTCAAGAGGCGCATCGGTGAGGCGAGTCTGGCACCAGCGGATCAACCCGCCAGCGATCAGACCCGCAAGTACACCGACGGTTACCAGATAAATGAGATGCAGCGCGCCCTGGCCAAGAGTCGGAACCGTACCGCTGACGAGCATAGCGACGGAAAACTCAAGCGCGAGCAGCGATGTGGCGTCATTCAACAAACTCTCGCCTTCCAGTATGTCGGCGATACGCCGTGGCAGACGCATTCGCTTCGCGATGGCAGTGGCCGCGATTGCGTCGGTGCTGGCAACAAGCGCGCCAAGAACAAATCCGACGCGGAGGTCAAAGCCCGGCAACAAGTGCGCTGTGGCAAAGGCAACTGCTGCCACGGAGAATGCGACAAGGCCGAAGGCCATCATCGAAGTTTTCCCGAGGCTGGCACGAAAGCTGCGCCAACAGGTGTGGAATGAAGCGGAGAAAAGCAGGGGAGGTAGCAGCACCAGAAAGACTACATCCGGGTTCAAATCGACCCGCGGCATGTTCGGAAGCATCGACACAGCGAGTCCGCCCATGACGAGCACGATCGGATACGGCGTCTTGAAACGGTGTGCCAGTGCGGCGAGGGCGACAACCAGAACCATAACGAATAGAAGAATCAATTCGATGTGATGAATATCTGCGGCCTGCATAGAGATCTCCTGCACGAATGTAGCACTCGGATTCCAAATCGGTATGTCATTTGCACACGCCAGCGGCGGCAGACCTCAGCCGGAAAGTTTCTGGCTCCGAAAGTGGCATCCCCAGCGTTCAGGGTATGCTGATCCGGAGCCAGACGGTTGAAGTGTCGAGGTTTGCTGGGATCATTTTTGCCCGGCAACCCACACGGCATCATGAGCGGCAAGATCAACGCCTGCCAGATCGGTGCTGATCTTG
>DATDLS010000297.1:0-3600 GCA_036519195.1 Occallatibacter sp. | reverse complement strand
ATTCGTTCACCGACTGGCCCGATTCAGCAATCTTTTGCACTATCGACGCGATCTTCGCGGCTTTGCTTTGCGCACCGTTAGTCGTGGACCTGTTCATCCAGCTCAACATAAACTGAACGAGCAGAAAAGTCCAGCAGATTTCGATGTGCTTCTTAAAGGTTGTGGGCCGACAGGGATCAACTAAGTAAACGGATGGTGCTGTTGGGGTTGAACACACCGATGGTTTAGCATCTTAATCGGAGGCAATCAGACGCCCCGTTGATATGGTATCAACTATTCTGAACAAACTTTATATTTCGCCGAAAGTCATGAAAATGGCCACACCCTTTCGGAAGTCGGGGAAACTGTGTCAATCCCTCTCCTTTTCAAGAAAGGCAAAAGAGCGTATTGAATCTTGATTGGCGTTCCGGTCGGTCAGTCGCCTACTCCGTTGAAAACTCACCGTTTTTCATCCCTATATGTGGACCGAAGGTCAATGCGTAACTCGTCAGTTACTCATCGGCAAACAGTTTGACTGAAGAAGGTCTTGAGTTCCGATCCACAATCCGATCCACAAAAAGCATGGTCTTCTACGACTTCGGTGGTCTTAGGCGTTCCCCACGGGTTTGTAAGTCGTTGAAAAACCTCAAAACGGTGGGCTGTCACGGCAGAGGTCGCGGGTTCGAGCCCCGTCGTCCCCGCCATACATCCTAAAGGACTTACGGGATGTTTGGGACCTAAGTGACAGAAAAATCTGGGCACAATAAGGAAATCATCCTTCCGTACCCGTGTGCTTTCCCGCCTGCTTTGTTCCCACGTTTGTGCCTACGTTTTGGCCCACACTGGGAACCATCATCTGTATGACCTTGCTCTGTGCAGCCCGCTTGTTGGAACCCACTGCCTGCGTATAGACATCCAGTGTGATCCTGCTGTTGGCGTGCCGTAAAAGCTCCTGGACCGTCTTCACATCTTCCCCATTGGCCTTAAGCAATGTGCCAAAGGTGTGGCGGAACTTGTGCAGGAAGAAGTTCATGCAATACGGTCCTTCGGCGCACTTGTTGCCGTGCTCGGTCACACAGCGACCGCAGTTGAGACCGGCGCGTTCTGCCACCCGTTTGACGACCATATCCATCTCGTTGTCCGGGCGACCCTTCGTATTGCCGAAGACAAGATCCTGCGGCCTTGCCTGCTTCCGCTCTTTTCTCTTGCGCAGACGTTCCTTCAATCTCGCAGGCAGGGGCACGGTGCGCTCCTCCCAGTTCTTCGGCGTGAAGCCCCACTTCGCTTTCGCGGTCACACGTGCCAGATGATGCCGGAAGTCGAGGTCCAGATACGCGACATAACGGAGCTCCTGGTCGCGGAAGCCGGAGCCAAGGATAAATTTGAGCAGGTCGGCCTCGTCTTCGGTCGCTACGTTGAACATCCCTGTCAGCTCTTCGGGCTCATAGATCGGGCGGATGGCATCGACGTACTTGGGCCAGTCGCCTTTTTCTATCAAGCCGGTGCGCCCATGCTTTTTGAAAAGCTGCAGAACCGTCACGACTTTGTCGTAGACGGTTCGAGCGCCCAGCCCAAGTTCATAGCAGTAGGTCATGAAGTCGAGCACGTCTTCTCGGGTCGCGTCCTCGACGTACTTCTTTTTGTAAGCGGCGCGGAGTAGGGTGTCGAGGGTGTAGCGGTAGGTCAGATGGGTGCGAGGCTTGCGCTGCATCTTCACATACCGGAGATAGGCGTCGACGGCATCGCCGATTGTCGCCTTGGGTGCAACCTCCGGCTCGGGTTCGGGACCGGCAATGAGGCCGTCGCGGATGGCGCGTAGCTCAATGGCCTTGCGGCGGGCCTGGTCGATGGCTTCGTCTCTGGCGACGGCAGTGCGATAGCGGCGACCGCTCCGGCCGCCCACCCGCCACTCGATGTAGTAGGCGCCTTCGGGGTGGACTTCGACCTGGCCGTTGATGCGGACCCGGTCCTTGAGCCGTCCGTTGGCTTCAGGAACGACGGAGGCGAAGCGCCATCCGGTGGGTGTCTTGATTTTCTTGATGAGGTTGACGCGGTCCGCGTAGTCGGGAGCGTTGAGAAGAGCGCCGAGGGGCTTGGGAGTGGGCATCCAAAATGTCCTCCTCTGGGCCATAGCTTATCAAAGCGTGGACACCAACGTGGACACCAAGGACTTATCTTACTGATTCCAAAGGTAGCCGGTTAGAAGGCAGCATTGTCACCGTCTGGAAACTAGACCGCCTGGCCCGATCGACGCGCAATCTGCTGGAGACTTCGGCGAAATGATCGACAACGCCGGAGCCCGCTTCCAATCCATCTCCGAGCCTTGGGCCGATACCACTACCCACGCTGGGAAGATGATCATGACCATTTGCGCCTGGGATAGCTGAGTTCGAGCGCGACCTAATCCGGGAGCGGACTGGAGCCGGCCGCGCCGAAGCTCAGAAACGGGGTATTCGCTTTGGGCGCCCCAAAAAGATGAATGGTGAGCAGCAGAACCTCGCCAAGCGGCTTCTCAAGGAAGGAAAGTCCGTCAGTGAAGTAGTGCACACCTTCAGTGTCCATCCCGCCGCCCTCTATCGCATCCTCGCCCCTGCTTTCTGATCGCCGGCAGCCGTCGGGGATGCGAAATATCATCCACCGCGAAGCCATGCGGGAATGGTGCTCAACTGGTAACTGAAGAGTGTCCTCCCGGAAATTTGGCTAGGTCGCGGAAAACGTCCGAGAAAGCCGTTAACCAGACAGAAGTGGGTATGGTTAACTGATTAGTGGGGAAAAACAGTGTGATTGACTGCAGAGCCGCAACGAAGAGCTATGCCTCTCGACCTGTTCTCCGAGGCATAGACCTCGTTGTAGAACCTAGCATTTGTGCCTTATTAGGGGCTAACGGCGCTGGCAAGTCCACGCTGCTACGCCTGCTCTCAGGATTAGAGGAGCCACACAGTGGTTCCGTGTTCATCGGCGGACTGGGTTTCCGTGACCATGCAGTTGAAATCCGGCGGAATTTGGGTGTGCTCCCCGAGGGGCTCGGGCTATTCGAGTCTTTGACGGTCATCGAGAACCTGATGGCAGTTGGACCTATTTATGGACTCACGAAGAGCGAAACAGCAGCTCGAGCAGCGGACCTTCTAGGACTGCTCGAGCTTACACAAGGACGCCACACCGTTGCACGCAATTGTTCGTTCGGCATGCGGAAGAAGACCGCCCTGGCCATGGCCCTCCTGCACAAGCCGAAGGTTCTGCTGCTGGATGAGCCGTTTGAAGGTATTGATCCCGCATCGTCCGCGGTCATTGAGATGCTGCTTGGCCAACTCTCCAGCGATGGCGCTACGATCTTGCTCACCTCTCACATTCTGTCGATCGTGCAGAAGATAGCCACCCGCGTAGTCATTCTTCACCAAGGTCGACTTGAATCAGATTTCAACCCGTCCACGGCAGACGAAGGAGTTGAGGAGGTGTATTTCAGCATCGTTGGCGAACCACAGCCGGAGGTGCCGGATTGGCTCAGATCCTAGCCCTTCTGTTCTTGTTGAAGAAACTGATGTTGAAGGAACTGAGCAGCTTTTCCTCCGTGCGTTTCAACAACTTCCTGTTCTCCATCCTTTGGATTATGTCCGCGGGTTT
>DATDLS010000296.1:0-53057 GCA_036519195.1 Occallatibacter sp. | reverse complement strand
AATCAGCTGCACCGCCTCATCCAGGGTCGGTATATCGCCAAGATGATGCCCACCTACGCCGATAGCGGAGATGTGTGCATCCGTTCTTCCAAATCTGCGATAGATCATCTCTCCCGCCTTTCCTGCCAGCGCTGCTGTTTGCTGCCCTGATGTTGTAACGGAGGAGATTTCCGCGGAGTTTGCCGGGGCGCCGGATAGGCCGGCCACAGCACCCGCGCCGCCTTTGAGAAACTCCCGTCGACTCGTATTCATCTTCGCGCCTCCAAGTCGACTCGCCGCCCGGAAACACGATCAGGTGGCAGGCCCTCTCCTACTAGATGCATCTCCCCATCATCAAGTTCTGCTTCAATTCGGCTCCATGACGGTAATTAGTACCGCTTCCCCAAGGCACAGAGTCATTTGGGTTGAACACGTCCAGAAGACAGCACCGAGATTGAACATTAACTCTGTGCAACGTCTTAGGGCGACCCGCGAAAGCGACCGAGCTTCGTATCATGACCCGCCCACGGCGCAATAAGCTGTTCTCTTTCTGGGCATACCCATAGAAGGCTGAGAAATTGAGTGTGCGTATTCCGGTGATGTGATCCACTCATTCCGGTGATCTGGGCCAGTATGGGAGCGAAGCGACGCTGGCTGGTTTTTAGCGGTTATCCGCGGAAAGCCCCGTCCTTCAGGGCCGGGACCTAGAGAGCGGATGCGCTGTTCCATGTCGTCTTTGCAAGAGCGATAACCAAGTTCTTGCATTGGAATACCAAATTTGTCGAGTACCCAAGGGGCCGGCGAGGCCCGGATTGGCTGTGAAGTGAGCCCTGGTCGAATTTGGCCAGCAGCAGGAACCCACCGAGGGGCTCTCTGAGTCCGGTAGGAATCTCCTTTCTTTAGGCAGGGAGGGGAGGATTGTCAAATCAGCGAGGTGGATCACTTCAGTTAAGAAAAGGTGTGATTTATAGATAATCAGCATTATTTCATTTTTTTGAGTTTGATCGCCACGATATTGCATTTCGCTGGAGGTGGGCTGCTGAGGCCGGTGATGTGCGTATGGCGCCTCGCTTATGGCCGCATACAGGTGCGGCGCAGAGGAAGGCTGCAACCATGGCGGCAACACCTGCCTGACCCAGAGCAACTTCAGTCCCGCTTTCAGCGTCGGAATAAACGGGCCGCGCAATGCCGGGCGTGAGCCGGCGTAGGGGAGCACCGACTTCAACGTCACAAAGTCGGCTCCGCTACACGGGGAAGGCGGAATGTTCAGCGCCTCGCTGCTGGCCTTCAACCTGCTCAACTACCTGAATTTCAAGTTGCCATCCGGCTCGCTCAGCAGCGGCACCTTCAGCAAGGTGACTGCAACCCACGCCCCGTCGGGCATCTTCAGTGGCGTCGACGGCGACGAATCTCCGCGAATCGTCCAGTTCAAAACCAAGATCGTTCTCCAATCAGATCGGCAGACCGCAAGGGAAAAGGCTGCGTACAGCGGACTTTTCGCGTCATGAGCGCCTTCATTCAGGGGACAAACCGCAAACTGTGCGGCCTGGCGCGGGCAAATTTTCCTTTGGCAGGCCGGCAGTGCTGTTATAAGCTGGAGCGGTTCGCCGGCCAAGCGATTCTTGGGGCGCGTTCGCGATTGGCCGCCAGACAGTGGCGGGGCTACCGATCGGCGCGACGCTCTTGACGCTACCACACAGATCGAACGTATATTCTGGCAACGGTTTCTTCTTCAGGAGAGTTATGACTGCCCGCAGCACAATCTTTCTCTTTGCAGCCTCCGTTCTTGGCTTTGCCGCCGCCGTCCAGGCGCAGGTCAATCCGGCGCTCTTTTCCGACATGCGTTGGCGCGAGATCGGACCGATGCGCGCCGGGCGCACGCGCGCGTTGGCGGGCGTGCCTGGCGAACCTGCCACGTTCTACCTGGGTGCGGTGAACGGCGGAGTCTGGAAAACAACTGATGCCGGCGCAACCTGGCATAGCATCTGGGACAATGAACCTACGGGCTCCATTGGCTCAATCGCCGTTGCCGCGAGTAACCCAGACATTATTTATGTGGGCAGCGGCGAGGGCCTGCAACGGCCCGATCTGTCGACCGGCGACGGTGTGTACAAGTCCACCGACGCGGGCAAGACCTGGACTCACCTGGAAGGATTGCGAGACGGCCAGCAGATTGGTCAGGTTGCGATCGACCCAAAAAATCCCAATCGAGTCTTTGTTGCGGTCGAGGGCCATCCTTACGGTCCGAATGAAGAGCGCGGCCTTTACCGCACGGATGATGGAGGAAAAACATTCAAGCGAGTGTTCTTTGTCAGCAGCCGCACTGGAGCATCGGAAGTACAGATCGACCCTCATCATCCGGATATCGTTTTTGCCGGCATGTGGCAACGGCAGGAAGCGCCCTGGGAAAACGGATCCTTCGGTGGCTCGGAGGGAGGGCTTTACCGCTCAAGCGACGGCGGCGACACGTGGACGAAGCTTACCGGCAACGGTCTGCCGGACGATATCATGCAATTGCAGTTGACGATTTCGCCGGCTGATTCAGAGCGCATCTACGCTGAGATCGGCGCGACAAACAGGACGGTGGGGTTCTACCGCTCAGACGACGGCGGCGTTCACTGGGTGCACACGGAGACGGATGATCCTCGGCCTGAGGCCCGCATTGGTGGAGGCGACGTTCCCGTGCCTGTGGCCGATCCCAAAGATCCGGATACGGTGTATGCGGTCACGGTGGTGACATGGAAGTCGACCGATGCCGGAAAAACATGGACAGCGTTTCGCGGCTCGCCCGGCGGTGATGACTACCAGAACGCCTGGATTAACCCGGATAACACAAAGATTATTGCCCTGGCCAGCGACCAGGGTGTGATCATTTCGCAAAACGGCGGCGAGTCCTGGACGCAGTGGTACAACCAGGCCACGGCGCAGATGTACCACGTAACTGCGGACAACGCTTTTCCTTATCGCGTGTGCGGCGGGCAGCAGGATTCGGGCTCCGCGTGCGTCTCCAGCCGCAGCAGTGATGGCCGCATCACTTTCAATGACTGGCATCCGGCAGGAATCGAGGAGTACGGTTATGCTGCGCCCGATCCGCTGGATCCGAATATCGTCTACGGGGGCAAGGTCACGCGCTACGACCGCCGTACGGGGCAGATTGAGGATGTTGAGCCGGACGCACTGCGCGGCTATCGCGCATTGCGCACTGAACCACTGCAATTCTCACCCGTTGATCCGCATAAACTCTACTTCGCGACCAACATGCTGTGGCTGACTGAGGACGGGGGCAAGAACTGGAAGCAGGTAAGCCCTGATCTCAGCCGCGAAACCTGGGAACTGCCGGCTGTGGTGAATGACTACAAGGACTCGCCGGCTGCAAGCGCCACGCGCCGAGGCGTGATCTACTCTCTCGGATTATCATCCCTCGACGTTAAGCGCATCTGGGCCGGCACGGACGACGGTCTCATTTGGACAACAACCGATGGCGGCGCAAACTGGTCCAACGTGACTCCGCCTGAGTTGAAGCCGTTCTGGAAGGTCTTCAATATGGATGCGGGCCACTTTGACGCCAAGACTGCCTACGCTGCCATAAACACCCTGCGGCTCGATGAAATGCGCCCGCATCTGTTCCGTACGCACGACGGCGGCAAGACGTGGACCGAAATCGACTCTGGCATTACCGACGGCGCTGCGACCAGTACAATTCGCGAAGACCCGAAGCGCAAAGGGCTGCTGTATGCGGGCACTGAGACCGAAGTGTATGTTTCGTTCGACGACGGTGATCACTGGCAGTCTTTACGCCTGAATATGCCGGCGAGTTCGGTGCGCGATCTCGAAGTAAAGGATGACGACCTGATCGCAGGAACGCATGGACGCGGGTATCTCATCCTCGACGACGTAACGCCGCTGCGGCAGATCAGCGCACGGCTTGCTGAGGACAAAGAGCATCTTTATACGCCCGAAACTGCGATCCGTATCCGCGGCGACATGAACCCGCCCACCCCGTGGCCGCCGGACATGGCAACCGGCACCAACCCGCCAGATGGTGCCATCTTCGACTACTATCTCGGCCCGAATATCTCGGGCGTTGTTACACTCGAGGTGCTCGACAGCAAGGAGCAGTTAGTCGCGCGCTACAACAGCAGTGATCCTGTGTCGGAGGTAGACCCCAGGCACTATCCGGATCCGATATTGTGGGCGAGTCCGCCGCGTGCGCTTTCAGCCGCGCCGGGCGAGCACCGTTTTCTGTGGAACCTGCAGTATGCGCAGGTTCCCGGCATGCCGATGGAGCCGTCCGGCGATGAAGCTGTGCCTCACAACACGCCCTCTACATCGACTGCGCCATGGGTACTGCCGGGAAAATACACAGTGCGACTCATTGCAGCCGGCCAAACGCAGTCGCAGTCCTTTGAGGTTGTGATGGACCCTCGGGTGAAGACTCCGGTGCCCGATCTCGAAGCACAGTTCAAACTGGCGAAATCGATCTATGATGATATGATTCTGGCGACGACCGCGATCGATGAGATCACGGCCCTTCGGCAGCAGCTCAAAGAAAGATCGGGGCAAGCGCAGGTGGCAGGCGCCGGTCCGTCGATCGAGTCGAAGTTGGATGCCATCGCCGGCAGAGAGGAACGCGGCCGCAACGGAGCGGGCGGAGGCGCACGAGGAGGCCGCGCAGCAGGCCCCGCGAACCTCAGCGCCGTGCGCACGCAACTGGCGCGCCTCGAGCACGAGATCGAGGCTGCCGACACGGCGCCAACCACAACCCAGGCCGACACCAGCCTCAACGCCGAGCAACCGCTCGCCGGTCTGCTCCAACAATGGCAACAGCTGAAGCAAACCGACCTGAAATCGCTGAACGATCAATTGCAACGCTCGCACCTTGCGAAACTCGATCTCGACACCAACAGGATCGATCGAGAGGAACAGGAGGAGATCGACATGGGTGACGAAGAGTAAACGCACGGTCTTCGATTTGCTCTTGCCGCCTTAGGCCATCTCGGAGTTGGTTGCGGACTGCGGCATTCAGCAATATGGCTTAAGATCCTGCCTCATTGGGTGAGCGAAACGATCTAAACTGGGTTGGAGAACGATGTTCCGACTGCTATCAGCAGCTCTTCTATTTGCGGGAATTTGCGGGGCTGCTCTGCGCGCACAGACACCGGACACGGCTACGCTTCAAGGCAGCATTCTCGATCCCGCCGATGCGCCTGTCGCGGCCGCGCACATCACCGCGACCAATGAGACCACGGGGCTGGTTCGCACTACGACGAGCGACCAGAGCGGACGCTTTAGTCTTGCCGGACTGCCGGCCGAAGGCGCCTACACTGTCGCAATCGAAAAAATCGGCTTCACCAGCGCCGTCGAATCGCAGGTGCAGCTCGTTGCCGGCAGCGGTGCCGTGCTGCACCTGGCACTCCAAGTGGCCGGCCAGAATTCGGTGGTCACCGTGGAGGGCTCGGCCGGAGATGTGCGCATCGATCAGCCGCAGCTCGGCGTCTTCCTGAGCCAGCAGCAGATGCAGGACACGCCGCTGCCCAACAGGCGCATCACCTATCTGCCGCTTCTGGAAGCGGCCAACCGCCCGACAGTCAGCCAGGGCGACATTTTCATGAACGAGGACCTGTTCAACACCAACGGCGCCGGCCGCCGCCAGCAATGGTTCGAGGCCGATGGCGCGAACGCCGACGACATGTGGGGGCGGCAGACGATCTTCAGCAACATCCCGTTGATGGCCGTTGGTGAAATGACCGTCCTCACCAACGCCTTTTCCGCCGAGTACGGCGCGGGAACCGGTAGCGTGGTCAACGTCGTCACCCGCAGCGGCAGCGACGTTCTGCACGGCCAGTTGCTCGAACTCTGGCGCCCGGCGGACACAGAATCTTCGCTCGCCGGTTTCAACAGCGGCAACGCCACGAGCGGTAATGAGATTAGCAGCGACGTGCTCGGGCAGAGCGCGACAGCTCTCTCCGGACCTTTAGGCCCTTCGAGCAAAACGCATTTCTTCCTCGCCGGGGAGTGGAACCGCGAGGCCAAAGCATCACCGGTCACCTCACCGCTTGCACCCAGCAGCTACATAGGCCACTATCGCGGATGGCTTGGCTTTCTGCGCCTCGACCGCCAGCTCAACTTGAAAAACAACGCCTTCCTGCGCACCAACTTCGACAACTTTACCGACACCAATCCTAACGGAATCGTGGGCGGCTCAAGCCTGCCCAGTGTGGCGCGGATCTTCCATCGTCGCACCTACAGCAGTGACCTGGGAGAAACCGCCGTGCTCAATTCGCACTTCATCAACAATCTGCGCGCGCAGTTTCAGCTTGCTTCACCCATCACGGAATTTGATCCCGTGGTGTACGGCACGGAGTTCTCCGTGCCCATCTCGTCCTTGTGCGGGGGCGTAGCCTGCGGCACATTTACTTCGGGCACATCGCAGAATGCGCTGCTCATGAACCGGCAATACGAGGGCTCGGAAACGCTCTCCTATATGCGCGGACGGCAGCAGATTGTGGCCGGCGGCTCCGTTGTGGCCGCGCATAACGGCGGCAACAGCAAGGAGTTTGGCGGTCCCATTTTTCTGGGCGAATTCACGTACAATCCTTGCTCTGGCACCCCCGCCTTCTGCGAGAGCAGCGCGTATCTCGACAATACTGCCAACGTGAAAAGCTACCAGCAAAGCTATGGCAACGCCAACTACACGGTTGACGATCAGCTCTGGGCGCTGTTCATCCAGGACGACTACCGCGTCACGCACCGCCTGTCTGTGAGCCTGGGGTTGCGCTATGAACGCCAGACCCTCACCAATGCCAAAGCCGATTTTGCACCGCGCACCGGATTTGTGCTCGACACCCGCGGTGACGGCTCACTGGTTCTGCGCGGTGGTTTCGGCATCTACTACTCGCAAGTCGTCGATAACTCGGTAGCGAGCTATGCGCTTGGCGAGCCCACGGGTGTCTTCAATTACACCGCGACGCCCGGCCAGGTGGGCTTCCCATCCAGCATCGCCGCCGCACCGCTGCCCGCGTTTCCACCGGGCGCGATCGCTCCCATTCGCAGCCTCTATGTACCTCCCGGCCAGCCGGCATACCTCAATCAGTTTTTCCCCACGTCGGTGCTCAACGGCTACCCGAGCGCAAACCTCAATGCTTACTCCGAGCAGTACACGGCCAGCCTGGAGAACCGCTTTGCTCCTGGCTGGGTGCTGAGCATCGACTACGTGGGCACGCACACGCTGCGCATCATGCGTCCGCTCGACGTGGATGGTCCATCGCCGTTCATCCGCACACAGCCGGATGAGGTGCGGAGCGCGGGCGTGGCCAATTGCACGCGCCCCTACTGGATCCGGTGGTACGCGCAGGAGGGGATCCCCTGCGAAACCAACCCGTCGACCGCGTATCCCGAGCCGCCCTATAGCGTCATCCAGACCGACGTGCATGACGGTTACCTGCACTACAACGCGCTCGACCTGAACATCACCCACACCTTCAGCCACGGCTTTACCATGCTGGCCAGCTACACGTGGTCGCACACGCTCGACAGCGTCGATCCCGACACCACCAGCCAGAATCCCAACGATACAAACTTTACGCAGCGCCAGGAGTATGGACCTGCCATTTACGATCAGCGCAATCGCGCCGTGTTGAGCGGAACGTGGGTTGGGCCGTTCAAGATTGAGACAGGCGGCATAGCCACGCTGGCCAGCGGCTTGCCCTTCAATTACGTCACCGGCGTGTTCAACAGCGGCGATACCGGCGCCACCACTGACCGACCCGTGATCAACGGCGCCGTGATCGGCCGCGATGCCGGGCTTGGTGGGCCAATCTTCTCCTTCGATCCCTTCGTGGGACGCAGTTTCCCGCTGCACCACGAAGCCGCAGAGATCGATCTTCGCGCCGAGGCGTTCAATGCCCTCAATCACCTCAACTTTACCGGCCATGACGGCACCTATGGCGACGGCGGCACTCCGGCCGCGGGCTTTGGCGCGCCGCTTCCGGGCGTAACCTCGCAGCTGCCTGCGCGTCAGATGCAGTTCTCCGCTAAGATCAGCTTCTAACCATGGGATTAGGCATGCAGAGGGCCAGGGCAGCGCATCGCCAAGCGACTGCCGTCCTTCATGGGTTCGATTAGAAGAAAAATTTGTGGGGGCGGAAGGGCGGCTTGCCGACATTGAGCGTTCCGCCATCCCCCATTGTCTGAGCGGTGTATCGTCAGGGGACTAACTAGGGCGTCTCAGGGAAAGATTCATGGTTTTGAATGGGGTGCGGTCCCTTGGAGGGCACTATCGCGTATCGCTGGGGCCCTCGAACACGAGGTGCGTTTTGCGGGTGGCCGGATTCATGAGTAACACGGGGGCAACGGCAAAGGCGGTCTGCAAATTCTCTGCAGTGAGCACTTCCCGCGTGCTGCCATCGGAAAGGATGCGGCCCTGGTGAAGCAGCAGCAGGCGATCTGCAAACTGTGCCGCAAGGTTCAGGTCGTGGACCACACCCACTACCACCACATCCTTCTGCGCCGCAAACCGCCGCACCTTTTCCATAAAGTCGATCTGGTGCCGGATATCCAGAAACGTCAGCGGTTCATCCAAAAACAGGTGCCGTGTTGCCCCTTCCAGGGGATGCCAGATCTGCGCCAGCACACGGGCAAACTGCACGCGCTGTTTTTCGCCGCCGCTCAGCGTGCCGTAGCTGCGAGCCGCCATTTCGGCCACATCGAAGAAGCGCATCACCTCATCGCAGATTTCCTGATCGCTTGCCCCTGGCCTCGCCCCGAAGTGCGGATAACGTCCCATCAGCACAAGCTCGCGGACCGGCATTGAAAACGCCACTTCCACCGCCTGTGACAGCACCGCCCGCCGCTGTGCCAGCTCCCGTTCATGCGAGTGCGCCACATCCTTGCCGTCGTACTGCACGCTGCCTTCGCTCGGCCGCAGCAGCCGCGCCAGCAGTTTAATCAGCGTGGATTTCCCCGCCCCATTCGGTCCCAGAATCAAGTGCAGCTGTCCCGGCTCGAACCGAGCTGAGATGCCATCGATCAGTGCCCGCCCGCTCACCCGAAACACAACATCCGTCGCCGTCAGCATCGCTCCCTCAGTATGGTTCAGGACAGATACTCCCGGCTGCGCAGCAGTGACAAAAATACCGGCACCCCCACCACCGCCGTAACAATGCCGATCGGCAGTTCCGCTGGCCGCAGCAAAACCCGCGCCACCAGATCGGCCAGGCTCAGCAGCGTTCCGCCCAGCAGCGCACTGCCCAAAATCAGGAATCGGTTATCCGGTCCGCGCAACATCCGCAGAATGTGCGGCACGACCAGTCCCACAAAGCTGATAACGCCCGTGAACGCCGTCGCCACCGCCACCATCAGCACGTTGATCGTCAGCACCATCCACTTCAGTCTGCCGACGTTTACGCCCAGCGCGACGGCCTCCTCCTCGCCGATCATCAGCGCGTTCAGCGGCTTGGCAAAAACAATCGCCGGCACCAATCCGCCAATTGTGGCCACTCCGACCACCATCACCGAATTCCAGTCCGCCCCGGAAAGCGTGCCCAGGTTCCAATAGATAATGGAGCGCGCCGCCGGATCCCGCGCCACATACGACAGAAAACCAATGCCACTCATAAACAGCGCATTGATCGCCAGCCCCGTCAGCAGCAGCCGGAGAATCGAACTCCGTCCCTCCTGCTTCGTATTTGCCAGCGCAAAGACCAGATACGTGGAGAACACGCCGCCCGCGCACGCCGCCAGCGGCAGCGACCAGCCGCCGAGATTCACCTTCAGCAGTGCGCCAAAAACATAAAACAGTGCCGCTCCAAACGCCGCTCCGCTCGACGTCCCCACCAGCCCCGGTTCGACAATCGGATTCCGAAACAGCGCCTGCATCAGCGTCCCGCCTACGCCAAGGCACGCCCCCACGAGCAGGCACAGGATTGCCCGCGGGACGCGCAGCTCGATAAAGATTCTCTCATCCAGCGACAGGTCCGTGCGCCCGGTGAGCTTGCCCCACATCGCGCTTCCTATCTCATGTGCCGAAAAATCCATCGCCCCAAAGCGGATCGACACCACGGTCGAAGCCACCATCAACAGGACGAGCATGGCCAGCCACCAGCCATCTGTACGGCGTGTATTCATTGATGAATCAGCTTCATCAGTGCGATGATATTCTCGCCTGTATCCGGCCCGAAGTACATCAGCTCATGTTCCGGAATCCGGTAGATCCGATTCTTCTTCGCCGCGTCCGTCTCGGCCACGCCCGGCAGCTTCTTCGCTGCTTCGATCGAGCCCAGCTGGTCATAGCCGTACTCCGTCATGAGAATCACTTGGGGATTGCTCTTCGCGATGATTTCCGGAGAGGCCATCCTTTGCATACCGCGCTGCTGTATGGCCATTTGGCCGCCCGCCAGCTCTACCATCTTCCCTGCTGTGCCCGCGTCTCCTCCGCCGCCATTGCCGACCAGCATGTATACATTCGACGCGCGTCCGAAATGAACCACAGCGACCCGTGGAGTGGTCTTATATTGCTTCATTGCGGTCGCGGCTTCGGCCATTTCGCGATCTATCTGCGCGCAAAGCTCTTTCGCGCGCTGCTCCTTGTGGAAAAATGCGCCCATCTCCAACAGCAGTGCCTTCGTCTCGTCGATCGAATCGTTCTTCGCGTGGAAAGTCTTCATCGGCACTTCGAGAGCCTGCAGCTGCCTCACAACATTGTCCGGCCCAATGTTGTCGTCGTCGATGATCAGCGTTGGGTGCAGTGACAGAATGCCTTCGGCGCTGAGTGCACGGTGGTAGCCCACGGTTGGCAGTTGCTTGATCTGCGGCGGATACGTGCTCGAGTAATCTACGCCCACCAGATCCGCCTGCGCGCCCAGAGCGTAGATCATCTCGTTATAGGCTTCGCCAATGCAGACGATCCGCTGCGGGCCCGGCGTCTCAGCCTGACCTCTTCTAAACCGGCCGCAGCCGGTCAGCACGCATACCAGCACTACGACCGCCGAAACAGGAAGACGTTTCACCGCTTAAGAATACATGAAGTGAGAAGCGTCAACGCTTCGGACTCTTTTCCAATACAAGATGAGTCGTTCATGACCGTCCCGGTCACAAGGAGGAATGAAAATGGAAGACCTCCTAGAGTAACGTAGGTACGCACTGAATCTGGACCGAAGGGAGGCAACTATCTGGATCAGATCAACAAGGACCAACTCCAGCGCCATTTCGTAAAGCGGCTGCAAAAACTTGGCTTTAACAAACTCCCCCGGGAATTTTATCAACACATTATTGAGGATTGGCCGTTAAGAGAGAATAGATGCCCTTGTCTTCTCAGACTGGGCCTATCGTGGTGCTTACCGGACTTTCCAACTTCACCTCCAGTCTATTGAAGGTCGGGCAAATGGAAGCGGCGAAGGTGTGGAACGGGTGCCGGGACTGGCAGCAGTCCTCGATCGAAGAGCGCACCAAGTGGCCGCACCGGGATATGCTTCACCAGCGGATGTCCCAGTGGGAGTATGGCAAGGACATCGAGTACCTCGACTAGAAGAGTGAACACGCCGGCATTTCGAGCTTCAGCGGATCGGAACGGGGAACGAGTTCCTGCTGTCGGAAATGCGGCCATCAGCACAAACCTCCAGGCCGGAACTGGGTCTCGAAGGCTTGTGGATTTGGCGGCCATCGCGATCTGGTCGGCAGCATCAACATGCATGAGATCGCGTTTCAAAACAAGGCGACGTTCCCCGTATCGAAAGATGCCACGCATCTGCGGCCCGGTACCTGCTTTTGGAAGTACCTGAATCGTAGTAGCCGCCCGGACACGGGCCGTCGGAAGGGTTTCGGCCCGCTATCACCGGCGTTGTCTGAAGTTGGCATAGAGAGTCAACCACCGATTCCGTTCGGACGCCGTAAGGCGCACGCTATATCCATGCAATGCTTTAGAAGCCCTTTCCCTTGAGGGAGACGGGAGTGTCACTCTGCGAAGATTCTGACTAGGATTTTAGGTCCCGAATTCAAATCCGCGATACGGCGAAGCAAAGTGCGCTTGAGTTCAATCACTGTGGCATCCGAGCCAGCCTCCTTTGCATCCTCAAACTGCGTTTGAACTAAGCCGCTGCGCGGCGGATGTTGTCGCGTGGGCGACGTTCGGCTTCGCGTCAGTCCGCTCAGAATCTAGGCTGGTCGCTATACTGGGCTGGCCATGAATATTGCCTTTGCGTCACGTGCATGCGGCACGCTGTTTCTATGCAAGTACCATGTAATCATATGCTTACAGTCGAAATCCCATAGATGTTCGTAGATCAAGCGTCCGCCGCAAACCGCAGCGGCTCACTTCAATCGATCTCATCGAAACTGCCCGAGAAATTACTCCGACTGTCCTTCATCTCGCGCGGGCAGTCCCGATAGGAGCATAACGTTATTGTGGATCTTAAGTGTTGACGGTTCTGATAGATGGCCTTCGAGTCTTCGCCCCTTGGTAAGCATCTTTTCGTGCTAAGCTGTAGGAGCAGTTCCATAGGTTGCGTGGCGCAATCGCTTTCTAGGAACAGTGCCAGTGGATCGAACCTGCCCGAAAGCTCAATGTCATTAATGTCGACAAAACGTCCGATATTGACCAGCCCATGTAAACTTTCTTGGATGAATATGGCGGGAAGATGCTCAAGACTTGTCTCGTGAGCATCCAAATTTGCTAGGAGATCTCAATGAAGAAGCTGCACTCAGTTTTAGCACTCGCGATCCTTTCCACAAGCCTTATGGGCGGTGTCGCCCTCGCCCAGGACCATCACGACAACCACACTTACGTCGAGCACAAGGAATGGAAGAAAGGTGCACCAATCAAACACGAAGACTGGGATCGCGGCGATAAGGTCGATTACCGCCAATATAAACTCAGCGCCCCGCCACGGGGTTACGAATGGCGAATGGTGGACGGCAACTACGTTCTCGCCAACAGCTCGTCGTTCCAGATTCGCACCGTCGTTCGCATACCGTAACGCGTCCTCTGGCATCCGATTGAGCCGCCGGTTCAGATTGATCCGGCGGCCTTGGTCTGTCTGCTTGAATTTCGACCACGAGCCTTGCAATGAAGGAGGTTCTGGCAGGGTTCCAGTCCGGGTAGGAGACGCCAGTGCGATCTGGCGAGGGGATGGGCAGGCGGAATAGGGCGGTAGCGAGACCAGCATTCGCACGCATATCTCTGCGACTCAATTCCGTATACGTTTTTCGACTGCTTATCTGAACTCGCGCGGACATAGTTGATTACGCGAGTTGTGGTCCGAAATTTGTACGCCTGCCTTTTTCCTTTTCTGCTCCTTCTGCCCATTTGCTTCCTCCTATCTTGCTGGTCAGCTTCGGATGAAATTTCGGTAACCCATCACGCCGGAATGCCTGATCTGTCAGGACTCTGCCTCCAAATCTTGACTCCTTGATGCTCCAGATTGCGAAACAGTTTTTTGACCTCGGCTAGAATCTCTGTAGAGGCGGTCGAAGCTGGTCACAACCAGACTGCTGCCGGGATTGGAAGAATGAAACGCAACATGGCCTGAAACTCCGGACGCACTTCAGTTGTCATTCCGGACTTATGAGTTTCGCCTTGTTGTTGGGGCTCTTCTCCGTAAGGGTGATTTCAGCGGGATTTATTAGTTCGGCTTCCGTGTCGTGCGCCCATACCAAGTTTTTTCGAGCAAGACTTGCACGCCGGCGACAGACTTACGGTTGAAGCGGTGGCGAAGAATGTCTGCTCTGTTGCGGGCGACGAGGTCGCGGAGCTTTACCTCGCCCTCCACACACCGATGTTTCACCGAGATTAGCTCTGGCTAGGTTTCAGCGGCTGCACCTCGATGCGGGCGAGACACAGCACGGAACCTTCAATCTGTATCCGCGTGTTCTTTCGCAGGTGGATGACAAAGGAGTGCGTGCTATATTTCCCGGTCAGTATCGGATTTCTGTGGGCGGATCGCAGTCGGATGGAGATGACGCGCGGGGCGTTCGATCAGACGACTTCAATATTGTCGGTGAGCAGGAGCTTCCGCGCCAAGTGATCGTTGTCCTTCATCAGTCGACGTTGCTCTAATGCGGTGCGAGCTGAACTGCCTGTCGCAGCGCCTCAAGCATGCTTCGCTCATCGGCGTTGCCGGTGCCGGCGATATCGAAGGCAGTCCCGTGATCGACGGATGTGCGGATCACGGGAAGGCCGATGGTGATGTTGACGCCCGACTCCAAACCAAGCACTTTCACTGGGCCGTGGCCCTGATCGTGGTACATGGCGATGACCAGGTCGAAGTCGCCGCGTTGCGCGCGAAAGAAGAGCGTGTCGGCGGGCAGCGGGCCTTCGACGTTCCAGCCGCGCGCCCGGCATGCTTCGATGGCAGGAACGATTTTTTGTTCCTCTTCCCCATAACCGAAGAGGCCGTTCTCGCCGGCGTGAGGGTTGATGCCGCACACGCCGATTCTTGGATTCGGAACGTCAGCTTTTTGAACAGCGATGTAGCCGCGCTCGATTGTGCGCTCCACCAGTTTTGGCTCAATCTTCGCGATGGCGTCGATCAGGCCGATGTGCGTTGTGACATGAAGAACGCGCATCCTGGGCGTGCTGAGCATCATGGAGACTTCCGGAGTACCGGTGAGATGTGCAAGCAACTCTGTGTGGCCGGGAAATTTATGGCCGCCCAGGTGGAGCGCTTCCTTGTTCAACGGAGCTGTGCAGATGGCCGCAACCTTGCCGCTGATGGCGAGTTTTGCAGCCACTTCAATATATCGAAATGCAGCGTGGCCGGCCTGCGCCGAAAGGCGGCCCCAGGGGAGATCTTTGGCGATCAATTTCAGGTCCAGGCAGTCCACTACGCCGAATTCAAAGGCGGCGCGATCCGCTGCATCCGGCGACAGGCTGCGGACCTCGAGAGCGCTGCCGACAATGCGGCCTGCTTCGCGAAGCCGCGCGGCATCGCCGATTACCAGAGGGCGGCATTGTTCATACATTTCTGGATGAGCGAGGCTCTTCATGATGATTTCGGGACCGACGCCTGCGGCATCTCCCATGGTTATCGCAATAATTGGTTTTGTCATTTTTTCGGAACTCTTAATGTTGATCCAAATTCTTTGCCGATGCGCGATCGACCTTGCGGAGAAACTCACGGCAGTGTAATAAGGTTTGCGGCGTTCCAAATGCGCCGGCCTTGGTCAATACAGGCAGACGGCGGTTCCAACCCTCGGTTACAGAAACAGGCACTCCCGTTTCAAGTTCGCCCACCAGCCGCAAACAGGCGATGCCCCACGCTTCGAGTACGGAGCGAGCGGTTTCACCTCCGGTGGCGGCGAGAGCCCCTGCGTGAGCGGCGAAGGGTTGAACGAGGCGAGCCAATGCGGCACTGAGTGCCTGTCCTGTTTCATTTTCCACAGAATGCTCTGCTCCAATCATCACCACCATATCAGCACCGGCGGCTATTGCTCCCGCCATGTGAAGCTGATGCTGGAGCCATGCAGGCGATCGCGTTCCGGCGATGAGAGTGTTTTGCGAGACGCAGATTGTGACCACATCCGGTGCCGCACCGAGCAAGAGTGCCTGCTGGCGGGAGGCGCTGGAATTGCTTCCAACAACGAAGATTGTGGGACCTTTCGCGAGTGGTTCATCAGGAATCGAGAGCGGGATGCTAGCGAATCGTACGGCATGGGGCAGATGATACGCGAGCCCGGCGGAGCCTGCCCACACGGTATGCGGCCCGAGAATTATCGAGGCGGCGGCAATCGCGCGCAGGTCGGCGTCGGTTTCCGCATCGCAGATCAGGACGTCGTTATAAGAGGCGAATCTGGTCATGGCATTTTCGAGAAGGCCATGACTTGAACGCACGCATGCGGTGTCGATCAATGCGCAAGTCAGGCCCGCTTGATTCAGCATCTCGGCTATGTTCGAATTCGCGGGGCCTGGTTCGCGCTGCCACATCTCGGTATGTTCAAGCGTGCGGTCATGAACAAGCTGCCGGCCATTTGCGGTGGTTCTGCCGAACGAAGGGAAGGCTGGCGCCATGACGCAAACAATCCTTCTGCCGTCCGATACAAGAGTTCGGCGCGCATCAAGAACCGCTGCCAACTCCGCAGCGACATGGCCGCGCAAGGTTGAATCAAGCTTCTTGAAAAGCAGACAGTCTTCGTTGCTGATATATCTGCGTACGAGGCGCGCTGTTTCAGCGGCGGCGTTTGGCGGTGTAAGAGAGCGTGTATTTCCGTCGATGGAGAGCACGTCCACATCGATATTAAATTCCGTCTCGTTCAGCTGAACAATTGTGTTCAGGCCGTGGCCGGCGCATGCGACGCCGCAGTCGGCGGCGCCCGAGAGGTCGTCTGCGATGATGAGCAGCCTGGTCATTCAGCCTGCCTGTTCGGTTGGGAATCGCGTGGCGTGCTTGCGGCCTTGCGGCTGACTCTGGCGTACCAGTGAGCGGTCACGACTGGTGTGCATATGGAAGTAACGATGATGCTCGCAGCGACGAGAACAGTGGCGGGCCCGGCAGCGGCGGCGTATTTGTGATTCGCGGCGGCTACCAGTACCGGAACCGCGGCGGCATTTCCGGCAGTCGCGGCAGCGGCGAGCCCGGCGGTTCCCGTTCCGCCGATGAGCCGGTCGACCGCAAGGAGAGCGGCTCCGGAGATCAGAAGAATGGTCACTCCCAACGCGAGTCCAAGCAGGCCCGCAGCCCAGACCAGTCTCAGGTTGAGGCTTGCACCGAGGGAAAAGGCAAAGAACGGAATCAAGACAGGAGCTGCGCCGCTGAGAAAAGTACGTAGTTCCG
This sequence comes from Occallatibacter sp., assembly GCA_036519195.1. GTDB lineage: Bacteria > Acidobacteriota > Terriglobia > Terriglobales > Acidobacteriaceae > Telmatobacter. The sequence continues at coordinate 36,315 of DATDLS010000296.1, read as the reverse complement.
GATCAAGATTACCAAGCAGCATTCCAAACAGCAGGGGAAGAATCGCGCCGAGAAGTGTTTGCCAGGGAAAACTCGACAGACCGGCTACTCCAAGCGTGACCATGGTGAAGAATGGACCGGATTCGAGCGACATGAGAGAGTAGGACGCGGCGTCCTGGGGTTTTCCAAACTGATTCATGAGCGCGATATAGAGGCCGCCGTTGGTGTCGTTGATGGCGGCTACGACGGCGAGCGTCGAGATACCCGCGAACCAGCCCGCATGAACCGGTTCGACACCGATGAGGTGGCCGAGAAGGAAGCCGGCTCCGATTCCCAACAGGATCTTGGTAGCCATGAGCGCGCCGCCGCGGCGAGCAACCTGCGGAAGTGAGCGCGCCGAGATCGTGCTGCCCATGCAAACGAAGAAGACGGCCAGAATCGGGATAGCGCCGGTGAACAAGGCACCGGTGAATGAGCCGAAGAACTCGGCGATATGCGGGCTAATGGTGGTGAGAATTGCGCCCATAATAAGCGGCACCATCATCATGCCGCCGGGCAACCGATCGAGAGTCTGTTTGATCTTGATTTGCATGAGCCGGCCGCACAATGGATCGGGACTGAATTTCCGAATGACGCAGCCGCGAGTTTAGCACGGCGTCCACGTTCCATCAATTCTTTGGGCTGCCTGCTTGAACATCGAAGACTTGGGTTAAATATCAATCGCTACAACCTCGTGATCCAGAATGGAGGGGACGTTGAGAGTCAGTAACGAGTCGGAACGCAACAAGTCGACCGGCTTGCCGGCAACCAACAGGCGGGCCTGTTTGGCATGGAGATCGCCTTGCGATCACCAAAGCCTTTGGGGTTGGGATATGCATACCGGCGGCGCGAGAGACGTCGCCGGACATCTTCTTCCAGAGGTAGCGGAACTCGTCCCGAACATACCAGATGTTATAGCCGGCGGAGGTGAATGTGCACTGCCCGGCGCCGGTGTCATAGCTGGCGCTGCCTGAAATGATGGCGCTTCCAATATCAGATTGGCCGTCGAATATTCCGATGGAGGTGTTGAAGTTTCTGCTGGGCCGGTGGAAGTCTGAAGGCGGCGAAAGCTGCGTGTGTGTTGCCGACGCCGGCAGGGCCCAGTCGGGGAGGGCGGGGTTCTGTGTCGACGACACGGCCGGCACTTGCGTTCTGAGCGGATTCGGCGCGGCAGAGATGAAAAGAACGGGCATGAAGTGGAGAAGCAGCGCGGCTGGGGAGGCGAGTTAAATGCCGCTATAAAGGAAACCAATAGCCATAGTGGAATGTGCCGGCTGGGGTTTTGACCCGCGAAGGAGCCTCACTATTTCTTCTTTGCGGGCGATGATTGCGGGCCACACATGGACTCTTTCAAGGTGATTTATTCGAGGGGAAAATTATGCACGCCCGTCGAGAGTTTCGTTGTGGCGGTAATTGTACATCGCAACAACGACGACCGTACAGGGGGCTGCTGAAATCCTCCCATATCAATGATTTGGACTCTCAGTAGGTTAACAAAGGAATGAAGACGCGCCTGTGACCGCTAATTACGCAGATGACAATGGCTAGACCATTTGAGTATGATGCGTAGCGCGATGAAACTCTTAAGCTAGCGGTAGCGTCCTTATGTTGGCTTTTGGTTCGCTGTTCGACCGCTCGCTTTGTCAATTTCTTTGAGTGTCGATCGAAATCAATTATTCGGAATCAAAAAGGAGATCCTATGCTCCGTCCATGTGCTACACAGTCGTCGGGAAACTGGCTTCATCCGGTTGCGGCGTGCGGCATTTTCGCCCTGGCCATCTCCCCCGCGGGCTGGGCTCAGAAATCGAAGGCTGCGCCAGCCATCACTATCGACAGCACGGTGACAATTGTTGAAAGTACCCAGGAGCCGGGACCAGTGCGGCGGGCGACCGATGATCTGGTGAGTGACTTCACCAAGGTGTTCGGCCAGGCGCCCAAGCTGGTGAGTAATCCGGATGAGGCAGGTCCGGTCGCCATTCTGATTGCGGACCGCACTAACCTGCCGGCGGGAATCAAGTGCGCCACCGCTACGGACACAGAGGCCTTTGCGTTTTCGACCGCGGCGTTGGCCGGCCACGGTAAGACGAAGCGCGTTGCGGTTTGCCTGAACGGCGCGGATATGCGGGGAACGATCTTTGCGATCTACCAGTTTTCGCAAATGTACCTGGGTGTCGATCCGATGTATTTGTGGACGGACAAGCAGCCGGAAAAGCACAGCTCGATCACGCTGCCGGCGGACTTTGGTCGTCTCTTCCCCAAGCCTGTGTTTCGCTACCGCGGCTTCTTCCCGAATGACGAGGATCTGCTGACCGGCTGGATCCATCCGCCCAAGGGCGAGCAGACTGGAATCGCTCTGAGCGTGTGGGACAACATTTACGAGACGACGCTGCGGCTCAAGGGCAATATGGTTGTGCCGGGGACGTGGATCTTTCCGGACGATGCGCAGATCCACGCGGCAACCGAGCGCGGGCTGATCGTGAACCAGCATCATGCGATTCCGCTTGGGGTGAATGTAGCTCGATGGCCGCGGGATGTTCCTTACAATTTTTCTACGAATCCTGAGATTCTTCGGCGGGCATGGACGAATGCGGTGGCGAACTATAAGCCGGATGAGGAGATCCTTTGGAGCGTTGGGCTGCGCGGACTGTCGGACTCGAGTTATGCGTCGTTGGACCCGAGCGTACGCAATAACGATCCGCTGCTGGGGCAGCGTGTGAGCCAGGCGATCACCGAGCAGATAGCAATTGTGCGCGCCAAATATCCGAAGGCGCAGTTCGTGACGGATCTTTGGCAGGAAGGCGCTCGCCTGATGCAGAACGGCTATTTGAAGATTCCGCCGGAAGTGATGCTGGTATGGGCTGACACCGGATACGGAGACATGCAGGACGGCGGCAAAGTTGCAGCGGGGCAGGGAGCGTACTTCCACGTGGCGATGATGAACGGCCAGGCGAATCAGCTTTCGGAGATGGTCCCGGTAAGCGTCATCGATTCCGAGCTGGGCAGGTATATCAAGGCTGGCGCGACTTCGTATCTACTGATCAACACGAGCGACCTGCGCCCGGTTGCGATGACGACGCGGGCGCTGATGGACGTAGCCTGGGGCGGCGTGCCGGCGGACGCGAGCGATCAGGACGGCGCGTTTTATCGCCACTGGGCTAGCGAGGAATTCGGCGCGAAGTCGGCCGATGAGCTGGCGGGAGTTTACAAGGATTATTTTGCGGCTCCGTCGGAGCGAGGGAGCTTTGGATTTGGAGGCGCCGGTCCTCCGGGACTGACCTCAGCTGGAAATGCTCCGCCACCTCCGCCGCCCGTGCCCCTGAGCAACGTCAAGCGCGAGGAGGGCGATCAACATTACCACTCGGAGATACGGCGGCTGATCTTGGACATTCTGAGCGAGCACCAGGTAGAAGCGGTGCCGAGCCAATCGCCGAAGTGGACGCTGCCGCGTCTGATGCCTTCGCCCGATGCATTTCAAACGAGCGCGGCGCTGGCGCGGGACATCAAGGAGTGTGAGGAGGCGCAGCCACGCTGGGATGCGGTGTGGAAGCGAGCTGTGGCGGCGGAGAGCCTGGTGGATGCGGATCGACGGGACTATTACCAGGCGGAATTGCTGACTATGATTACGATCAACCAGGAGAGTAACCGGGCACTGCTGCTGGTGGCCAAGGCAGTTCAGGATTCGAATGCGGGAGACGCGGATAAGGCCGGCAGTGAAGCCGCTGAAGCGCTTCAATCGCTGGACAAGATTCAACAATCTATGTCGGCGGCTGAGTACGGGAAGTGGAAGAACTGGTATCGCGGCGACTGGCTGACCGGCGTGTATCGCACCCGGGAGCTTGTGCAAGCCTACTCGGACCATCTTAAGGATCCACTCGCCAAGCTGCCGCCGCCAGTTTCATGGAGCGGCTGGGAGGCTTACTTCCACATCATGGAGTATGAGGGCGAGCGGTCGGTTGATGTGCATTGATCAGGGAATCGAAATATCTGCACTGATTGAATCGGGAAACGGGCTCAATCCGTGTAGATTCCACCAATCTCATAATCGGCAACGCGCGGAACCGTGAATTGTACTGTCTGGCCGTCCAGGTTAAACGGAACATCGTGGCCGTCTCGCAGCAACTCAACGCGGCGAACGCCTTCGGGGGGCTCAACCGGACGATCTGTGGGCCACCGGGATGACCAGAAAGCAGCGCGACTCTTGAATCGATCTGGCCGTTGCAGGAGGCGATGTGGACAGCAGTCAACGTTTCATATTTCTAGTGGCTGCTGTGGTTTGTTCGATCGCCCCTTTACGGGCGCACGCCCTTGACGAACCTCACTAAGTTGCGAACAGCCCTGCCGCTGGGGCCTTCGCTTTGGTCAACGACCGAATTGCGGCTCCCATACTGGTCAGCGGCAGCGACTGGCCGGGCGTGACTCGCGCCGCTGGAGACCTCAGCAGGGACATCAACCGCGTCACCGCCCTTTAACACGCCGTACTGCTTACGCGCGCAGATCTGCACGCACACGACGTCGTAATTATCGGTACCAGTGGCAAGAGCCCCTTGATCGATGACCTGATTCGACATCATAAACTCGATGTCCGCGGAGTCGCCGGTAAATGGGAATCCGCTGTCATGATCATAGTCGACTGGCCAATACCCGCGTACGCCATGCGCTGATGATCGCGGGCAGCGAAAAGTGCGGTACCATTTTCGGGATCACGACCTCTCCGAGCAGATCGGCGTCTCGGCCTGGTACTGGTGGGCCGATGTGCGCGTCCCGCATCAGGATGTGCTCTTTGTTGAGCCCGGCCGCCACATTCGGCCCGTGCCCGCAGTCAAGTATCGCGGCATCTTTCTCAGCGATGAAGCGCCTGCGCTCACCGGCTGGGTGAATGAGAAGTCCGGCGGCTTCAACAGCAAGTTCTACGTGCATGTGTTCGAGCTTCTGCTGTGCCTGAAGGCCAATTATCTCTGGCCGGCGATCTGGAACAGCGCCTTTGCCGCGAACGATCCGCCGAATCCCAAACTCGCTGGTGGATATGGCATCGTGATGGGAACATCGCGCGAAGAGCCCATGATGCGCGCCGAGAAAAAGTGGACGCGCAATGACGGCCGCTGGGACTACGCCACCACCGCCGACAGGATAGACGATTTCTGGCGCACCGGCATGGAGCACGACAACAACTACGAAGAGATCGCCACGCTGGGCATCCGCGGTGTCAATGACACGCCGATGTCCGCTGCGGGAAACACGGAACTGCTGGAAAAGATCGTTGCCGACCAGCGCCAAATCCTCAAAGAGACGCTCAACGGGGAGCTCGACAGAGTCCCGCAGGTATTCGAAATAAGTTTGTCAAATTAACAAATTATAAACTCGGATCGCTCTGGAAGCGCGGTCCTTGGAATCTCCCGCCGTGCACGATCAGAAGTATCCTGCGTTTTATCAATCTTTTATGGAGTTATCCCTGAGGGATGCTTTCCGGCCTGCTTGATGCATGGCAGTTTTCACTTTTCTGAGAAATTACTTGACAGGCATCCAATCTATTGCATAAAGTTCGGCACGCCAAGCAAATGCAGGATCTGATGTACTGGATGCTATTGCGGTCAGTCCTCCTGCGGCAGTTATGTCTTATTTCTTCTCTTGTCTGCCTGAAGAGCCTTCTATCTCGAATGATGCTATCGCAGGATGCGATGGGGGACACGAATGCTCAACTCTCACTCTCCTCGTCCCGGATTTCTGTGCCGACAAACGTCTCGAGATTGGTGGCGATACAACCTGGACGTATGTCCTCCACACTGACAGCCGGATTCGGTTATAGTAGAAATCTTTAGTACAGAGAAAGAAATGCCAGCAAGAAACCTAGGGATACTTATTCTGGACCAGAAATGCGCGGTGGTCGTCGGTGGCACCTCAGGGATCGGACGCGCAATTGCAATTGGTCTTGCATGCGCTGGAGCCAATGTCGTTGCCACCTCTCGCTCTGTGGATGCTGTCGAGGACGTGGCCGGCGAGATCGAAGTCATCGCGTGCAAGACGCTTTGTCTGACCTCGGATGTGCTTGATCGGAATTCCTTCGAATCCCCGCACGAATCCGTCCGGGCCAGCTTCGGACGAGTCGACATCCTGGTGAACTCCGCCGGTATTACGAAGAAAGTGAAGACCATCGAGTGTTCTGACGACGAGTGGAACTACATCCTGGCCGAAGATCTGACGGGCACCCTGCGCGCCGGCCAGATCTTCGGCGCATCCATGATCCGGCAGCAATACGGGCGGATCGTGAGCATCGCCCCTCTAAAGACTTTTGTCGCATTCCACGAGGTCGCGGCCTGTGACGCCAGCAACGCCGCGGTCGGTGCGCTTACACGCTCGCTTGCGGTGAAGTGGGCCGGCAACGGCGTCTGCGTGAATGCAATCGCTCCCTGTATTATTCCAACTGAGTTGAACCGTCGCATCTTGGAGACTTCACGTGGCCAGGAGCTTTTTTTGAGAACTCCGATGCACCGCTTCGGAACGGCCGAAGAGCTGGATGGAGCGGCCGTCTACCTCGCTTTCGATGCCAGCTCCATCACTACAGGCCCGATCATTCGGGACAATGGCGGATTCTCAAGCAGCGGAGTGAATCAATGAAGATACGATCTACGACTGGGACGAAACAGAACAATCGGGGAATGAAGCGCGTGGATCTGGCTTATGCCAAACTGGCCTCGAGCGAGGACGCGCGTGACATCAATCGCGACATTTTGCTCGAGATCATTCGTTCTCAGCAGCCTATTTCCAGAGCGGATCTTGGGCGTGCCTCCGGCCTGCAGCCGAGCACGGTCTCGGCTATCGTCGGACAGTTGATTGATGAAAAATGGATCACCGAAGGCGCCGTCGCCAGGCGGCCGCGGGGACGCCGGCCAACCATGCTCACATTGAACGACGAACTTGTCATCCTGGCTGCCGACCTACGTCCGGGGCATGCAATTCTCGCCGTTATCGATCTCAATGGACGCTTCCTTACCCGTCAGGTCATCACTCTGCCCTCCGATGCCGAGCGCGCTTCAGTTAAGATGGCCGAAGCCTTGCAGACCATGCGCGGGCAGCACCCGGACAAGACCTTCGAGGGTGTCGGCGTCAGCGTGCCCGGACGCGTAAATCCGGAGACGCAGCGCATACTTCTCGCACCCAATCTTCACTGGGCCAACTTCGATCTGAAGAAGGCTCTCGCCGAACATTTCGACCTGCAAATCGAGATGGATAACGCCGCAAACGCCTGTCTGATCTCCGAACTCTGGTTCGGTCATATGGATGGCGTTCGCAATGCAGTGCTGATCTCGGTCTCCGAAGGGTTAGGGTCGGCGATCCTTGTCAACGGGCAGATTGTTGCCGGCCGCAGCGGATTGGCTGGCGAGTTTGGGCACATCCCCATTGACCCGGCAGGACCCGTGTGCGGATGCGGCCAACGCGGCTGCTGGGAGATGTTTGCCTCCAGCAACGCGGCCTTGCGCTACTACGAAGAACTGCGTCCCAAGACAGCCGCAGCGCGCATCCAGGACCTACTGAAGCTTGCTGAAGAAGGTGACGCCAAGGCGCTGACCGCTCTGGAGCGACAGTCGAAAGCACTGGGACGCGGCCTGCGCCTGGTGACCGCGGCTCTTGCCCCGGAGATGATCATCATCATGGGCGATATCACGGCCTTGTGGCCCAGACTTGCCCCTATTGTCGAGCGGGAGATGGCAGCGACGATGTTGGTGGGTGCGCCTCCACGGTTGTTCGCCGCTAGTGATGGCGAACTGGCCCGTCTGCGTGGAGCGGCAGCGTTGGTACTGCAGCGCCACTCGGGCTATCAGCGCTCGGGGCGGCTTTCTCCAGAACCGACGCGGCGTGGTGTTCGCGCTTGAAAGATCTTAATCACTTTACCGAGCCCGCGCTCTAGCGATATGCTAACCCGCAAACTATACGGCAATCTATCCAAAATCAGGGATGAACGTAGCGCTTGACCCCCACCTTGTAAGGTGCAGGTTTGCGCGCTAGAGCTTATCAAGCGCAGCGGGCTATCGGAGCCATGCACGGCCTCAACCTATCACGCGCAGCTCGACGGATGCTGTTTTGTGTTCGTCAGGTAGCACCTATTTCTGTTGGAGCTCTGGAAAACGCGCATAGGTTAACTATTGTGCAAATCCGCTGCAGTGGAAAAATAGGAGAACCCGATTCCACGCTTACCCGACTCCTAGGCCACTTGCAGATTAGTTGCTTGCTTCTGCGAGTCCAGCGGACTACGGCGCCGCCGGTGTAAGCAGCTCTGGTGGGAAGGTGTAGAAGTCGCGGTCAACCGGCTTGCCCAGCAGGTATTTGTCGGCGAAGGCGAGCAGCGCGTCCCAGTCACCCTGCACCATGCCATGCGGGCGATCTGCAAAACTGACCCCGAGCTTGCCATCGGCATGCAGAAATGAGAAGACGGGCCGTGCAGCCAAGACACTTTGATAGACGCCGTTGATGTTTACATTTTGATCATGAGTGCCTTCAAGCGAGATGACGGCCCGAGGGGCGCAGAGTGCGAGGAACCAGTGCTCGTCAAAAGGCAACTTGTCCTGCTGGCCCCAGAACTCATGCAGGCGTGGGCCAAACCAGTTGGGATATTTGCGGACCATCTCAGTCAGGCCTTCTTTGCCGCCACGGCCTTCGCCACTGAAGCGGAATGCTGGTGTTCCGCCGCCAGAGCTGGCCACTGGAGCAGTCATGGCAATGCGATCATCAAACGCGCCGGCAACGAGGGCTGACTTGCCAGTGCGGGAGACTCCTGTAACGATGAGCCTTGTCTTGTCGACACTGGGGTCGGTCTGCAAGTAGTCCACAATTCGCGACACGCCCCAGGCCCAGGCGCGCAGCAAGCCCCAGTCGTAGTTTGGATAAGCGGGAAAGAAGCGCGTGGTGCGATAGGCCCAACTGCCGTCGGCCAGGCGCAGGGTTGTGTCCTCGCCGGTGTCGTTGTAATTGAAGGTGACGAAGGCGTAACCGTGAGCAAGCGCGGGATTGGTAGCGGCAATCTCTTCCGCGCTGCGCTGGCGGAAAGGATCACCAGCAACTCGTGCGGCATAGAGAGGCGATTGTGTGCCAGCGGGCGCTGGTGTGCCAACCTTGGAACCGGTGACGAGAAGTGCGTCCTGACCTTTGCCCTGATTAGCGCCCTGCGCGAGGCGTGGAAGCGGTGTGGCTCCCGGCGGCGTGCCTGACGGCGAGATGATCGCAGGTGCCGGTGGAATGCCAACGGGAGTGAAGATCCCGATATCGAGGCTAAGGCTTTTTTGCGGGCCAAAGGTGAGGTGAACGAGACGGTAGTTGACATTGCCGTCATCGAGTTTCTGTTCGCTGACGACGTGTCCCGTCACGTTGCCCGGTGGTGGCGGTGCCTGGCCCACAGCATAGTACTCAAGCGTTGTGCGGATCTCTTCACGCCGCTTTAGCCATTGCCTTTCCGTGCGGACGGATTGGCCATTATTGAGGACGAGCGGGTCGGGCAGGGCGGTGCGGGTGGGTAGCTCATCCGGGCCGGGCATGGGCTTCATGCTTGTGTGGATCGGGGGAAGGGGAATCTCATTTGGATCGGGGCGCGAGGGCAACTGCGCGCATGCGCTCAGAGCTGCGGTCATAAGGGCTGCCGTCAATGGTCTGACGCCGGTTTTCATGGTGACTCTCCTGGGGAAAGTTAGGCGGCAGAGCTATTGGCCCAGCATGTACGGTTTTGCGGGTGCTGGAATCGGGTCTGGAACTTTGAGCGGCTCAAGAGGCGCTGCGCCTGCGAGTCCGCTGCCAGTGACCTGATATGCGCTAATCAGCGGGCCAGCAAATCCAGTGACTTTGATGTCGCGAAGTACGACGTTCTTCATGTTGGCCAGCATGATGCCTTTTTGGCAGGTGCCAGTTACGTTGGTGAGTTCGAAGCCATCGAGTGGCTTGTCGGGATGGATTTCGTTGGCTTGCACCAGGACGGGAACATCGGTGACACGGATGTCTGAGAAAGTGAAATTGCGAACAGTAGGGATGCCGTCGAGACCGGGCACGGGAGCGGGGTCCTGTAGGCCGCTGTTGAGGGTGGTGATACGCAGGAACCCGAGGCGGGCGTTTGAAACATCGAGGTCGGTCATGGTGAAGTCTTCCAGGAACGCACCACGCCCCGGCCGGCTCTTGATGTAAATGGCGTAGGTATGTGCGCCCAGAAAGGTGCAATGTTCGACAACGACTTGGCGAATGCCCCCGGAGGTTTCGCTGCCAATTCCGATGCTGGCCCATGTGGCGTCGTTGAATGTGCAATTGGAGATGCGGATGTCTTCACAAGCGATGCCGATGACGTTCCCTTCCATGCCACGGCCGCTCTTGAGTGATATGCAGTCATCGCCGGTCTCAAAGGTGCAGCCATCGATGATGACGTGCTTGCACGAGTCAACGTCGATGCCGTCCGCGCCGCCGTGGACGGCGACGTTTCGGAATGCGACGTTTTCGCAATACACCGGATGTGTCGACCACATTTCGTTGCCCTGCGTGAAGACATCCTGCACCAGTACATTCTTGCAGCGGGTAAACTCCATCAGCGCCGGGTTGCGAATGATGTCTTGCCGGGCGACGTTTGTTGGGCCGTTTGACAAAACTTGAGGCGTCGGCGCAGATCCAGCTGGTGGACGAGCATAGACAATCGGCGAGCCGTCCGCGTGGCGCACGCGGCCCTTGATCTCTGAACTGGCTATGATCCTGCCCTTGCCGATGACGTTCACGTTCTCGGCATCCTGCGCGGAAATGAAGGCGCCGTATCCCTTGATCCAGCGGCCTTCCCAGCGGACTTGCGTCATCGGGTAGTCGCCAATATCTGGCGAGCCGAGCAGGCTTGCGCCTGCTTGCAGGCGAAGGGTGGTGTTTGAGCGCAAGATCAGTGCGCCGGTGAGGTAGTCGCCAGCCGGTACAAACACCTCACCTCCGTTGAGTGCGCTGCAGCGGTCAAGCGCCTGTTGCAGCGCAAGGGTGTCTTTGGTTCTTCCATCGCCTGTTGCGCCCAGGTCGCGGACGTTGAGGTGTACCGTCGTCTTCGCGGCAGAAATCTCTGTGGCCTTCAGCTTTGCCGGCTTTTGAGTTTTGATGTTTTTCGCTTGGAGATTGATTGGTAGTGAGCCAACGAGCGGCAATACTGCCAGGCTCTTCCCGGCGGCGCGCAAGAATCGTCGGCGCGGCCATGCTGGTTGAATCATGTATTTTCCTCTGCCTAGATCATTGCAACACCCGGCGAAGATGCACCGGAGATTCCTCAGCCGTAGTTCGAGCGGGTCGTTTCGCTGTCCAGGAAAGAGTATCACGACTGGTCAGACCTCTGCTGGAGCAGTTTTTTGACGGGCGAGAGATTGCACTCGGATGCCGATGAGCAACCTTGATTCGGTTCCGAATTTTCGCCCGTTTATTGCTGGGAAAGGTCAGGATCAGAAACGATTTATGAGAATCGTCTCTGGTTTTATCGAGATCATTCGGCTGAAGCTCAGACGTGTCGCTCGCCGCTAAGGCCGTCGTATCCGTCATTCGACAAACAGGCGGTCTCGACAGAGGGATGTCCCGTTGCAGCCATCAACCAACCCAGGAACAGGTCTGCCGCGCAGGAACTAACGCTGGCTGCCCTTGAGCAGCCCCAACCTTACGAGGCTTTCAGCGGCAGCAACGACTGCCTCATCGTTCGAGCGCGGCACCCATCCGAGCACACTTTTGGCTTTCGCATTCGTGGCGTTCTTTCTCTTACCTAGCTCAGGAAGAATCCCCTTGATACTCGGATCGAACAGGGCTCCGACATGCAGCAGCCAATTCGGCGCTTCTCTGGTTGGAACCCTCCTGGCCGACGCTCCCATCCGAGTCTTGAGAATCTTTGCAACCTCGAGGAGGGAGATGAAGTTACCCGCGACAGCAAGGAATCTTTGAGCCTTGGCTGCGGAATGAGTCATCGCGAGGAGATGCAACGCTGCGACATCCCGCACATCAACCAGGCCGGTAGAGAGCTTTGGGCATGCAGGAAATCCATCCATCATACGCTGCACGAGCATAATGGAGGTTGCGTAATCGGCTCCCAGGGTTGGACCAAATATTCCAACCGGGTTAATCACGGAGAGCTCCAGTCCCCCTGCTTCTTTGGCGATGAAATCCCAGGCCGCGCGTTCTGCCAACGTCTTCGATTTCGCATAGGCGCTCACGTTCTTATCGTCCACATTGGTCCAGCTCGTCTCGTCGAAGGGTGTCTCTTGAGGCGGGTGACCGTAGCCGATTGCGGCAAACGAAGAGGTCAGCACGACTCGTTTCACCTTGGCGTCGCGCGAGTTACGGAGGACGCGGAGCGTGCCCTCGCGGGCCGGCACGATCAATTCATCTTCGTGCTTCGGAACCTTCGCCGGAAACGGCGATGCCACATGCAGGACATAGGTGCATCCCTGAACGGCCTCAGCCCAACCTGCGTCGGCCATCAAATCGGCAACCACAAAGGAAAGCTCCTCTACGCCCTTGGCCCCACCCTCCCGGACCATGGTCCGCACCTCGGCTTCGCGCTTGAGCGAACGGACGGTCGTTCGTACCCGATAGCCGGCATTGAGAAGCTGGACGATGCAGTGTGTTCCGACAAAACCCGAGCCACCCGTTACAACTACAAGTTCTCCACTCATGGGACAATTATAAGCTACAAACCGAACGTTCGCTCTGTCTACTCTGCCCTCACCGACTCCCACACCTTTTCTGCTACCTCACGTAGAGTGCCTGGCTTCAACTTTCCAGGCTTCCTTGCCAGGCGCGTCACCAAGCCGAGAGTCATCTCCTCCAGGATCTCAGGAGGCCAATCTTTCAAAACGCCGCCCTTTGCACGGCTCTGAAAACGCCGGAAAAACTCCTGCTCTGTGGAATCAGGGGCCGGAACGCAACTAAAGCCAGCCATTGCATACTGCTCCAAGAAGCGCATTTCGCGAACATGTTTTCGGTAGAAGTCATACCAGTTCGACCATACGTGGAGGAACGCACCTTTGGCGTCCATCTCCGGGGAGTACCCTTCGAGAAGGCCACTCATTTTCAGCAAGCGAATCCGCTCGTATAGGGCCTGGATGATCTCTTCCTTGCTCCCAAAGTGGTGATAGATCACTCCAGTACTCGCCCCCGAACGCTCTGAAATGAGCGACATCGGGGCCTCATGGAAGCCTCGCTCCACCACAACGTCAAGCATCGCGTTCAGGATGGCATCCCGCTTATTCGGTTTTCTCTTGGACGGCATCCTCTTCATTGTTCCACGTCTGAACCAATTACAGCATGCCTCAAATCTCCTACCCAGCCAGAACGAGTTAGAAAATCAGCACTTAAGGCGCAAAGTTCAGATACCGCTCCGTCGACGGCAGGCTCTCGGAGGGCAATCCACGCTCTGCCGACTCATACGGATTGCCCGCCTTCGGCACGCCGTAGCTCGAAGCCACGCCCGGCACCCCGGCCTGCGCCCAAACCGCAAGATAACCCTCTTCCATGTGCTTCCGCACCGAATCCAGCGCCTCCGGAATATCGCGTCCATTCGCGTATGTATACACTAGGCATCCCTCGCGCGATTAGCCGCCCAGCAGGTTATACACCGGTGTGCTCAGTGCCTTCCCCTTAATGTCCCACAGTGCCACATCCACCGCGACAATTGCCGCCATCGTCACCGGCCCGCGCCGCCAGTAGGACCCACGATACAGATCCTGCCAGATGTCCTCTGTCTGAAACCGATTGCGTCCGATCCGGCAGGGAATCATAGGCTCTTCAAGATAGCTTGCCAGGGCAAGCTCACGTCCGTTCAGTGTGGCATCGCCCAGGCCATAGATACCCTCATCGGTCTCGATCCTCAGCCTGACAAAGCTCCGATCCGGCGAACAGACAATCAAGCGTTTGGCAGTAATCTTCATTTCTGAGATGCATCCTTCGTGTCTGGTGTGATCTCGACGTAATCTACAGGTGCTGGCTCCTTATCGTCTGGCACCCCGCGAAGCATAAGTGTATCGCCCGGCTTTAACGCCACATCGTGAAACGTAATCCGCGTACTTGTCTCGCCATCCGGGTGCAGATCGATCCGGGCCGGAGGCAGCGTATCGTCGGCGACCCACTGCCCCACTGTACGTCCATCTACCTGCAGCTCAAAGCGCGACCCGCCGCTCCAGTAGTCGAAGTACTGCACCACGACCTTATAGCTTCCTGCAGGCTTATCCAGCTTGGCCGTCAGCGTACATCCCGCACTCACGCCGCACACCACAGCATTTGCATTCGATGCCGTCTCCCACGGCCTCACATCCGCCGGCGTATATCCTTCGGCCGTCATATTCTCGGCTTCGATTCTGTTGGGATAGTTTCCTACTCGCCCCAGGCTGTCCGGTATGTCCGACTCATGCTGAAACCACTTCGTCACTGCATCGCGCCACACAATCGCATGTCCCGCCTGATAGACAAACAGCCCGAGCACTTTCTCGTAACGTTCGTCATCCACCCTTCCATGCAGCGTCTGCCATCGCGGAGCGTAGGTCGCCGCCGTAGCTGCGCCTTCGTAGTGGGCGTCGTACACATGCTGCACCACAGTCTTTCCATTGTGCAGCACATACGTGTAAGGCACATGATGCATAAACAGCAGCAGATCGTCCGGGCATGTGCTCAGATTCTCGTACACCTTCGCCAGCTCCGGCGGATACTGTCCGATGTACCCGGTCCCGGTCGCCACCGTGCGGTCCATTCCGATCCCCCTGCTGTCGCCGCGGAACCACTGTCCCCATCCGTTCCGTTCCGCCGACTCGATCCCTGGCCCATAGTGATACCCCAAAATATTCGTCAGCGTCCCGATCCCGAGATTTCCCGTGTACTCCTCATACGCATGCCACGAGCCCATCTGCAGCCTATCGATCATATCCACGACCATCGGATCGTTGCCCCATGTCATCCGCGTCCACTCATCTACAATCTGCTCCGAACTCAGATCGGGGTTCCATGCCAGCCGACCATAGCCATATAAATTTGCCATGGCCATCGGGTGATGCATCCAGTTCGCGTCCAGTCCCACATTGGCCACGCCCACAAATCCGCCCAGCGGCTGATGAAAGCTCTTACCTTCCACAATCTCCTTCACCGGAGTCGACCTGTTCTGTGCTCGCAGATCCGTGTTCAGCATCGTCTTCCACATCGGGACCAGATACACCATATGCCTCTGCTGCCCCATATACTCCTGCGTAATCTGAAGCTCAATCGCCTGGCTCGTGTGCTGCAGCGCGGCAAACAGCGGGCTCACCGGCTCCTGGACCTGAAAGTCAATCGGCCCATACTTTACCTGAATTACAACATTCGACTCGAACTTTCCGTCCAGAGCATGAAAGTTGTCGTAGCCTGCACGTGCCCGATCCGCCTTCAGATCATTCCAGTCCAGATGGTTGTTGTAGACAAACCCGCGATACAGCACCAGACCGCCATGCGGCTTCAGCGCGCGCGCGACCGTATTCGCAGCCTGCGCAGGTGTGCGTCCATATTGAGAAGGCCCGACACGGCCCTCTGAGTCCGCCTTAATCACGAACCCGGCAAAGTCCGGTATCGCCTTATAAATCTCATCGACCTTCGCCTTCCACCATGCTTCCACCGTTGGGTCCATCGGGTCGAACCCAGGCAGCTTTCCGACCACCATCGGGCTTGAAAGATCCACCGACAACGACATCTTCACGCCCCACGGACGAAACGCATCCGCGATCCGAGCAAACTCCACAATCATCTCCGGGGTCAGCGTCCTCAGGTCGGAGTTCACATTGTTCACTGTGCATCCGTTGATGCCAATTGAAGCCAGCAGCCGTCCATACTCGCCAACCCGCGTCAGATCACTCCGCACATGTCCATCGTCGTAAAAGATCGACCGCCCGCCATATCCACGTTCAATCGTGCCGTTCAGGTTGTCCCACTGATTAACCCACCGCACCGGCGATGAAGGTGTCTCTGTCACAGGCTTTGCAGGCAATCGCCGCTCTCGCGCCACTATATCCAGCAGACGAAATGATGCATACAGTTCTCCGCGAGCATCGCCGCCAAACACCAGAAACCGGTGCGACTGTCCCTCCACCTTCAGGCCCAGTGCAAATCCCTCAGGCTTTAGCTGCACGCCCTCCTGCACCACATGGAAGCCGCGCGGCGCGCCGAGATTGCCAACCACAATCGCATCCGGCGTCTTTTCCAGCCCTTCCGGCCCATGCTCTATGGTGAATCTGCGCCCCAGCATCAAGCTCAGCCCACGCTGCAGCTCACTCGCTGCACTGCGGTCTATCGCCGTATCACCGAGCACCACAATCGTCCCCGGCAGAGCGTCGTACCGATGCACCACCGCCGCATCGCCGATCCGCGCATATCGCAGCCATCCATCCGCGCCTGTTTCTGCCTGCGCTACGCAGCATGCCAGCCCACTCAGTAAACCAATCCATAGCCGAGGTCGCATCAGCGTGGCATCTCCTGCGTGCCTTCAATCGTGAACTCCGAGCTTAAGCCCTTCGCCTCGGAAGGCTGTCCTCCTCCCAGGACCAGCCTGTAACTCCCGGGCGCCACAGCCCGCACACCCTTCGCATCCACCTGCGATAGCGTTCGCGGATCGAGCGTAAAGGTTACATGCTGCGTTGCTCCCGGCTCCAGATGTACCCGCGTAAACCCCTTCAGTGCAAGCTGCGGAGACACCATCGTCTTCGGTGGAACCAGATAAAGCTCCGCAACCTCATCGCCCGCGCGGCCGCCTGTGTTGTTTACATCCGCCTCCACCGTAAGCGCCTCGCCTGCTCGCAGCTTCTTCGTCGAAAGCTTTATTCCCGAGTAAGTGAAGCTCGTATAGCTCAGCCCATAGCCAAACCCATACAATGGCGCGCCTTTGAAGTACCGATACGTTCGGTTCGCCATCGAGTAGTCGTCGAACGCCGGGAGATCATTCACCGATTTATAAAACGTAACCGGCAGCCGACCACCCGGGTTGTTCTTTCCGCTCAGCGTCTCGGCAATCGCCTGTCCGCCCGACTGCCCCGGATACCACGCCTCCACAATCGCCTTGGCATTCTCCTGCGCCCAGTTCACCGCCAGCGCGCTTCCATTCAGCAGCACCACCACCATCGGCTTGCCAGTCTTTGCCACTGCTTCCAGCAATTCCTGCTGCACGTCCGGCAGCACCAGGTCCGTTCGGTCGCCGCCGTCGAAGCCCTTCGCACTCACCTTCATCTCCTCGCCCTCAAGTCGCGAGGTCAAACCCACAAATGCCACCACCACGTCGGCTTTCTTCGCCGTCTCCACAGCCTCTGCCTGCAACAGTTC
Organism: Occallatibacter sp.; assembly: GCA_036519195.1. Lineage (GTDB taxonomy): Bacteria > Acidobacteriota > Terriglobia > Terriglobales > Acidobacteriaceae > Telmatobacter. The sequence goes on along the minus strand of DATDLS010000296.1, from coordinate 18,996 downwards.
ATGTTTCGGACTCCACTCGAACGCGATGCCACCGCCGTTCACCTTCCCGTTCTGGCTGTACTCAATGCGAATCTCATGCGAATTCGTATCCGCAAACGCAATTGAGTACTTTGGAGCCGCAGCCCACCCGCGCTCCGGCGGCGCAGCCATTCCATTCGCGCCTACCGCACCGCCGTTGCCCATGGCCTGTGGAGCTGCAACCGGATCCAGCGGCTTTCCATCGAAGAAGATCCTGTAGCTCAGTTTTCCGCTGCATGGGTAGCAGAACGGCAGATGCATCTGAAAGCTATATGTATCCGCCACAGGCACACTGATTGTTCCTGTCCAGCGCACCGAAAACGTCTGATCGTTGGGGTCGCTCATCTTCGCCGGATTCGCCGAGGCCCAATCGAAATCCAGCTCCTTATCCACTCGTGCCATCGCCGGGGAGCCGGCAAAGTTTGCATCCGCAAAGTACTCGCCTTTCAGTCCCTGCTCACCGTTTGCCGTCCGCAACAACGTCCGCGGTACCGGCACCGTGCCCCCCATAATGTAAGGCGAGCCCTCCGCATACAGCACTTTTTCCGCGCCAAACTCGTCTACAATCCCATCCACCGGCAGAATCGGCTTCTTCGGCACCGCGTTGTAATTTCCCTCCAGCGCAATCCGCGACGCTGCCAGCGGCCCGATCACTGCCACCGTCTGCCCCGTCTTCAACGGCAGAAATCCGTCTTCATTCTTCAGCAGCACCATCGACTCACGCGAGGCCCGCAGCGCCAGCTCTTCATGTTCCGGTGAATCGATTACAGAGTAGGGAATCGCATTGAACGGAACGCTGCTCTCCGGATCGAACATCCCCAGCCGGAATCGAGCCGTAAACAGCAGTTTCACCGAAACATCCAGTTGCGCCTCCGTCAGCAGCCCCTTCTTCACCGAATCCTCCAGCGCCTTGTACGCCGTGCCGCAGTCCGTATCCGTCCCCGCTAGTATTCCCGCCGCCGAGCCCGTTACAGGATCGGTCGAGTAGTGATGTCCGTCCTTCTGTGAAAAATCGTCGATCGCATCGCAGTCCGAGGTCACAAACCCCTGAAACTTCCAGTCCTGGCGCAGAATATGCTTCAACAGCAGATCACTCGCGCACGCGGGCGTGCCATCCACGGCGTTGTATGCGCACATAATCGAGTCCGCCCTGCCTTCCGTAATCGTTGCGCGAAACGCAGGCAGATACGTATCCCAAAGATCATGGTCCGTAGGATCCACGTTTACCTTATGCCTCGTAGACTCCGGCCCGCTGTGCACCGCATAGTGCTTCGGCGTGGCAATCGCTCTAAGATACTTGGGATCGTCGCCCTGCAGTCCCTTCACAAACGCCACACCCATGCGCGAGGTCAGAAACGGATCTTCTCCATACGTCTCCTGCCCGCGGCCCCAGCGCGGATCGCGAAAGATGTTGATGTTCGGCGACCAGATGGTCAGCCCATAGTAGCGGTCGTGGTTGTCGTGCCTGATAGCGTCGTTATACTTTGCCCGCGCCTCGGTCGAAATCGTCGCGCCGATCTGCCCCACCAGCGGCGCATCCCACGTAGCCGCATTAGCAATCGCCTGCGGAAACACAGTCGCATACCCCGACCGCGCAATCCCATGCAGCCCTTCGTTCCACCAGTTGTACGCCGGCACGTTCAGTCGCGGAATCGCCGCCGCCCGGTCGATCACCTGCGATACCTTCTCCTCCAGCGTCATCCGCGACACCAGATCGTCCACACGCTTTTCAATTGGCAGCGAAGGGTTCATGTAAGGCTGTGCCGCCTGCGCTCCTGCCATGGCTGGCATCGCAGGCAGGACAACAGCGAAAGACAGAAGGGCAACCGTCAGAAGGGAAAAGCGGGCCACGGCAAAGATCCTTTCGTTTAACAGCATGGAAACACGAACCGGCATGACGCCGAAGAATACCGCAACCGCGTAAGCGCCGCATCACACAAAACTGGAGGTACATACGTTCTGCACACCGATTCTGTATATACTTTGTGTAACAAAATATATGAGCCGTAAAAGCCCTGTCAATTTCTTGCCGCATTCACCCGGCAGACCCGGAACTGCTTGAGTCCGGTAGGAATCTGCTTCCTTTAGGATCTATCCATTTGAATTCGGCACGTTTTTCGTAGAAAAGTTTTCGACCTCAGCACGATCCCCGCTGTTCATGGGGCTCTGAGCGGATGGTGAAGAAGTCTCCATCTTTTTGATGTTATGCCCTTTTTGGTTCCGGCTACGCCGAATTAGGGAGGGGAGGATTGTCAAATCCATGATGTTGTTCCACGCCTCTTCCGGAACCTGGCTGCTTCCTGAGCCGCGCATAGCAATCTTCCCCGGAAGTTGGCTCGCGAAAAAGGACGGCAGCCCGCAAAGAGCTGCCGCTTCCTTCATGTTGTAGAACCGGTTAGAAGTTGAAGCGACCGCTGAACTGCATCGTACGCGAGTTGCCGAAGGTTGTAATGTAGCCGAAGGTTCCTCCGCCTACCGTTGCGTTGGGGTCAGAGAACTGCGGGTGGTTCAGCAGATTGAATGCCTCTACGCGAACCTGAAACTCACTCTCACGATAAATATGGAACCCCCTGAAGGCGCTGGCGTTGATACTTGTGTATCCAGGGCCTCGGAATTCATCGCGATGAGTATTGCCGAAATGCGGCGCAACGATGGTCGCGGGTGATTGGCCCGCGGTATAGGTAGGCTCGACAGGATCGGCGAAGGATGTTGGATCAAACCAGGGCTGTCCACCACTGACGGCAGTGTTGCCGGGCGTGCGGTTATGTCCTCCAATCTGATGATAAGGGGCAATGAGATCGGCGTACTCTGTATTGCCGGGAGAGTTGATCGTTGTGTTCGACGGGCTTACGGAGAACGGCGTGCCGCTCGTGTGGCTAAGCTGGCCATTCAGCTGGAAGCCTCCGAGGATTGCCGATGCAATTCCCTGAGTAGCGAGCATCTGTCCCTTGCCGAACGGCAGGTGATAAATGCCCCAGAACTGAATGTTGTTGGTGCGATCGTAGCTCGCTGTAGCTCGGTTGTCCTTGAAGTAGGCCGGGGAGGAGAACGCTGTGCCAGCAGATCCGGAGCCAGCACCGTTGTCTTCGTAGTCGAACGCGTGCGACCAAGTGTAGACCAGGCCAAACTGCGCCAGGCGTCCTGCGTTGCGGCTCAACTGCGACTGAAGGCCGTTGTAGTTCGCGCTGAAGATCGGCTGGTTCATCGTGATGCCACCCGTGTTGTAGCAGGTGTACCCGGTGGACGCATTACAGCCCGCATTTGTATTGACGGTCTCGTTGGCAGCGAAGTTACACGATCCAGTCAGGCCCGAGGACGGGTTGTATTGCCCATTGGCCATGCAGATTGTGGCTCCGCTTGGCAGCGGAGCCGCATTCAGGGTATAGCCGCCAAGCTGCCGGACCTGATGGGTTCCGACATAGCCGAGGTTCGCGACAAACCTGGCACCAAGTTCCTGCTCGATAAACAGGTTCCAGCTTTCAACGTATCCGCGGCGATAGTGCGCCGGAGTGGTGTTGGTTCCTCCACTGACGGGAAGCGAAGCGAAACCGCTGGAGAGGATTGGTATGGGCGAGGCGGGAATGCCGACCGTCAGAGGCAGCGGCAAGCCATTGGGATTCGCTGCGCTTGCCTGAGTCGGATCGACAGCAATGGTGTCCGTCGCGGTTCCACTGAAGCTCGGAGCGAGATCTTCGGGGAAGGCATCGCGCAAGAAGCGCAGGCTGTCCGGATCTTCCGTGATGCCGAAGCCTGAACGGACAACGAACCTGTCGTTGACGCGATAGGCAACTCCAACGCGTGGAGCGATCAGACCCCAGCCTGCATGGATGCCGGCATCCTCAGGATTACCGTTGACCCCGCCGATCTCCACGTTCGCACTCTGAGGCAGAGCGGGATCCAGACGATAGACGCCTGTATGATCGCGATAGGGCGCAGGATAGAACTCGTAGCGAATACCATAGTTCAGGGTCAACTTGGATGTCACCGTGAACTGGTCCTGTGCGTACGCGGCGATCTGTGTCCAGCGCAGAGAGTTTGGATCGTTGATCTGGCTCGGTTTCGCGATTGCCTGACCGGTGCCGTCGTTTGGAAGTCCCAGCAGAAAATCCGCCAGCGAGGTGTAGTTATTGATGTTATCTGGCGATCCTGTGGAGGTAACGTTTAGAGGTCCGGTCGTCATTCCTCCTTGGAACTGGAATCCGCCACGGGGAGTGTTGATGCCGGCTCCGCTGGTAGGTTGGAAGTGGTTGAGATCGAAGTGATACCAGGTGAAGCCATATTTCATCGCGTGCCTGCTTTTGCTCCAACTCAGGTTGACGTCGGAGGTGAACTGGTTGTCGCGGAACAGGAATGGACTGGCGCCGTTGGCGTTGCCCAGCGTATTGAAGCCGGTGAAGGCCAGCGCAGGCTGACCGACATAGTTAGGACCAATACCGTTTGTGCCTGGAATCATCAAAGTGCTTAAACCGAAGTCACCATCGGCGATATCGATCGTCGATTGCGCCCCCGTAACCTGACGAGTATAGCCAAAATCGGCATCGACCAACAGGCTGGAAGTGATGACGTGGCTCATGCCGAGTCCGACGTTCTGGATTCGTCCTTCAGCAGCTCCCGGCTGACCTCCGTCAAAGGTTCCTCCGCCGGCTGCTCCCAGCTCCTGGGGGTCGGTCACACTGTTCGGCTCGACGCTGTAACGGCCGAAGACGCTTGTGCTGTCGCTCGGGTTGTAGGTCACTTTCGAATCCGAGGTGATGCGGTTAAGGGAAAGGTCGCCAGAGCCGTTAAAGTCGTTCGCAAGCTGCGCTCCCAAAGCGGCTGCGCTCGGTGTTCCAACAGTGGCGGAGATTGGCTGAAGCAACGCCAGCATTGTTTTGGCCGCGAATGCCTGGCGGGAGGCAGGGATGCAATTGCATCCATATTCAGACATGAACGTTGGGCGCGAACCGACCGGCAGATAAGGGCCGGTGCCGCCCGGTTGGGGATCATAGAGGATGGTGTTTGCAGACTGTTGTGGAAGACCGGACATCACCGCGGAGAAATCGCCACCTAACATTGCGGGGTCGGGGACTGTCGCCTGGCCGGTAATCAACTGACGCCGCGTCGTGCGCTCAAAGTCCTGGAAGAAGAAGAGCTTCTTCTTGCCGGTCAGGATCTTCGGAATATAGACGGGGCCGCCGATGGAGAAGCCGTACTGATTGAAGATGTTCTTTGGAACCGAAGGCGATACCTGAGGGGTTTCCGTATAGCTTCGAGCGTTGGTGTTGAAGAGCTGGTTGTACTCCCAGACACTTCCGTGAAACTTGTTGGTGCCGGTCTTGATGATCACGTTGACGGAGGCGCCACCCGCCATGCCCTGCTCGGCATTGAAGGAGTTCGTTATCATGTTGACATTCTGAATCGAGTCGGCGGTAGGAACATACGCGACCAGATAAGGCAGCCAGCCGTAGGTATTTATCGCACCGTCGATACGCGTCGTGTTGCCCATGTCCTCCATGCCGTTTACGTTCGCCGACATGGCTCGCGACGGATTGGACGCCGTCGAATTCTGTTCTCCTACAGCCGCGACGCCGGGAACCAGCGTGTACAGCGCCTGGAAATTACGCCCCTGAGAAGATGTCACCGGGAGTTCGGTGATCTGGGCCTCACTGATATTCTGATTGACCTCAGCTGTTTCGGTCTGCATCATGGGAGGCGCCGTATCGACGGTTATCTCTGCTGTAACGCTGGAAAGCTGCAACGCCACATCCACACGCGCCTGCTGATTGGCGTTGATGGCGACGTTCTTTTGGACAAATCCCGCGAAGCTGCCGTTTTTGGAAACAGACACCGCATAAACTCCCGGTGCCAGATCGCGCACGGCATATTCGCCCTGCTCGTTGGTCGTAACGGTTCGCGCCTCCGACGTGCCTTGATTCGTCAGAACCACCGGCGTATTAGGAATTACGGATCCGGTAGAATCCGTCACGGTGCCCGTAAGAGACCCATAGAGAACCTGTGCGTGCGCTGAATTCGAAACTGCCAGCAGACAGAGCAGACAGAGAAGACAGAGAAGACCTGAGCCCAACTGCCAAAGGCGTGCTTCCCCAAAGGTTGCGTTTTGATCGATGCAGCGCATGGTGCTGGATTCCTCCTAAAGTGTCTGCGTCAGAAGTGCTTCGATTCGGAACTGTGTCTTCATTCCGTCGATTTCTTAACTTTATACGCGTCGCGAACTATATATTGGAAGAACTGAGAATGTCAAGCAGATGTCTTGCGGAAAGCTCCGCGGTGCGATTCGAATCAGATCCTCCGCCATCTCGCGCATCTACATCCGGCACTAACAAAGGAGCGCGTTTCTGTGCGCCGAGAAGTCCGAAGTCTCACGAAAACAACCAGAGCCTCGAGTTGCGACAGGATTCTTCTTGCTCGCAAAATTATCATTTTCCACGGTGAGTGGACGGCATCGGAGAGTGATATGTAGGAATATAATGCTAGCAAGAAACGTTGGGATGTATATTCTGAACCAAAAGTGTGCGGTGGTCGTCGGTGGCACCTCCGGGATCGGATGCGCGATTGCAATTGGACTCGCACGCGCCGGAGCTAATGTCGTTTCTACCTCGCGATCCATTAATGCTGTCGAGACTGTGGCCGGCGAGATCGAAACTATTGGGCGCAGCACACTTCGTCATACCTCGGACATGCTCGATCAGAATTCCTCGCATTCCCTGCACGAATCCGTCCTGGCCGGCTTCGGACGAGTCGACATCCTGGTGAACTCCGCCGGAATTACGAAAAAGATGAAGACCCTCGAATGTTCCGACGAAGACTCGAATAACATCATGGCTGTCAATCTTACGGGCACGCGCGCCGGCCAGATCTTCGGCGCGTCCGTGATCCGGCAAAAACTATGGGCGAATCGTGGACATCGCGTCTCTATCGACCTTTGTCGCCTTCCACGAAGTCGCTGCCTACGGCGCCAGCAAAGCGCCAGTCTGTGCGCTCACGCGCTCGCTTGCGGTGGAGTGGGCCGGCAAGGGCATCTGCGTGGATGCGATCGCACCCGGCATCATTCTTACAGAGCTGAACCGCAGCATCCTGGAGACTTCACGTGGCCAGGAACTTCTTTTGAGAACTCCGATGCACCGCTTAGGAACGGCTGAAGAGCTGGTTGGAGCGGCCGTCTACCTCGCTTTCGATGCCAGCACCTTCACTACAGGCCAGATTATCCAGGTCGATGGCGGATTCTCAAGCAGTGGAGTGAATTAATGACGATACGATCTAGGACTGGGACGAAACAGAACAATCGGGGAATGAAGCGCGTGGATCTGGCTTATGCCGAGCTGGCCTCGAGTGAGAACGCGCGCGATATCAATCGCGACATTTTGCTCGAGATCATTCGTTCGCAGCAGCCTATCTCCAGGGCGGATCTCGCGCGTGTCTCAGGTCTGCAGCCGAGCACGGTCTCGTCCATCGTCGGACAGTTGATTGATGAAAAATGGATCACCGAAGGCGCCGTCGCCAGGCGTCCGCGTGGACGCCGACCAACCATGCTCACGCTGAACGACGAACCTGTCATCCTGGTCGTCGACCTGCGTCCGGGATATGCAATTCTCGCCGTCATCGATCTCAACGGACGCTTCCTTACCCGCCATGCCCTTGTTCTGCCCTCCGATGCCGGCCACGCTTCGATCAAGATGGCCAAAGCCATGCAGACCATGCGCGAGCAGCACCCGGACAAGACCTTCGAGGGTATCGGCGTCAGCGTGCCCGGACGCGTGAATCCGGAGACGCAGCGCATACTTCTCGCACCCAATCTTCACTGGGCCAACTTCGATCTGAAGAAGGCTCTCGCCGAACATTTCGACCTGCAGATCGAGATGGATAACGCCGCGAACGCCTGTCTGATCTCCGAACTGTGGTTCGGTCATATGGATGGTGTCCGCAATGCGGCGTTGATCTCGGTTTCTGAAGGAATAGGGTCGGCCATTCTTGTCAACGGGCAGATTGTAGCCGGCCGCAACGGATTGGCTGGCGAGTTCGGACACATCCCCATCGACCCGGCCGGGCCTGTGTGCGGCTGTGGACAACGCGGCTGCTGGGAGATGTTTGCTTCCAGCAATGCGGCCTTGCGCTACTACGCCGAGCTGCGGCCTAAGGCAGCCGCGGCGTGCGTCCAGGACTTGTTGAAGCTCGCCGAAGAAGGTGACGACAAGGCGGTCGCCGCTCTACAGCGACAGGCGAAAGCACTGGGATGCGGTTTACGGTTGGTGACGGCGGCTCTTGCTCCGGAGATGATCATCGTCATGGGCGATATCACCGCTCTGTGGACTACGCTTGCCCCCATCGTCGAACGGGAGATGGCGGCAACGATGTTGGCGGGCACGCCCCCGCGGCTAATCGCCGCTACCGACGGCGAACTGGCCCGTCTGCGTGGAGCAGCAGCGTTGGTGCTACAACGTCACTCCGGCTATCACCGCTCGATGCGTCCTTCTCCCGAACGAGCACGGCGCGGTGTTCGCCCTCGAAAATGAGGGCTGCATCGCCCGCTTCGACTAGAACGAAAGATAGTTTTGAGACGAGAACTATTAACGCTGCCCTACCTCGATCCGTCCCTGCCGAAAGAAGACCGTGCCGCCGATCTGGTCTCACGCGTGACACTCGAAGAAGAGGTATCGGGGATGCTCAACAGTTCGGCGGCCGTGCCGCGACAGTTACCGTTCCCTGTGCCCTGAAGTTCAGGCATAATTCCCACGAAAAGTAGTCCCCTGCAGGCCTCGCCCGCAATAGGATGGGTCGATGCCGAACGCTAGTCCCGTCATCACCGGGGCTGTTGCGCGCCTATACTGCGGGAGATTCCGGTGTTCTCGACGGCATTATCCTAAAAACCGCAGTAGATGCCATTGTGGTGCCGTCAAGTGCATTGTTATGAGTGCACTAACGACTGCTCCGCAATGCACCGAAATGGTGAAGTCCTCAACAACTGCAAGTGCTTGTGGATTCAAGTAGGTGCAGAACTAGCAGCGGTTCAACTGCTGTTTTTAGGATTATGCCACTGGTTTATGAACAGTTCGGTGGACGCGCGCGGCAGTACATGCGCGGGAACGTCCGGGCCATACGCTGTACACCACGGACCTGGTGCATGAAGCCTATCTTCAGATGGCACCGACCGATACATCCTTTGAAGACTGCGCGCACTTTATGGTAATCGCGGCCATGACCATGCGGCACATCCTGGTAAACCATGCCAAGACAGCGCAGCGCGTCAAGCGTGGTGGCCTCAAAAAAGTGCTGGCGACCATAAACGTGGACGAGGCCCTGTTGGTGCAGTCCGATCCGGCGGACATCCTGGACCTGAACAAAGCATTAGACCGGCTCGCTCAGCGGGAAATTGGGGACGGCACTGGTAGACGACTTTCGAACATGCTTCGTTACGATTGTGTGAAGGGGACTGCTGGACAGCGTCGGAGCGGCTTTCCCAACTCTTTCAGTGCTGAGGTGGGAGCGGTTAAGGAGACCCCAGGTGGCGGAGGAGCTCTGCTCAACTGGCAGATTAAGGGCGGGACAGGAGCCAATCTCCTCTCCATCGATCCCAATACCGGCGTGATCCGACTGGCCGATGTGGGTAAGCTCGACCCGCGCACGACGAGTTACACTCTGGTGCTGATGGCCAGCGATGGCATACTGCCATCAACCTGTCGCATTTGAAAGGGGCACAGAAGTACAGACATTAGATGTGATTTCGAACAGAGGGGCCGGATGTTGGGGGCCTTTGTCTTTCCAGTTCTTATTGCCGTTGCGCAGCCATTCTCGTTCGTAGCAACAGGGCCACGTAGACCTGTGCTAATGCATTTTTAGACGGATGCTTTTTTTACTTGCAATTCATTTCCGAGACAGGTATTTTGAATTCGCATATTGTTTTTGACTCAAAGAAACTATCTGGAGCCCTTCTGTGACGTCCACGCGTCGGTTCACGTTGTTCGTCCTGAGTATCGTTTCTGTTATCCCTGCTTGCCCTATCTTCGCCCAGACACCGGTAGAGACACCCCCAGTGGTTTCCGCTCGACCTGCAGGCTTTGCCCCAAATCCGCAGCAGCAAGCAGCTTCAGAAGCGGATCACCAGGACATGATGAACCAGCTGGGCATCGTTACGATTCGCCGCGGGGCGGACGGCAGTCCCACCGGTCAAAACCCGGCGAACTATGACGAGAGCAAAGCGAATCCGTATCCCAACCTTCCTGATCCGCTCGTCATGAATAACGGCAGGCGTGTCACGACGGCGAAACAATGGCGGACGAAGCGCAGACCGGAGATCGTAGAACTCTTTGACCGTGAGATCTACGGTCGCGTGCCGAAGAAAACGCCGAACGTGACCTGGCAAGTTGTTTCGACAAAGAGCGAGATGAACGGCGATGTTCAGGTCGTCAAGAAATCGCTCATCGGTCACGTCGACAACACGATGGACCCTGACATCAAGGTCGATATCCAGCTCGAGGTTTCCACTCCGACCAATGCAACGGGCCCCGTGCCAGTAATGTTGGAGTTTGGTTTCGTCGGGCCTCGTCCTGCATTTCAGCGTCCCGCGGGTGCAGCTGCCGCCGATCCTTTTTTGCCTCATCCCGGGCCGACCTGGCAGCAGCAGGTGCTTGCTAAAGGGTGGGGCTATGCAGAGATCGCGCCGAATAGCATTCAGGCCGACAACGGAGCGGGTCTTACCTCAGGCATCATTGGCCTCACCAACAAAGGACAGCACCGCAAGCCCGATGACTGGGGCGCTCTGCGCGCATGGGCATGGGGCGCCAGCCGCGCTCTCGATTACTTCGAGACCGACAAAGCTGTCAATGCAAAACAGGTGGGCATCACCGGCCACTCGCGCTACGGCAAGGCGGCCATTGTGACCATGGCTTACGATGAGCGCTTCGCTATCGGCTATATCAGTTCGTCGGGCGAGGGCGGGGCTAAGCTGCATCGCCGTAACTGGGGAGAGATTGTCGAAAACGTTGCCGGCACCGGCGAGTACCACTGGATGGCGGGCAACTTTATCAAGTATGCTGGTCCCAAGAACTGGGGAGACCTTCCGGTAGACTCCCATGAGCTAATTGCGCTCTGCGCACCGCGACCAGTCTTCATTAGCGGAGGGGCGACGAAAGGTGATGGCTGGGTTGACGCAAAAGGAATGTTTATGGCCGCCGTCTCAGCTCAACCGGTTTATGAGCTGCTCGGCAAAAAAACCATGGGGACCGATGCTTTTCCGCCTATGGAGACCCCGCTCATAGATGGCGACATCGCCTTTCGCCAGCACAGCGGAGGTCATACTCCGGTTCCCAACTGGCCTACATTTATAACCTTTGCCAGCCGCTATTTGAAAGCTCCGGGTAGGACGACTGCCAACCTGTTCTAACCTGACGACACACTTACGACTCACTGGGACTGAAAAATGCCAGTCGGCACCGACCACTGAGTCTTCACAGACCAGATGACTACACTGCAGAGTATGGGCTTCTTTACTCGCGGTTCTATAAGGTGTGTCTTGTTTCTATAGGGTTTCCCGCCGTTGCACAGGTTGGCCTCGGACTTCAGCAAATGCCTTTGCCTCCAGCCATTCGGGCACCTCAGGATGTACCGTACAAGGGCGTGATTCGAATAGCCGTGGATGCCACTGACCCATCGCACAAAGCGTACAAAGTGCATGAAGGCCTCCCGAACGAAGACTGCAGGCTCGATGAGTGTCAAGAGATCTGCCTGGAAAAGCGTAACTCCCCCAAGCCCACTCGGACCGATAACCGCAACCGGAATCCGCTTCCAACTCTTCATAGGTAGGATCGAACTGTACAGTGCGCCAAACCAGTCGATCGTTCGGATCACAGATGCAGGTAATAGAATGATAAGGTCGGCGATTGTAAATTATGCTCCTTAAGGAAGGGTGAGGTGCCCTCTCCTCTCCTGCTCAGTTGGTCACAGTGGGCTACCTTTCTTGCAAAGGCTCTTGTCCTCCTTGCTAGAAGATCGTGAACTGGCACTAAGCTGCAATCCTTGGCTTTATCTTCTTCAGATCAGTAGTCTTCGCCGTGCGAAGGTCATAGTCATTCTGGAGATTCTGCCAGAACTGGGCGGGAAGGCCGAAGTAGATTCCGAGCCGTAGCGCTGTATCGGCAGAGATGGAGCGCTTGCCCCGCACTACATCATTGATACGGGGGAGTGGAACATGCAACTCCTTCGCCAAGCGGTATGCGCTCAAGCCTAGCGGCTCCATAAACTCCGTCAGCAAAATATCTCCGGGGTGGATTGCGAATGGCTGTGTCAACTCATCTCCTTCAGTGGTAGTCCACAATCTCTACATTCTGCGCATTCTTATTAGGCCAGACGAAGCAGACGCGGAACTGATCATTCACGCGGATGCTGTGCTGGACCTTACGATCCTTTTTTAGAGCCTCCAGGTTATTGCCTGGTGGGACTCTTAGGTTTTCCAGTTCCACCGCTGCATTGAGGATCGCCAGCTTCTTCCATGCCACTGTTCGGAGGTTGGCGGGAATACGCCGACTCTTGCCCGTGTTCCACAATAAATGCGTATCGGTATCGCGGAAATTCACAATCACGAACCGATAGTAACGATAAGCGTTAGTAATGTTAAGCGTTACCTTCTCGATGTGTAGATAATCGTCGCCTGAAAGGGATGGTCATGCTGAGTCCGAAGGGGTTCAGAAAAACCCTCAGCTGGAGGGACGGGGAGGCGATTTGACCGATGTCATCGCTTGTATAATGCGGCGCCGCCATTTTTCTCAAAAGGGGCTGCGACGAATCGTCCTTCCATGGTTTGATCCGCCTCAACAACTCGATATCGCGTCGTTCCTGGATCGCGAAGACCTGCTTGGATCGATCGCCGGCAACAAGCCTGATGCCGGCCCACATCGTCGCATTCCGGAATTTCAGGAACGGTGAATCTATTCCCGACAGACTCCTAACTGCGCTGTGGCATCCTTACCGTGTCGAGCGTAAAGCCCCCAATTCATCCGTGGGGAAATAAGCGAAAAACTCTAGTAAGTTTGGATTTCCATTGAGTTTCATGTGCATAAAAGCTGCCCGAATCCGCCCGTGCGCCAGCAAAAGGCGCCAGCGAACCTGTCGGCGCGGACCTCTTTTGATAGCTTGGAACTGTGGGGACACCTCTAACACCATCTGCCCGTTCCGTCTTTGGCATCCGCTCATACTCACGATTCTGGCTGGCTCGCGTATGCTCCTCGGTCAGCTACCAGATGACCGGCGTCGCCGTCGGCTGGCAGATGTACGCGCTGACGCATAGCACATTCGCCCTGGGCATGGTCGGGCTGGTGCAATTTCTTCCGCTTCTGGTGCTGATGCTGCTGGTCGGCCACGTGGCCGACCGCGTGAGCCGCAAGTCGATCCTCGCCGTTTGTCAAGCGATCGAGTCTTTGACCGCAGCGGCGCTCGGCATCGCAACTTTGCTGCATCATCTACGTCCTTCCGGAATCTTCTGTGGAGTAGCTTTGCTCGGCGCGGCACGTGCCTTCGAGAGCCCTTCCACGCAGGCGTTAGCCCCCACGCTGGTTGACGAGGACCTTGTTCCGCAGGCCATCGCATGGTCTTCGTCCGCGAACCAAACGGCTTCCATCCTGGGTCCTGGCCTTGGCGGCCTGCTGTATATTGCGGGGGCTCACGTCCCGTATTTAACATGCACGGTGCTCTACCTCTGCGCATCCGCTCTTTCCTCGACCATTCGCCCATGGCGCAGGCCTTCAGCAGACACTGCTCCTACTGCAAGTTCTATCTTTTCCGGCATCCATTACATCCGCGCGCATAGAAACATTCTCGGCGCGATCTCGTTGGATCTTTTTGCCGTGCTGTTGGGCGGAGCTACCGCGCTGCTTCCCGCCTACACCCGCGACATCCTGCACACCGGTCCGTGGGGACTGGGGCTGCTGCGGTTATCTCCGGCTCTGGGCGCGCTGACCACATCCGTGATTCTGGCGCACCGGCCTATCCAGCGCGCTGCCGGCATCCGCATGTTCACTGCGGTCATCGTTTTCGGGTTGGCGACCGTCGCCTTCGCTCTGTCGCGGTCGCTGTGGCTGTCAATGGCCATTCTCATGGTTCTCGGCAGCGCGGACGTCGTGAGCGTGGTGGTTCGCTCCTCGCTGGTGCAGTTGGAGACACCGAACGAGATGCGCGGCCGTGTCAGCGCGGTCAACTCCCTTTTCATCGGAACCTCAAACCAACTCGGGGAGTTCGAGTCTGGCATTACCGCAGCATGGTTCGGCCTCATTCCCGCGACGATTCTGGGCGGAATCGGCAGCGTCGTAGTCGCATTATTTTGGATGCGGCTCTTCCCGGGCCTGCGGACGTTGAATCGCCTTGGGCGATCGTGAACGAGAATTTCCTTTCCACTGCTCCCGCTGACAAAGCCATCTCGTAGCGCTCTTCGAAACGGTCCATTCCCTGAACAGACGGCTGACCGATGTGAACGATGACGACTGACCGACGGCCTCTGCTGCACCAGGTGGTGCTAATCGAGGTTGAGAATGGCAAGAGGCTTAAGAACACGGCAGGCGTGATCTGCCACGAGGAGCACATCCGGCATGGGAATGGACGGCTGATCGTGAAGCGGACAGCCTCTGGCGTGGCGAAGCAAAGACTTGCGTTAACAAGTCATTGGCGCCGCCTTGGTTCCGTTGATTGGGGGCCGTTTGCGAAACTGCTGATTTATGCAAAACGATATTTGTTGCGTGATCGGTTGATTTCATTGAGGCGACCGAACCGTCACTTCACTAAAGCGCACGTCGTGGGCCTGGAGAGCGTCGTTGACCTTAACTGCGTGAATCACTACCCGATCGCCAATCTTCAAATCTTTCCAAGCAGCGAGTGAGGTGCCCTTCTCATACGTTGTGGTCGCGGTGAGGACAACCCCAACATTCTGCTTGTCGGTGGTTGTGACGGTTATGGATTTCTCGGTTAATGCAGTCACGGTCCCGATCACGTGGATCATGCCTTCGTGAGCGTACGCGAGCAGGGAGGCGGTCGTAAGCAGCAATGTTAGAATCAAAAATCGGCGCTTCATGGCGTTTCCTTTTCGTGGTGGTGGGCGGGTGGAGGTTGTGAGGGAGCTGAACCACCTTGCAGAAAGTTGTCTTCCTGCAGCTCCTCCTTGATTTCTTGTGGCGACTTCGGGTTGAGTTTCTCCATCTCCAGGCTCTCGCCCTGAGTCAGCGAGGGAAGATGGCGGATGAAGGCAACGAGTTTCCAGCTATCCTGATCGTCGTCACCGGGCGTTCCGAAAGCGGGCATCCCGCTCAGCCTGACGCCGTTTTTGATGGTGTAATACAGCTCCCCGTCGGACATCTGCTGCGTATCTTTCTGCCGCATGTCCGGTGGTCGAGGGTACATCGTCTTCCCGTACATCGTGTCGCCGCTGCCGTTGTTGGCGTGGCACGAGGCGCAGTGATCCGCCCAATGCGCCATGCCCTCCTCGAAGACCTCCGGTGTCGTTGTGACGGGGTTCTTCATGGCCTTGTAACGCGATGGGATAGCCATGTCTCTCATCGTTCCGGCAAGCTCGGTTTCAACAAGCCCCGGAGGTGTCCGCGTACTAAAGCCATCGTGGATCATCCAGGCAACATAGAGCGTCGCGCAGATCACCGCGCTCGGGAAGGCAATGCCGAGAGCAACAATGATGTGTTTCATCCAGTTCACTCCTGTGCCCCACCGCCGTTCGGCGGGTTGATGCTGGTTGCCGGAGAGCCATTGGAAATCGGTGCGTCCAGTGCGCCGCTCAGCGTGTAGTTTTCAAGAGAGGTGGCAGATTGCCAGACATGGTGCAGAGCTTTCAGATAGCCGATCTGTAACTGAAAGAGCGTCCGCTGTGATACCAGCACCTGAGGGTAGGCCTGTGCCATGTCTTGGTATTTCTCGAGATAAAGTTGGTATGCCCTAGCCGCTCGTGGAATTAGCTGAGTTTTATAACGGTCTGCTTCGAACCTCGCGGAGAGATAACTCTGGGCCATAGGCTCTGCCTGCTGCCGGAGCCGGAGTCTTTCTCGTGTGACATCTTCTTCTGCACGCTCCAACTCGGCTTTGGCGGCTTCGGAGTTACCCTGGTTGCGGTTCCAGAGCGGGATATCGATACCCGCGGTAGCAAAGCTCTGCGCGCCGACCGGCTTGACCGGGTTTGTGCTCACCCGCTCGCCGTTGTATTGTTCTCCGGCGCGAAGTTCTAGATCGGGAACCGCTTCGTGTTTTGCATCTTTCAGACGGGCCTGCGCTACCGCCAACTCCTGCTCGGCACGCTTCACTGTAGGACTGTCGGAAACTACGCGATCAGCGATTTGCTCTGCGTTCAGGTCGGGAAGCTGCTCCAGATCGCCCTGCAAAGGACTAACAGGCAGTTCCGTTTTCCCGGCGCGAGACGCGAGTGTGTGAAAGGCTGTGAGGTATTCGCGCTGGGCGGCCTCATCGTCCACTTTTGCCTGTTCCGACTCAACTTCGGTTTGCAGAATGTCGGGTGCGTCCGCCTGCCCAACGTTAGCCAGTTGGTGCACGGTGTCGACGGCGTCAAGCGCGAGACGGAGTAGTCGCTGTCGCAACTGCACCTCAGCCTGCGCGGTCAGTGCATCGTAAAAGGCCTGCTGGACATCATTGTGAACACGCGAGGTTTGCACTTGGACACCGATTTGATCGGACTTACCCTGCTGTTGGTAGATGTCGCGCCGCAAGCCCAGCTTTCCGCCAAGGACGATCGTCTGCTGAATAAATCCGCCCTGCTCGCCGCCGCCGAACGATCCGCCGCGAATTTGCTCGCCCTGGTATCCGGCGGTCGGATTCGGATACAGTCCAGCCTGCCGCGCCTGTTCCTGCGACCGGCGGACCAGCGCATTGGACTGCATCAGCGTGGGATTGCTCGCGTCGGCGAGTGCTTCAAAATCGGCCAGCGCCATGGCTGGACGGCTCGCAATGTCTTTCAAAAGATCTGGCACAGGCAGGTTTTCTCCAGTGTGCTTCTCAGCGTGTTCGGGCTCCTGGAGCGTCATCGTCGGATGGGTGTGCTGGCCTTGCTTTGACGGCGAAACGTTTGTCTGTGGACAGCCCGGCATCGCCATCTGCTCCATGCATTGCATCGATCCGATCTGTGAATTCGGGGAAACCGAACTCTGCGCCCAGGCGGTTCCAGTGAAGGCAACGGCGATTGTGAGTGCGAGAATACTGAGTCTCATGGTGTTCTCCTCGCGCTCAAGCGCGCTCCAGAATCGTGGCGTAAGGATCGTTGGATCGCTTGGCCTGCTTCATACGAGAGATAACATCATCGTATTTGTTCGGCTCCAGCACGCGAACGAACGTCATCATCCCCTGCATGTACCCGCTCCATCCCGGTTTCAGGCCGTAGTTTTCGGGTCGGTCAACCGCTGCGTCCATCATCATCATCGGCCCTTCCATGTAGGCGTCCTGTGGAAAGTTCGGAACTTCGTTGGCATGAGGTGCAACGTCAACTTGCATCTCTCCCATCGCCATACTCCCCATTGCGTGCTGCATCCCGGGCTGCACAGCCATCGCCTTGTCTTCCGACAGAGGGCTGTTCGTCGATGCCATGTCGGAGGAGTTGCCAACGCCGCCAAGCCCCCGTCCCAAGGCCGGCCCGTAGTCATCTCCCAACGGGGCACCAGGAGTGCCTTGCAGCATTCCCATTCCGGCGTTCATGTTTCCGCCGGCTGGCATTCCCGCGGTGCGGGTCATCTTGCCAACGTTTGATGACATCTGGTTCATCATGTGGTGGGGAAGATGGCAGTGCAGCATCCAGTCGCCAGGGTTGTTGGCGACAAACTCGATGACCCGCGCCTGCGCAACCCCGACAAGCACTGTATTGCCGGGCCACCAAGCCGTCTCCGGTATCCTCCCGCCCTCGGTTCCTGTCACGAAAAAAGTGTGGCCGTGCATGTGCATGGGATGGTGGTCCATGCCGAGATTCACGAAGCGAATCCGAACGCGGTCACCCAACCTGACGATCAGCGGGGTATTTGCCGGGCCAGCTTTGCCGTTGAGCAGCAGCCAGTTGAACTCCATGTTCATGGTGTTGGGAATGGTGTTGCTGGGCAGGACTGCATACTCCTGCAGATGAATCAGGAAGTCTTTATCGCAATGCGGATGGTATGGCTCTTTCGGGTGCATGACGAACCCTCCGAGCATCCCAGCCATCTCCTGCATCGCCATGTGCGAATGGTAGAAATAGGTTCCTTCCTGGTGAATGTCGAACTCGTAGACAAAGAGGCCGCCAGGTTTGAGGGGCGGCTGACTGATCCCGGGCATTCCATCGTTCGCGATCGTATCCTCAAAGCCATGCCAGTGCATTGAGGTCGGCTCCGGCAGATGATTCTCGAAAACCACGCGGACACGATCGCCCTGGTTGACCTGAATCGTTGGTCCAGGCGCGCTGCCACTAAAGCCCCATAGATCAACAGACTTCATGGGGCTGATCTGCTGCCTGATAACCTCTGCAACCAGTCGGAAGACCTTGGTGCCCCCATCCATTGTGAAAGGCAGGTCACCAATATCGGTAGTGACGACGGGCATATTGAATACTGCTTCAGAACGTCCGACAGGCTGTTGTTTGCGCGCCTCTGGGCCGCGCGACGATTCGGCAGAAAGTTTCGACCCGGCAAAGACTCCGGCGCCAAGGCCAAGCGCCTTCTGGATGAAGGTGCGTCGTGTGTTCATGGAAACTCCTCGTTTGGAAAAGGAACTAACACGCAGGGCGTCGCAGCGATGCGCGCCGTACGCTCTTTGGAAATGCAATGCGAGGAGATAGTGCTAGATGCGGAGGGAAGAACCGGGGCGCAGGTCCAGTGGGGCGCTCGTGTCTTGTCGATCAGGAGATCGATGAACCGACGACGGCATCAGCGTGCTTTCATGCTCTGAAGGAATCCGAAGCCCCGGAATCGTAACCGAAATGGACCTGGAGGTTGATTTATTCGGAGAGGAATTCTTGACAATCGCGTCCAA
>DATDLS010000295.1:0-4973 GCA_036519195.1 Occallatibacter sp. | reverse complement strand
ACGCTGCGTCCCAACCTGCACGATCTTGCCGCTCTTATGCACCGCCGCGCGGAAGTCCCTGGCGTCGTCCATAAAGTGCGCCGTCGGCTTCTCGACATACGCGTCGCGCCCAGCGTTCACCGCTTCAATCCCATGCCGGGCGTGCTGAAAGTCCGCCGTCGCAATAATCACGGCATCAATATCCTTGCGCGCATAGAGCTCGTCGTTGTTGCGAACCGTATCGACCTTGCTGCCGCACTTCTTCTCGATCTCCGCAGCGCCCCGTTCGCGCGCCACCTTCCAGATATCCGAGACCGCGACGATCTCGAAGTTCATCTCCTTCTGGTGGGTCGCAAAGGCCGGAATATCGCCACCCAGCATGCGATCGCCGGCACCGATAACGCCGGTCCGCACTCGATCATTCGCGCCGACGATGGCCGCATAACTTTTAGCGTTCCAGGAGACAGCGGTTGCAGCCAGAGCCGCGCTTCCCAGCTTTAAGAATTCCCTGCGATCGTTACTCTCCAATGCCATGTTTTCTCCTTGTTGGATTGTGATCATACTTTAAGGTGCGCCCGCCCCAAACTTGTCTCGATGTGAATTCAGGTGATCCGGCTACCTCGCCCGCTCATGTTACAAACCGACGAGGTAGCCGCTAAGAAAGCTTGTTGAAAAACCGTTAAAGGCATTTACTCCCAAGCGGTAAATAATGACCAGCAACGTATCCCAATGGAGGATCGACGAGTGGTAACTAATTTCCGAATGAAGTGAGCATGAAGAAGAGCGATCCTTTTTCAACAAGTTCTTAGAAAGTGAACTTCAGCGCTCCCTGAAAAATCCTAGCGCCATAATTGAAAACGGTAGATTTTACCTGGCCAAAGGAGGTAGAAATCAAGGGCGTGCTTGAGCCGATATAGCCGCTGCTGCCGGGAGGCACAAAGTCCGGATGGTTCAAAACATTGAAGGCTTCCAGGCGCAAAGTAAGAGCAAGTGTGTCATGCACAGGAAAGGAACGGCTCAAAGCGCTATCCACCTGCAAGTACTTAGGACCGCGATAGGCATCTCGCGCGGAATCCCCAAATGTTCCTATTGGATTCATCGTGAACGCCGAGGCGTTTATATACTGCGCGTTGGTCGATATTCCACTTTCGATCTTCGCCTTTGTATAGAGAACGTTGGCATTGGAAACATTGGGGCGGTCATTGCCAAGATCCGTGAGTGAGTTGTCGACACCCGATGTAACTGTAAACGGCGTACCGTCCATGGCGCGCACCAGCGGGGCAATCTGCCAATGATTGGCAACCTTGCCCCACAAACCCTGTAAGGGGAAATTGCTGGATGCAACAAGAGTGGCATTGAAGATGTCTCTGTAATCAAATCCGCAGTCACCTTTCTCTGCTCTCAAGTTAGATGGATTCTGTTCAGTGATGCCGCTATCGCCTTCATTATCTTCTAAATCAATGCAATGCGACCACGTATAGTTCGCCAGAAGGACAAAGCTCGACGACATACGATGATTCAGGCTAGCTACCATACCGTTATACGTGGCGGTTTGTGCACTGCCGAAGACTTCAGACCCATTGCTGTTGCCGCCCTCATAATACGGACCTTGAGCGGGATTCGCCATCGTCAAAACGAAGCGCGAAGCCTCATTGCCCGTAGTTGAACATGGTGTTCCGACTGCACCGGGCGTGACCGCAGCCGAGCCCGTGGTCGCAATGCCGGCGCATCCCGTGCCACCGCCTCCCCATACTCCAGGGATGTACACCGCCTGACTTAGAGGGAGAACGCTAATTAAATGAGTTGACTTGTTTCCTATATAGTCAAGTTCAACTTGCCAACCGCGGCCGAATTCTCGCTGCACGCTGGCCGTATACTGCATTACGTAGGGCGTGTGAAATTTGGTCGGAAGTTCAATGAACTGACCGCCAAGGGGAAAGGTGGTGTTGGCTGTTGGCGTAAACGGAAGCGGAAACGGGTTGGGGCTCACCGTGCCGCTCGAATAAGGATTAGTGAAGTTCAACGGAGTGGTCACGGCGGTATCGGTAAGGGTCAAGCCGAAAGGGGGGTTGTCTTGTTGACGTTCCGCGGTGAAAAAGTTGGTCTCGTCATAGACCAACGCCGCGCCTACACGGATGACCATCTTGTTGTTCTTCCCAGGATCGAAAGTGGCGCCAACCCGCGGCGAGAACTGCCATGGCGATTTTTGCGTGAATGCCTTTGGAACTCCAGGATCTCCGTAAAAGAAGCTCCCCGCAGGGGCGAGTGGAAAGACTATGCTGTGTGTGTTCGCTGAAAACGCGCTTTCATTAAATACCGAGCCGCGACCAAAGACATCCGTAGGAAAATATGACGGGTCCCAGCGGACTCCCGCGGTCAGAACCAATTTGTCCGTTGCATGATAGGTATCCATAATATAAATACTTGGAATCGGCGCGCGCAGTGCATTTTGTTGGGATTTGCTCTGCGCGATATTATTCAACGCCCCGGTCAAGAAATCCAAGTTAGCGTTCTCACCCGTACCGCCTATACTTGTCCCGGCTGGGCCGGTCTCACTGTAGATGCCGGAGAAGGTGAAGGCTCCATTACCATCAAAGATATTGGAGGAATTAAACTGGGAACGGACGTATTCTCCGCCGAAGCCTATCTGATGCTTGCCGCGGATCCAGTTAACATCATCCGCAAAAGCGAAGGTGTTGTCGTTGAAGAAGGCTTCGGTACCTCCCGTAGCCCAATCGTTTGTCGCCGTCACGCTTGTGCCTACAGGGTAGGCCTGATATATATTGACGCCCCAGGCGCTTGCGTTGATACCGGCCAGATCGGGGCCACGATTGTTGCGCACTCTGGTCCCTGTGGCATGGAACGAGTTAACCATCGCCCGATTGATAATGTAAGTTTCTCCGAGTGTGAGGGACTGGGCCCGCTCATCGTTTCCGGACTGTGATGTGATGAGGATGTTGGTGGGCGAATAAAATGCTGGCGCTGTATATCCATCGAGGAAATAACGGCCATAGAGGCTGTTTTTCTCATTGATGATTGAATCGACACGGGTAATGAACTGATTTTCTTCTACCTTCGAAGGGATCGCGTAAGTGGCGAGGCCGCATTCATTTGTTGCTGGTGGCAGATACTTGTCCAGGGCCAGTGCAGTCGCATTAAAGTAGCTTGGGTTGATCTGGTTGTTAGGCAGGATATCTCCGGTTTGAGGGTTCACCAGTTGAATCGCCTGTGGCTGGCAGGCAGCGCTTTCGGTGGCCGAGAAATCGCCCGCCAGATTTGCTGCTGTGGGAACGTATGCGGTAGTCAATGCTTGGCTCTGATCATTGCTGAGGCGCTGGTATCCGCCAAAGAAAAACAATTTTCTCGGAATGATTTTTCCGCCAAACGTGCCGCCATACTGATTCTGGTGCAGAGTATCCTTCTGAGTCGAGAAGAAGTTGGTTGCATCGATGAAGTTGTTCCGAATGAACTCAAAGCCCGAGCCGTGCCACTGATCTGAACCGGAGCGCGTCACCGCATTGACAAGACCCCCTGGATGCAGGCCACTGGTCGCACCTAATGCAGTGGTCTCCACTGTAAATTGGGCGACCGCATCCGGGAAAGGAAAAGGGAGGTTGATGTTGGTTTGGTAGTCATTGTGATCGCCACCATCCAATCTGTAATCGGTGGCATTGCCCTGGCCCCCGCCAATCGCAACCTGGACGGATGTGGCAAAGTTCTTGCTCCCCGTTACATCGCCATTGGTATTTGCGTTGACCGCGCCCCCGGTGACGGTGATGAGAGAGGACACCTGGCGTCCGTTGAGCGGCAGCTCGGAAATTGTATCTTGATCAACAGTCTGTTTGAGCGAGACGTCTTCGGTTTGCAAGGCAAGTCCGCTTGCCTGGACCACCACACTCTGTTCCTCTTCGCCTACCGCCATGGCCACGTTAATGGCAATACTGCTGCCTACGTCCAGAACGATGTTGGATTGGTGGTAGTGCTTGAAGCCGCGAACCGCCACATCCACAGTGTAGGTACCGATACTGAGGTTTGGAAAGCCATATAGACCGTTGGCATCCGTGCTTGCCGTATGCTTGACTTGCGTGTCGGTATCGGTGGCCGTGACGGAAGCATTCGGGATCACGGCCCCTGTTGCGTCCTCCACAACGCCTTGGATATTTCCCGTTCCAGCTGTTTGGGCGTTAACTCTTGCAGCAAAAAGCAGTAGAGCAAGACCAGAAAGAACCGTAATGCAGCGCGTTCCCCTTGCTGAGTATTTCGAACCATTGAATCCCATGACACCTCGCAGAAATGAATCGTTGTGAACAAACGAAGACCATGCCTCAGCCGGATATTATTGGAAGCATCCGAGAAACAGGACGGGCGCTGCTGCACCGGGATCGTCTGTTACTGATTTTGTCGTGGAAACTTGCGCTGGTCTAACCACGGAGGGCAATCTAAACAAGTCAGACCACAGATGTCAATAATTAATTTTGATCTTTTTATGGTCAGACCTCATCTGCTTCAGTAAAAAGATAGATATCAAGTCATGCCGATTCCATGAGGACCGTCTGTTTCCTGCCGAACCCAGGACGCGAAAGATCGCAAAGACGCACTACCATCAGATCCGGGCTGTGGTGCAAATAGGGCCAAAGTGAGTCAGATGGTGGGAGGTGAAGGGGGTCGTCTGGCTCTTACGCGGCAAGCACGGCATTCCAGATCACGGGCGCGGCTTGACCTTTGAGCCACAGTCGATTTAAGGCGAATTGATCTTTGTGGATAAGGCGGAGCAGTTCTACCCCAGCGATCGTGATAGCGGCAGATTGAAAGTTCTTGAAGCCAAGCATAGGCCGGGTTCTCGACTTGACGCCGCGGTGATCCTGCTCGATCAGGTTGTTTAGATACTTTGAAGAGCGCACCACGCTTCGTTTCGGCAGTAGACCGTCCGTGCGCATCTCGCGGACAGCTCGATGCGAAGCCGTATAGCCGTCAAGGGTGATCGCATGTGGAGA
>DATDLS010000294.1:0-17370 GCA_036519195.1 Occallatibacter sp. | reverse complement strand
GCGTTTACGCAGCTGGTTGACTACATCTACAAGGTATTGACGCGGCCCGAAGTGGCTCCCGAGGCGGCGCCGGACCAAACCACCGGCAAGGTGCCGCGCGATCAGCGGCAGATGCACTACCAGATGCTGCCGCATGCCCGGCCGGGCGGCGTTGCCGGTTTGCTGGAACTGCTGCTGGACAAGGGCGGGCGGGACGATATTTACCGCCTGGCCGACGACCTGGCTTTTGAGATCGATGACCTGCTGCCGATCGTGGACGCGGCACAATTGCTGGGCTTTCTGAAGATCGAGGAAGGCGCCGCGGCCATCACCCACAGCGGGACGGAGTTCGCCAATTCCGAGATTCTCAGGCAAAAGGAACTGTTTCGCGACGCGGCCACGGCGAACGTGCTCCTGCTGAGGCAGATACGGCGGGCGCTGGAATCAAAGAGCGACCACACGGTTCCGGAGGACTTCTTTCTCGACATGCTGGACGAGCAGTTCAGCGAGGACGAATGCCTAAGGCAGATGGAAACGGCTGTGACCTGGGGTCGCTACGCCGAGCTGTTCGACTTCGACGCCGGCCGGCGGCGCTTTGTGTTGCCGGACGCGCAGGATGAGGAGATTGCCGCCAGCGAGGGGGTCGAGTGAACCTTCCTCACCCTCTCGCCCGGTCTCTGGTTACGGCGCGCACCTGGCCCTTCGTCATCGACGTGGGCGTGGCGGCGTGCGGGCTGGCCATCTTTTTTTCGATCATCAGCACGGGGACCTACTGGCTGAGCCTTCCGGTGCCAGTGGTGCCGATTTCGCACTCGATTGGCGCTTTGCCGGTGTATGCGTTCTACTCGCTGACGCGCATGGCGATTGCTTATCTGTTAAGTTTGGTTTTTGCCATAACCTACGGATATACGGCAGCTTACAGTCCACGCCTGGAAGCGTGGATGATTGCGGTGCTGGATATTCTCCAGTCCATTCCGGTTTTGAGTTTTCTGCCCCCGGTAGTGCTGGCCATGGTGGCCCTGATCCCCGGACATCAGCTGGGAATTGAGATGGGCGTGATCCTGCTGATCTTCACCGGACAGGTATGGAATCTGGCCTTCAGTTTCTATTCTTCGCTGAAGAGCATTCCCCGCGAGATGCTGGAGGCTTCGCGGATCTATCGCTACTCGGCGTGGCAGCGGTTCTGGCAGCTCGAAATGCCGAATGCGGCGATTGGGCTGGTTTGGAATTCGATTGTGTCGGTGGCCAATGGCTGGTTCGCACTGATGGCGTGCGAGATGTTCACCATGGGGACGCGGAACTTTCAGCTTCCGGGGCTGGGCAGTTATCTGCAGACCGCGGCCGACGCAGGCGACGTGCGAACCCTGCTGGCCGGTCTTACGGTGGTGATTCTGATTGTGGTGGCGACCGACCAGCTGGTGTGGCGGCCGCTGATCTGCTGGAGCGACAAGTTCAAGTTTGAGCAGGTTGAGTCGGCCGATCGGGTGGCCTCGCCGATTCTCGAGCTGTTGCGTCGCTCGAGCTTGCTGAGTTCCCTACCCGGGCGGGCATGGACGCGCGTCGAGGAGCCGATCTACCGCCGGATGGCGAAGACCCCGGAGTGCCGGGTGGTGCGGCCGCTCGATGAGGGCGGGGCGCGCGGCAAGGGCTCGGCGGGCATCTGGCTGCTTGGCGCGGCGGCTTTTTGCATCGTGGGCTGGGGAGCGACGCAGGCGGTGCTGATGCTCAGAACGGTGACCTGGCCGGAGGTCGAACTGCTTCTCGAAGGCGCCGGAGCGACGTTTCTGCGCGTGAACGCGGCGCTGATTCTTTCCGTGGCGTGGACGATCCCGGTGGGCGTGGCGATCGGGTTCAACCCCCGGGTGGCGCGGTTTGTGCAGCCTGTGGCGCAGGTGCTGGCGTCGATTCCGGCGACCGCATTCTTCCCCATTTTGCTGATTGGGCTGGTGAAGATCGGCGCCGGGCTGGGCATCGGCTCGGTCGCGCTGATGCTGCTGGGGACGCAGTGGTACATCCTGTTTAACGTGATCGCCGGCGCGATGTCGATTCCGGCCGACCTGCGCGAGGTCAGTTCGCTGTTCCGCTTCACCCGCTGGCAGCGGTGGACGCGGCTGATTTTGCCGGGCATTTTCCCTTACCTGATCACGGGGATGGTGACGGCTTCCGGAGGCGCATGGAATGCGTCGGTGTTTGCCGAGTACTTCAATCTGCATGACAGGACCCTGCAGACGATCGGGCTGGGATCGCAGATCCAGGCAGCGACCAACGCCGGACGGTTTCCTATTTTGCTGCTGGCGACGATCCTGATCTCGCTCCTGGTGGTCACGATGAACCGGCTGGTGTGGCGGCGTCTCTACCGGTTGGCAGAGACGCGGTATAGACTCGAGGGCTAACCAGACTCCGACTTTCGAGGCGTGCCAATGATTCGAGTGGGTTTGATTGGATTTGGGCTGGCAGGGCGGGTGTTTCATGCGCCGCTGCTGGCCTCCGTTGCCGGGCTGGAACTGGCCGCGGTCGTCGAGCGGCATACCGACAATGCGGCGCTGTGCTATCCGGGGATTACCACCTACCGATCTCTGGAAGAGATCTTGGCCGACGTGTCGCTGAAGCTGCTGGTGGTGGCCACGCCGAACGGTACGCACTTCGAGTTCGCGCGGCGGATTCTGGACGCGGGCAAGAGCGTTGTGGTGGACAAGCCGACGGCCGTGACTTCGGCTGAGATTGCCCAGCTGATGGAGCTTGCCGCGGTGCGGCGAGCCATCCTGATTCCATTTCATAACCGGCGATGGGACAGCGATTTCCAGACACTTTATAAACTGGTACGCGAAGACTCTCTTGGTCGCATTGTCCATATGGATTCAACCTTTGACCGCTGGCGACCGGTGCCGAGGCAGGGTGCCTGGAAGGAAGATCCGGCCCAAGGCGGAGGGATGCTGCTGGACATTGGCACGCACCTGGCGGATCAGGCCATCTGCCTGTTCGGGAAGCCGGAGGCGGTGTCTGCGGATGTGGTGCGGGAGCGCGACGGCGGCGGATCGAACGATGCGTTTACGGTGCGGCTCAACTACGGGGACTTTCTTGTGACGCTTTCAGCCAATGTGCTGTCCTCGCTGGCGCGGCCCCGGTATCACCTGCGCGGCACCAAGGGAAACTACTGCAAGTGGGGATTGGACCCGCAGGAGGCCGAGCTGAAGAAGATCACGCACATTGAGGGGCCGGGGTGGGGGCACGAGTCGCCCTCGAGCTGGGGCACGCTGAGCGTGGACGTGGACGGGAGCATTGTGACGCGGCCCGTGACGCCGATTGCGGGGGACTATCGGCTCTTTTATGCCGGGGTGCGGGATGCGCTGCTGGGCCGGTCGCATGCGCCGGTACAGGCCCGGGCGGCGTGGTGCGTGGCGCGGCTGCTGGAGTGGGCGGCGGAAAGCTCGGAGAAGCGCAAGGAGATTGCCTGCGACTGGACCGAGGAGCCGGAGTAGGCGCGCCGGGCGGCTCCGGGCGGGGGTCGCGAAGAACTTACAGGGGTTGGGGTCGGTCGGTTCCCTGCTCCGTCGGTTCCCAGGTCCGTCGGTTCCTGCTCCGTCGGTCCCAGGTCCGTCGGTGCCAGGTCCGTCGGTGCTAGGTCCGTCGGTGCCAGGTCCGAAAGCTCGCCCCCTCCAAGGCACCGGGTGTGGCTGGGTTAGAGAGTGTCGGCCTGGAGCCCTTGGGCGGTTTGAGGGGGAGCATCCATGGCTCTTGAGAGCGTTCCTGGTTCCTTTTCGACCAGGGGAACCCAGAAGCGGAAGCAGGCGCCTTTGCCGGGGACGTTGGCGGCTTCAATGTCGCCGCCGTGGGCGTGCAGGATGGCGCGGGTAATGGCCAGGCCCATGCCGGAGCCTTTGCTGCTCTGGGGGCTGCGCTTGCCGCGGTAAAACTTCTCGAAAATCAGCGGCAGGTCGATGGCGTCGATGCCTGGACCGGTGTCTTCAACGGAGAACTCCAGGCGATCGGCCGAGCGCCAACTCCTGAGGGTGATCCGGGTTGCGGCTGGGGTATGGCGGGCGGCATTTTCCAGAACATGGCGGAGCACGCGGCCGAGCAGGTGGGGATCGAACCAGGCGGGTTGATCATCCTCTTGAACCTCGATGGTGACCTTGTGGGCGGCCAGGGCTTTACGCGATTCTTCTATGGCCTGATCGAACAAGGCGCGGGTGTACTGGGGGACCACGTGGACTTGAACCACGTTGGCATCGATTTCGGCCATCTCGACGGCCTCGCCGATGAGCTGATCGAGGCGCGCAGCTTCCTCGTCGACGACACAAACCAGGTCCAGGCGGCCGGCTTCGTCCATGCCTTTTGCCTCAAGCAGCGTGGAGGCGGCGGCGCGAATGGAGGTGAGCGGGGTGCGCAGTTCATGGGTCAGCGAGTCAATCAGCGCGGCGCGCAGGCGCTCGCCTTCGCGGGCGGCTTCGATCCGGGCGGAAGCTTCAATGGCCATCGAGCGGGCCAGCACGATAGCCACTTGCGCGCTGACCGCCGCCGCCAATTCGCGGGAGAGTGAGGCCGGACGCCAGGCGAGTGAACCTACCGGACGCAGGCCCAGCGTGAGCGTGGTGGTCTGATAGTCGGCCTGCAGGGCCTGGGTGGGGTTGCGGCCCTGGGTCAGGCCCTGCATCACCGCCTGCACGCTGGCTGGCGCGTCTGCGGTTGAGCCGTAAAACTGATCCTGATCGCAGACGTAGAGCAGGACGCTGTGGAGCGAGAAGATGCGGCTAAGGATGCGGGGCAGATCGCGGATGATTCCGGCGGCGTCTTCGTGCAGCATCATCTCCTGGCTCAGTTCGTAGAGGCGCTCGACGTCTTCACGGCGCTGCTCGGCGGAGCGGGTTTGGCGCCGAGCGCGTTCGGCTACGCGGCTTACGACCAGGCAGCAGGAGACAAAGCACACCAAGGCGAGCCATTCCTGGCCCCCGGCCAACCGCAGGGTGTGAAAAGGAAGCAGGAAAAAGTAGTCGAACGAGAGCGAGCATAGCAAGGCGACGTAGAGCGAAAGCCATAAACCGGCCCGGGTGGATGACCACACGACCACCGCCACAAAGACCATGCCGGCAGCCGTGGAGTCCACGCCGAGAAGCACGAGGAGGCTGGTGGTTGCGATGGCCAGCAGTGTGGCGACGAACCAGTGAATCATGCCTCGCGAATCGGTGAGGCCGTCCATGATGCTCATGATTGAAGATCATACCGACCGAGGCCGATGATGTAATCTTCCGATGGGACAGGTGAGAAAGAGCAGGCAGGCAAGATGCCGGACAGAATTTTAGTGATCGACGATGAACCGCAGATCACGCGGGTACTGCGCGCCGCGATCTCCGCGCAGGGCTACGACGTGCGCACCGCGAACGATCCGGAAGAGGGATTGCAGGTATACCGCGACTGGGCGCCGGACCTGGTGATTACCGACCTGATGATGCCGGGGATGTCCGGCGTTGAGCTGACGCGGGCGATTCGGGTGCAGGCGACGACGCCGATTCTGGTGTTGTCTGTCCGTGACCATGAACGGTCGAAGGTGGAGGCGCTCGACGCAGGCGCGGACGACTACGTGACCAAGCCGTTTGGCATTCAGGAACTGCTGGCGCGGGTGCGCGCGCACTTGCGGCGGGCGCCGGAACGCACCGCGGCGGCGATGGAAGTCGGGGACTTTGTGATTGATGCCCTGGCCCATTCGATCAGCGTGCAGGGCAAGCCGATCCACTTGACACCCAAGGAGTTTGACCTGGTCGTGCTGCTGGCGCGCCACGCCGGCAAGGTGATGACGCACCGCGCACTGCTGACTTCCGTATGGGGGGCGCAGTCGGCCCATCAGCCGGAGTATCTGCGAGTGTTTGTGGGCCAGGTGCGCAAGAAGCTGGAAGCCGAGACGGGCCGGCAGTATATCCAGACCGAACCTTGGGTGGGATACCGGTTCATCCCGGAAGGCTGGGCGGAAGGCGAGACCGAGGCGTAACTGAGGAGCGGTCCGAGAAATGACATGGCGCCGACCCGTATCCCAAGCCCGACCCGCAGGGACTGAAGCCGGCCCTGATTTGATCGGTTTCGTCGGGCGTGACTGAAGTCGCGCCCCATCTCAAGGGGCGCCTTCGATTGACTTTTCGGCAGCCTGCGTGGCGCCCCTGTTTACTATCTAGATTCGCGCCTCCTAGGGTTTTCCGGGGAATCTTGCCGGTATTGTGAAGACAAGTTGCGCAACTGCCGTCAGAGCGCCTGACCACAGAATTGCAGGGTTTACTTTTTGGCATCCACGAGTACCCTTTGAAAGTCGCCCACGTTAGGGACGCCTCCGAACTGTCCTAGCAAGTACTCTTTCTCCAGATTGGCATCCTTACGAACGCCAGGAATCTGCGACAGTCGGAAGAGTTCGGACGCGCCGATCGGAGTCTTTTCCGCGAACCAGATTTGGTCCCGCCGAATCGCTTTTGAGTTGAGCAACCCCTGATCATGTGTAACAAAGACAAGCTGCGCATTTTTCCGGTTTGCCGAAGTATTAAACAATCCGACCAGCCGCTTTGTCAGAGTCGGGTGCAATTGCGAGTCGAATTCGTCGACGACAAGCACTGCCCCCTCCTGAAGTGTATGGAGAAACGGCCCAGCTAACGCCAGAAATTGACGGGTGCCATCCGATTCCTCTGAGGCAAAATCGAACTCGACAAAACCAGCAGGCTTGTCCTTCGCGTTGTATCGCCGGTGCACGGCGAGGATCCTGGAAACGCCATCTGAGTCCTGTGCGATAAGCTCGCGCACCGATTGTGGAAGATTCTTCGGAAGCGACGCCAGAAATTTCTCCTTGTCAATATCCTGACGGACAACATTCTCTATCCCGAAGTCCGCGCTTTTTACGAAGCGTCGAATAGCGTTGCCGTATTCTTTATCGTCAAGCAAATGGGCTGTGAAACCCATGTAGCCTGCGTCCTGAAGCCCGGTGATCACTCTGCAGGTTGTTATGTGATTTACCACTTCGCCGGCGATTGGGCCGTTGAATTGCGCAACGACGGAAAGGAACAAGGCATTCGAACGGGTTCGTTGTTCAAGTCCTTTGCCTTCCCGAAAACCCTCTTTCACGCTGAACTCGCTTTTCTCACGTGTAAACAGACAGGTTTCCCGAATAGAGTCCTTTTGCGTGAACAACCACTCGGATACGATCGCATCCTTCGTCGCTTCAAATCCGTAGCGATAGCGCGTCTCATCCTTCAGGAAAAGCGTCTCGAAGAAAGTCGGGGCGCCTTCTGTCTTCGCATGCAGGCGAAACGGTACAACTGGCAATGACTCCCCCTGTTGAGAATCTTTGGAAGAATTCAGAACGAGTCGCCGAAATTGCGCAATTGCGTCAATAAAGTTTGATTTGCCTCCGGCATTTGGCCCATAGATCGCGGCCGCCTTTACCAAACGAAGGTTGGGACGATTGACATGGGCGATATTGTCGTCATCGAGCCAATCGTCACCCGTCGCTTCAAGGTTGAGGGTGGCCTTTTTCATAAACGATTTGAAGTTGCCCACCGTGAACTGAAGAAGCATATCTTGTCCTTCCCAACAAGAAGTGTACGCGGAAAACGTGATATTTGCAATTTATCATCAAAATATCAATTTTCCTTAGGATTTTTTTGGTATGAACCGGGAAGGGCTGAAATTCGAATCTCGAGAATTCGCCCGGCGTGGCACAAGAGGGTCCCATTGAGCGATTTTTGGGGGACTCAAAATCTGATGCCAGCGCCTGTCGAAGTCCGCTGGACGAAGATGCGTGTGTTTGGTCTCAGACCACGTACTACGTTCCCTGCGTGGTTCTAAGACAGAGAATTGTCAGGCTGACACGAGCCTCAAACCGGAGGTCTTCTTTGCTTCCGCCTTCTCCTGCTCTTTACGGTACTTCACAAGTCGGTCCACTGCAGCGAGCTTGTGAGCTGGGGCGAGATGCGCGTATCGCATCGTCATCTTGATGTCTTTGTGACCGGCCAACTCCTGTACCGTCCGAAGATCTACTCCAGCCATCACCAGGCGCGAGATGTAGGTGTGCCGGAAGATGTGCCAGGTCACGTCTTTGAGGGACGGGTTCTCCTTGACGGCTTCCTCCATCACGAGTTCAAACCAAGCGCGAGGAGAAATCATCGGCTCGCCGTACCGGGTGAGACAGACCTCCGGCGACTCAGGGTTCCGGCGCTTTTGAAGTTGCTCAAGAGCACTGGCAGCAGCAGCCGTGAGAATCACGACCCGCGAAGTGCCATTCTTGGTCTTAAGCAGGACCACCTGCCTCCGCGTAAGATCGACCCTGTCCCACTCCAGCCCGTACAACTCACTCCGCCGCATTCCGGTTTCGAGGGCCAGGGTGAACTCCGGTTCATGCAGGGCGCACCGTTGCCAAATGATGGACCGAATTGCCGCCTCTTCCGTATACGTGATGAATCGGACCCGGCCATTCTCTTCGCGGTGGAGCCGAACCAGCCGCGCAGGGTTGACCTTCGCTTTGCCGTTCCGGATAGCTTCCTGGAAAATCATCGAGAGCGTACCCCGATAGCGGTTGATCGTCGTCTTCTTCAGATCGCTTCGGGTATCGAGATAAGTCCTGATCATCTGCGGAGTGATTTCTTCGATGGGCGTGGTGCCGAAGACGGGCAGGAGCTTGTTCACTGTCGAGCGGTCGCCAGGATTACGACGCTTTATGCTCCTTCGAGTAGGCAAGGGCGTCGTCGGTGATCTCCTGAAAGAGCACCGCTCGGCGAGGGCGGACCTCCGGCATTTTGATTCCCATGCGCGCGTCGGTCTTGCGGCGCTGATAGAGCGCGATTGCGTCCGAACGGCGCCCTACCTTCTCCCGGTGACGCGTCCCCTCGACGCAGTAATTGATCCACCAGATGCCGCTACCGGTGGGGTGTTCAAATACTCCTTTGACCGGTTTTGGTTTCTTGCCGGACGCGATTTCCATCGGGCTTGATCCCTCCGTTTCCTGTCAATGATTATGACACCGAAGGTGGGTAGCGGTGGCTGTTTTGGTGGCTGTTCAAATTGAGAATCTGAGCACACTCGTGCGAAAAAGTGCGAGGCACATCAACGTAAGCCTTTTAATATGAGCATAAGTGCAAAACGGTGCGAAAACCCGTGCGGAGCTCAAAATTCCCCTGTTAACCGAAGGGTTGTAGGTTCTCTTTCCCTCCTCACTGAGCGACCCAAAGTGGCCCGGCCAACCATCGAATTCATTGGATTCCGTACTGCTCCAGAGAGCGTTCCCAAACGGTGCCGGCTACTCCGGCGGCGGAGACGATTGATCTTCGTCAGGCTGGAACGACCAGGGGAGGCGAAACCTCGACCGTCCCGCCTGTAATTCTTCCACGACGTGTGGTAGCCGCCCACATTCTCCTTCCGTACGGTCAAATCGCAGGCCGCTCGAGGCGGCGCGACTGCTCGGGATTGGGAAGACGACCCTGTACCGGAAGCTCAGGGAATTCGAGCGGAATGTGGCGTAGTCGAAGCGCGCACGATCTCGCCGCCGAGGCTTGAAATTATTTTGGTAAGCACGGATATTATGATAATCTTTGATCAGGAAGCATCCTCTTGAGGAGGGCGAATGGGAGCAGCCAGACAGATTCGGAAGCGCGCACCGGGCGTCTTGAGTGGGACGAACAGCTACGTTAGCCAGCAGCTGCACCGTTCTCCGGGGACGAGAGCCGTGGCGATCACCTTCGCAGACGACGAACAGGGAGCGGCTGCGGAGCGCGTCCTCCATCAGGTCGTGGAGTTTCTGCCGCAGTTGATCCATGAGCGCCAGGAAGAGACGTTGAAGAAGCTCGTCAATGTCTTTCTGAGCGATGTCACCCCCTCGAAGGCGGCTCGGGAACAGGCCCGGATGCTCATTCAGGCCAAGCGAGACATTCTCAGCAGCGGCGACTTTCTGCCCGCAACCGAAGTCGCGCGGCTCGCCGGCTTCAGTGCCAGCAACCTCAGCGTGCAGCCGAACAAGTGGAAGCGCAACCGCGAAATCTTCGCCATTCTACACGGAAGGGAGGATTATCTGCCTCTCTATGCTCTGAATCCGGCCGATCATCGCCCCCGTAAGGAGATGGCGGAGATTCTCAATATCTTCGGAGAGACCAAAGACGGGTGGGGTCTGGCCTTCTGGTTTTCAGCTTTGAACAGCTTCCTTGATGACGAGCGGCCTCAGGATATGCTCACGGCCAATCCGGAGCGCGTGATTGCCGCGGCCAGGGATGAGATGGCCGAGTTACAAGATGGCTAAACGTGCCGCGAGCCACATCCCGCCTGGCGTTCCTGCGAAGATGAAGCCAACCCCTTGGGGCACAGGGACGACAATGTTCCGCGTCCACGAGACGATCTATAGCGTGGACCAGTTCAATCCAGGCAAGGGTGGCAACGCGCGGTTCAGTCCGATTCATGACCCGAATGGAAATGTAATTCCAACGTTGTACGCGGCGACGACGGCTCGCGGAGCATTAATGGAGACGGTCTTCCGGGACGTCCCGTATCGCGCAGGTTTCAAGAACGTGGGTCGCAGGAGGCTGACGGGGAGGGTTTGCTCGACCCTCATCTTCCAGACCGACTTTCAGCTGCTCGACCTCAGCAAAGTTGCCTTACGCGGTTTTGGTATCCAGCCCCACCACCTGATCGACACCACGAAAGCCCGTTATCCGTCTGACCCGGAAGTGGGCAGAGCAGGCCTATGCCGCAAATCCGAAGCTACAGGGCTTTCTCTGGTCTTCCCGACAAGATGACCGTGCCCTGGACGTTGTCCTGTTCGGTGACTGGGTGCAAGCGTCGGACCTGCTTGCCGGCAATTCCTCCCGCCCGCGGATCACGAACGGCGAGCCGGAGGACTTTGTCATCGAGGTCGCGACCGCTCTTCAGAGCTTCGCGCACATGCGAGCAGCACAATCGGTTTCTCCAGCTAACAACTCCACTGCAGATAGCTCCGACGATGATCGTGAGCACCGGCTTGAAGAAGGAACACTCGATGGTGCGCTGTTTCCAATGCCTATTGACGGCTGGGACTGAGTAATCCAGCAAGTCGCACGCGACCCATTGGTAGTGTGTATGCAAAAGGAAGACCCTCTGGCGCGTAATGCCCAAGTCTTGATTTGCGATCTGGGCGAACGACTGACAATATTCCGCGACCCGGCTGTGAATCCATCCGCACACGATCGACTGATGGAAATGCTGACACAAGTTGGAATCGTCCCGGAGGTTTCCTGTTCAGCTACTACTCCGTCCGATATTCAATGGATGGTTCGCGCCGGGAATGGAGTAGCGCTCATGGACAGTGAACACCCATCGACTCAGCTCTAACGACCAAGCCAATCGCCGGTATTCACTGGACTGCAAACACTGCCTTCGTTCACCACAACGATGCGGACCATCTTGCCCTACCGCTTGTGATTCGATTCGCGCGAGAGATGCGTCGGAGCATGTCCGGCAAAAAGCCTTCCCTCAAGGAGCAAATTTGTCCCGTTCAACTGGAACTTTTGCGTAGCGCGGCCATACTGTTCTCGAAAGTTGACGGTTTTGATTACGAAGATCCGCGAGTGTCCGTCGACCTGATTGCGTATGGTCATTGATTGACGACAGGCCGAGGCACTCATCGAGGAGCCAATGGTTCGGGTTCCGAGCGGATTGTCCATCCGGAAATTACTACTGAGCAACACTTAGCAGGGCTGTTGCGGGGCTGTTTACTCAATGGTAATTTCCGAATTGGTGATCCTTCCGTGACCCAGTAAACCGGAAGCTTATTAGACTGCATCGCTTGACGAGTGCTTCAGCTATTCTCCGGGCCAAGTCTCAATTTCTCCCAGAGCGGGGTTCGTAATTTGGAAATTCACGCAGGTTGCGCTCCGAGCTCTTCTGAGGTATTCTTCCTGTCAGTTACTGAGGGGAATGCGTGACCAAATCTGCCGACCTCTTGCTGGGAACATTGGACCTCCTGATCCTGAAAGTGCTTAGCTTGGAGCCGATGCACGGCTGGGCCATAGCTCAGCGAATTGGGCAGCTTTCGCAAGATGCCCTGAAGATCAATCAAGGCGCACTCTATCCAGCTCTTCATAAGCTAGAACATCAGTCATGGATTGAATCCAATTGGGGTGAATCTGAAAACAACCGGCGAGCCAAGTACTATTCGTTGACAAAAGCAGGCCGCGACCGCTTGAAAGCTGAAGAAGAGTCATGGGATCGTTTGTCACTCGGAGTTCAGGGAGTCTTGAACGCGGTGCGAGGGAGGTAGCTTATGCGCGTCTTGCGAAGCTTGATCCGTCGCCTTCGCTCCTTTCGGTCAAAAGAAATTAGCAATTTAGAACTCAGCGAAGAGCTGCAATTTCATCTTGATCGGACTATTGAACAAAACATCGCGCTCGGCATGGTGCCCGATCGTGCACGAGCGGAAGCGATCTCCTCATTCGGAGGGCTGGTTACAGT
Source organism: Occallatibacter sp. (assembly GCA_036519195.1). Classification (GTDB taxonomy): domain Bacteria; phylum Acidobacteriota; class Terriglobia; order Terriglobales; family Acidobacteriaceae; genus Telmatobacter. Next base: position 4,950 of record DATDLS010000294.1, on the reverse strand, counting down.
GACAGAGGATTGTTATGAGGCGCGGGGAACAAGCTGGGCAGAAGATCTGGTTCAGGACATTCGCTTCGGTCTGCGGAGTTTCGCGAAGCAATGGTCGTTTACGGCGATCATTATTTTTACTCTGGCGCTCGGAATTGGGGCATGCACAGCGATATTCAGCCTCGTGAACGCTGCACTGCTGCGCTCGCTGCCCTACGGCGATGCTGAGCGACTGGTCTATCTGTTCACTCCCAACCCGCGTTTCAACTTGCCTCCGGAGATTTTCGGGATCAGCAGCGGCGATTTTTTTGACCTTCAGAAGGGAAGCCATTCCTTCTCTGAGATGACGTTGTTCACACAGGCCACTTACAACCTGGCGAACGATCGCGCAGCAGATCGTGTCGGGGCCGCCAAAGTTGATGCGGATTTTTTCAGTGTTCTTCAGGTTGCGCCAGCGATGGGACAGCTCTTTGGTAACGGAGATTTTGAGCCGGGCAAGGATCGGGAAGTCATCATCAGCCACTCGTTGTGGCAGACGTTTCTGGCTGGCGCTCCCGATGCAATTGGTAGAGAGATACTGCTCGATGGAACGGGTTATCAGGTGATCGGTGTAATGCCGAGTGATTTCGAGTATCCGCACAAGTATGAAGTGGCATTTGGGAACGGGCATATTGACCGCACGCAGATCTGGATTCCGCTTGCCTTGACACCGGACCAAAAGTCGACTCGCGGAGGTTCTAGCGGGTACGCACTTGCGCGGCTGAAGCCTGGCGTGACAATCAAAGAAGCACAAGCGGAGATGCTTGCGACCATGCCCCGTCTCAATTTGCTTCACGGACCGGATGATCGCGGCTGGAGTGCATATGTCCAGTTTTTCACGGCGATTTCACTAGGTCCTGCTAGGCCGTTGATGTTGCTCCTGCTGGGGGCGGTATGCCTTGTGCTTCTGATTGCATGCGGCAACGCAGCGAACCTGTTGCTGGCCCGGGCCATTACTCGGACGCACGAACTCGGGGTGCGAGCCACCTTAGGCGCGCGACCAGGGCGTCTCCTGCGCCAGCTGCTTACAGAGTCTGTTCTGCTCACCATTGCGGCCGGACTTTTGGGAATCGGACTCGCATGGGTGTTTCTGCACGCGCTTCTAATGCTGAACCCAGGCAATATTCCCCGGATGGAAAGCGCAGAGATCGACTATCGAGCCTTAGGCTTCCTTGGCGGAGCTTCACTGCTCACCAGCATGTCATTCGGGATATTGCCGTCACTGATTGCTTCGCGCATCGACGTTGCAGCATTCCTGAAAGGAATCGGGACGCGGGGCATTTCAGGCGGCGGAGCTTCCCTACGCAAATGGCTTGCCATCGCACAAATCTCCGTGGTGGTGGTACTTTTGTCTGGCTCTGGCCTCCTGTTGAGAAGTTACGAAAAGCTTCAGTCTGTTCCGACAGGTTTCTCTATCTCGACGGTGACCGGAAGTGTGCAGTTGAGCCCGCAGTTGATTCCATCGCCAACTGCGCGGTTTGCCAAGGCCGAGAAGCGCGCGGTCTTCTTCGAGCAGGTATTGCAGAAGTTGCGAGCCGTGCACGGAGTCAATGCCGCCGGCATCGTGGATCATCTTCCGCTGAGCGATACGGAGAGCCTCTCGATGTTTGAGGTGCAGGGTTATCCCAATGAAAAGAACCAACTCGTCGAGTCTCGGCGCGTGACCCCTGAGTATTTTTCAGCCATGGGAATCCCGGTCCTCAGGGGGCGGGGCTTCACGAAAGAAGATTCACCCGGCCATCCAGTCGCCGTCATCGTCAATCATGCACTGGCACTGAAGTACTTCGGAACGATCGACGCGGTGGGACGCCATCTTCGAGGATCTTCCGATGAGCCCTGGCGAACGGTCGTTGGGGTAATCGGGGATGTGCGGAACATGAGCATTGAAGACTCAGCCGCACCGCAGGAGTATACGTGCTTATGGCAAACCGATACTGATCTCAGCCCAATGAAGGGCGCGTTCATCGCGGTGAACGCCTCGTTGCCCGCGGACATTCTTATGAAACAGATTCGCGCTGCGATCCATTCCGCCGATCCGAATCTGGCCTTCTCGGACGTACATACGATGGGAGATCTCAAAACAGAGGCTACGGCGAGGCGACGCTTCCAAACTGTGCTGCTCTCGATTTTTGCCGGTATCGCCCTGTTGCTGGCCATGATTGGCATTTACGGGCTGTTCGCATTTTCGGTCCGGCAGCGAACCGGCGAAATAGGAATCCGAATGGCACTGGGCTCGAGTCGGAGAGGTGCCGTTGCACTGATTCTTCGAGAAGCGCTGCTGCTCGCTATGTCCGGTCTTGGAATTGGTATCCTCGCAGCTTTGGCGATGGACCGATTACTTTCCAAGTTTCTATACAACGTATCGACCGATGATCCTGCGACGTTTCTCCTAGTACCGCTCATCTTGCTGGTGGGCACGGTGCTCGCGTGCTTGATTCCAAGCCTTCGTGCGGCGGCAATCGAGCCAATGGAAGCACTTCGCCACGAATGACTCGAATAAGTGCGTTAGGCTGAGCGCTACGTTTATAAGCCGCTGACAAGCCACAGGTTTTGGGCTCACTTTAGAAGTCGACCGGCATCGAGGAAAAATGTGATGCCTCGCACCTCAAATAGGCCTGTTTCCGTTAAATCCTGAATCTCGCTCGGGGAGGATTCTGCCTTCCTGGCTCGTTGGGATGAGAATTCTGAACGGCTCTGAGTCGGTGAGAACGCTGCCGATTGGCTTGGCGAGGGCCGCCTTTAACGGCTGTGCTGGATGAGATGCAGATCTTTCCGATAATGGAATTATCATTTAGCGCAAACTATTCGATGCGCAAACGATAATTCGCCACCAGTGTCAACATTGCTTTCACCAAGGACAATCTGTCGCTTGATGCAGTGAGGTTTCTGCCAACTCGATGCTGTTTACTGAAGGGTAACTAATGGATAGCCGCCTGTTGGATAGCCGATACCGGAGTGATCCGTGCATTGGGACAAGAATCTGAATCATTGTGCTGTTTTCAACTCGTTTCAGGTTCTCCGCGGATTACTCCCTGAACGTCGGCCAGTGTCCGCCGATCCGTCTGGGCATTGTCGTGAGTTAACGCAAACAGACAGCGCGCTCATCTAATGCCTATGCCACGATTCTCTCAGTCTCGCATGATCGGCTGCTTGAATATTAAGGTTACGAACTTGGCACCTCGGTTAATTCTTCAACTGCGATTGCGAGCCGAGGCGTTGAAGATTCAGCCATGTCGCTTAAGCCGCAAGAGGATTTAGGCGTTCCAGACGAGACGCGGCGTGTGGCTATAGCCGCGCTTCCGAAGGGTTGTGCATGCCTTCGCATTGGAGATGTGTTGGGCTGCGAGCATCAGGACAAAGAGTTCGAGGCGCTATTTCCGCGACGCGGTCAGCCAGCGGAGGCTCCCGGGCGGTTAGCTCTCGCCACGGTGCTGCAGTTCACGGAAGGGTTTTCCGATCGACGTGGTAAGCAGCGCACCGACTCGACTCATGTTCTAACCAGTCCGCACCATGAACCGGCTGGAGCGGGTTGGCGAAACCTTGCGCGCCACGTTGAATGACTTGGCGGTGGCGGCTTCCGAGTGGTCGAGAACAGTTGCCGATCCAGAGTGGTTCAAGCTTTATCGGCGCCGAATCGAGAACGTCAATCTCCCTAAGACCGAAGCCGAGCGCACGCAACTGGCAGCCGTCATCGGCTCGCACGATGAGAGACTCCGGCAGGCGATCGCGGTCTCTCACGCGAGGGAATCGCTCGGCAAACTCGATGAGGTCATTCTGCTCGAACGAATATGGGAGGAGCAATTCGTCGAAGAGCATGGACAGCTACGATTTCGCGAGGTGAAGGAGATGCCCTCTCCAGCGACTTTGACTACGTCTTCCTACGACCATGAAGCGCGGTACAGCACCAAGCGCGGGGAATCGTGGGTCGGCTACAAAGTGCACCTTAGAGAGAGCTGCGACGACGATCTTCCGCGTTTGATTACCACCATTGAAACCACTCCGGCGACGACGCCGGACGACAACATGATCGAAGGAGTGCATCGGTCTCTCGATGGCCGCAACCTGCTCCCTTCCGAGCACCTGGTCGACAAGGGCTGCACCGATGCCACGGTACTGGTAGCCAGTCAACGCGATGATGGCGTTGAGATCATTGATCCGGTTGCGCAAGATCCCAGCTGGCAATCACGGGATAAGGCCGGCTTCGACAAAAGCGCGTTTGCGATCGATTGGGAGGCAAAGGTGGTCACATGTCCAGCCGGCAAGCAAAGTATCTCCTGGCTACCAAAAACCAATCCGGCATCGGGCGTGGACTTCGAAGCGCGCTTTTCTGGGCGAGACTGCACGCCCTGTTCCTCCCGCTCCCAATGCACAAGATCGAAGCAGGAGCCACGTATCATCGGCCTCCAGACTCGCGATCTTCATGAGGCGCTCCAGACGATGCGAGCGCGACAAACAACGGAGGAATTCCGGAAATCCTACGCACCTCGGGCCGGCATGAGTGCCGCGTAGACGGGTCTCTGTGGGTGTGAGACCGACTCGATCGCTGATTGATTCCCGGGGGCATCGTCTTGCTGGAGATTACCAGCGAAATTGAGAGATAGTTTCTTATTGACCTCTCCTCGCGGAATCCTATTTTACCCCCCACCGGGAGTTGTTCCTGAATAACCGCCAAACTGGACAATGGGCTAAAAACGGGGTTACTTCCCAATTGCCGACTTAACCGGGCATTATCGATCTCCTACCCCTTGGAGATTTTTCGTAACCAATTTGCGTCAGATAATAGCCCCGCTCTGTGAGCACATTGCCGGTTATTCGCTACGAAGGATGGCCATTGGATCTGTTTTTGCGGCTCGTCTCGCGGGGATAAGGCAAGCTACGAGAGTAGCTGTCAGAAAAAATACTGGGACGAGGGTAAAGGTCGTCGGGTCCCAG
>DATDLS010000293.1:0-8486 GCA_036519195.1 Occallatibacter sp. | reverse complement strand
CGAGTCAGTGCTCTTCTTCCATGAGACCGAATTGCGGACGCGCGCCATCGATTTGCAGCGCCGCTATTGCATTGCGCCCAAAGTCCTGTGCCATCCGGGAGAAATTCAACAGGTCGTGACCAACCTGATCGACAACGCGCTGGACGCGCTTTCGCGCCATGGGCGACTGATCGTCCAGGTTCGCCCAGCAACCAGCACCGACGGCGCCCAGGGCGTTGCCGTCACCATCGCCGACAGCGGGACGGGCATGGAGAAGGACACACTGGAGCGGTTGTTCTCTCCCTTTATCACCACCAAGGGTGAAGCCGGCAACGGCCTGGGGCTTTGGGTCTCAAAGGGGATCCTCGACAAGCACCACGCCAAGATCGCCGTGCGCAGCAAGGTAAATTGCGGCACTGTTTTCCGGCTGTTCCTTGCGGTGGATGCGGCGGCTGGTGAAGCCAATGATCCAGTTCGTAAAAACTGAATTCGCTCCCCCCGCCCCTTCCTCCGCAATTGCGGATCAAAGGACGGGATACCCCAACTCATTTTGAGGTGCGGGAGCGTTGCGGTTCGGGAGGGACTAGTTCTTCTTGAGCTCCGCTTCGATGGCCGCTTTCAACTGGGGCGCGTCCGGCTGCGTATCTGGCGCGAACCGCGCCACCACTTCGCCGGAGCGGCTGACGAGAAACTTCTCGAAGTTCCACAGCACTTCCGGCTCGGGGTTGCCCTCAATGCCGTACCCTTTCAGCTTCTCGCGCCATGAGACTTCCCCCACGCTCGCGGCCTTGGGCTTTGCCTCAATCAGCGCCTTGTAGAGAGGATGCTTCTCCGGACCAACCACCGTGATCTTTTCAAACAAAGGAAACTTGACTCCGAAGTTGGTGGTGCAGAAGGCCTGAATCTCTTCGCTCGTTCCCGGCTCCTGCTGTTTGAAGTCGTTGGCCGGGAAGCCGGCAACCACCAGTCCCTGTCCCTTGTACTGCTCGTAAATCGCTTCCAGGCCCTCGTACTGCGGCGTCAGTCCGCATTTTGAAGCCACGTTGACTACCAGCAAAACATGGCCCTTGAACTCGCCCAGCGATGTATCCTCGCCGGAAATCCTCTTGACTGGAATCTCTAAAACCGAAACGCTCATGATATCTCCTTCGAACTACTCCCATGATAAAGGCAGCAGCCGAAGGAGACTTTCATAGCGCGATCGAGTGGGGGATGAACTTATGGTTTCGTGGCCAGGATGAGCGGCGACGGTCCCGCATGCGTAGCGAGCATACGAGCATCGACAAACCCGGCGCCTTTGAGCCAGCTGCTGATTTCTTCCATTGAGAACGTGTCGCCGCAATCCGTATTGATCAACATGTTGATCGCAAAGGTCAGGCCACTGATCGGTCCGGTTCTCTCCGCGTTCACCAGGAATTCAGCTATGACAACGGTGCCTCCTGAAGCCAGGGCCTGAAACGTCTTCTTGAGCAGCGCCTCGCTGCGGACTGCCCCTTCGCTATGCAGGATATGGCCCAGCGTAGCGATCGTGTAACCGCTACCAAAGTCTACTTGCAACAAATCACCCTCCCGATAGCTGAACCGGTCGGCCAATCCAAAACGAGCCACAGTGGACTGGGTCACTGGAATCACAGCTGGCCAATCGACCGCGGTGACATGAACCTGGGCCGAGCTTTGCGCCAGGCCAATGCCCCATACGCCCGATCCGGCGGCAAGATCGAGCACACTCACCGGCGCCAGAGATGCGTGAAGCTGGAAATGCTGAGCCAGTTCCAGTGCGACGGGAAAGCTCAGCGGCAAAATGTCATTCACCAGTTCCTGGAAGAACTCGCTGCCGGGCCCCTGCTGGTTGACCGCAACAGCCGGCTTACCGGTAGCGACCACATCGTTGAGCTGCATCCAGGCGGGCAGCAGCTGAGCACTTGTGTGCCGAAGCAAGCCGCCCTGAAAGCTGGGCTTGCTGCTCACCAGAAACTCAGCGCTTTCCGGCGCGAGCGCAAATTTGCCATCTTCATGCTTGCGCAAAAAGTCGAACCCCACGAGGAAGTTGACGATTGCGCAGAGGCCTCGCTGGGACCCGCCAGTAGCAGCTTGAATCTCTTTCAATGTCTTCGGGCCTTCATCCAATACGTCGAAGACGCGATGACGGATGGCTGCTTCCAGAACCAAAGGGGGAGCAAACCCCCAGGCGAGCTGAAGAATGCGCTCAGGCGTCACGGGGACGCCCGCGAAAGTGGACATGATGACCTCGAACTGAAAGTTTTCCGGCTGGGGAACCGACGGGAATCATAGCAGAATGGAGACTCCCGTTGCTTTTGTTCTGCCTTGGGGCTGCTCAGCAAAGCAGCTGCTTTGCCACCTTGATATAGAGCTCGACCGCCTCCAGCAGTTCCTTCTTGGCCAGATTCTCATGCGGCGTGTGCGCCACATGAATGGAACCGGGCCCCAGCAGCAACGGCTCACCCCAGTTGCTCAACTGCGGGATATCGGTGGTGAACTTGGCAATCATGGTCGGCAACCCTTCGAGGGCGCGCAGGCGCACAAAGGGAATCTCCAGCGTGAAGTCGACCTCGGCCAACCCCTCGACGGCTTCCACAATCGCCGCGCGGATCTCGGCTGAATCGCATACCAGCCGAACCAATACCTGGGCCTCGGCGATATCGGCAATGACGTTCGGCGCGTGTCCCCCTCGAATCAGTCCGATGTTCAGCGTGCTCGGCCCCACATCTTCCACCGCAGGCAGCCTCAGCGCCAGGACTTTGTCCAGCGCCTCCACCAGCTTGTGAATGGCACTCTCACCCAGCTCCGGGTAAGCCGAGTGCGCCATTTTGCCGCTCGACTTGATCACCGCGCGCAACGCGCCGTTGGACGCCAGTGCCAGACGGTTGTCGGTCGGTTCGCCATTGATCAGGAAGCGGCTCCCTTTGGACACGAGATTGGCAGCCTTGGCGCCGGCCGAGTCGCGCTCTTCGCCCGAGACAAACAACAGGCCGATGCGCAATCCCTCGGCACGCAGCGCTTCGCCAGCCGCAACCTGCGCAGCCACGATGCCCTTGGCATCGGAAACGCCGCGCCCGTAGAGAAAATCCTCATCCTCGCTGGGAGCAATGAACGGCGGCACAGTGTCCAGATGCGTCGAGAAAACCAGGTCCGGCGTTTCCCCTTCGCTGCCGGCATAGATGTTCCAGCGTTCGCCGGCAGTGGCGCTCTCCTCCGGCTGCTCCACGGGAGTCTGTTCGACGGCCCATCCGCGCTTGGCAAGAAAATCGGCCAAAAAGTCGCACACAGCGCCTTCATGATAGGTGGTGGAATCAATTTGGCACAGGGCAATGGTCAAGCGAATCGGGTCAAGTGTATCGCCGGCAAGAGGATAGGACATGATGCTGCCAGAATACCCTACGCTCGGAGGGTCGGGCGCCCGAACTGGCCCCGGTACGATGGTTCCTTCCTCCGTAAAACGATTTGGCAATCGGTTGCGCGGAGCGGCGAGGTGTATGGATCGCATCAACACGGAAAACCGCCCTGGAGGGCTGGGAATGGTCCTACCAGGGAGTAGAATGATCATTGGAATGATCGCCCCTCCACCCTTGCGAAATAGCACGAGTTGTTCACCAGCCAGGCTGCGCAGCGTGGATCTGGTTGGCCCGGAGGGCCGACTGGAGGCGGTTTTGAACGAGGGCGCGCCCAACGCGCCATTCGCCGCAGTGGTTTGCCATCCTCATCCCAAGGGCGGCGGAATGCTGCACAACAAAGTTGTTTACCGCACCATGAAGGTCCTCAATGATCCAGCCTGGGGATTCGGCCTGCCCGTGCTGCGCTTCAACTTTCGCGGCACCGGGTTGAGCCAGGGCAGGCACGATGGCAAGCTGGAAGCTGGCGATGTGCTGGCCGCGATGGATTGGCTTGAAAACGAATACAATCTGCCTATGGTAGTGGCCGGCTTCAGCTTTGGCGCCGCCATGGCGCTCAAGGCCTGTTGTCCTCCCGCACACAGCGATCCGGCCGTAAAGGCCCTCGTCGCGCTCGGTCTTCCCACCGCAGCCGAAGGCCGCACTTACACTTATCGATTCCTCGCCGATTGCACCACTCCCAAGCTTTTCCTCAGCGGGGACCACGATCAGTATGCGCCTGCCACGCAGCTGGCGCACATTGTGGATTCCGTCCCCCAACCCAAGCGGCTGCTGCTCATTGGCGGCGCCGACCACTTCTTCACGGGCCAGCTCAATCAAATGCAGCAAGCGCTGGGCGGCTGGCTCAAGGAGCAATTGTGATGACCCCGGTCAGTGAATTTGCGCTGGACACTCTACACACCACAGCAACTGAAATCTTCAAAAGCGCGGTTCAAGCCTGCAATGTGGCCACCGCCTTTGACCGCCGACTGCGCTTTGAAGGCGATATGCTGTATCGGCTTGTGCCGGACGGCAGTGGCCCCCCCCAGATCAAGCTTTCCAGCTATAAACGCATCTTCGTCATCGCACTGGGCAAAGCCGCCGAGCCTATGCTCGAGACGCTGCTTGACCGCATGAAACGCCGCAAAGGCATGCGCGGCATCTGCAGTTCGAGCCAGCCGCCCAAGAAGCGCAACTGGCGCTTCCGCTACTTTCAAGGCGGCCATCCGCTGCCCAACGAAGATTCCTTTGCCGCGGCGCGCGCCACGCTGGCCCTGCTGCGCAAAGCGAAGAAAGACACGCTGATCTTCTTTCTCATTTCCGGCGGCGGCTCAGCCATGTTCGATCTGCCGCTCGATCCCCAGATCACGCTCGAAGAGGCCATGGCTTTCCATCAGCAGCTGCTCGGCTCGGGTGCTCCCATCAACGAGATCAACACCCTGCGCAAGCATTTTTCTGCGGTCAAGGGCGGACGCCTGGCCATCGCCGCGCAGGACTCGATGAAGGTAAGCCTGCTGGTTCCCGACGTGCCGCTGCGCACGCTGGACGCGCTTTCCTCCGGCCCCACTTCGCCGGATCACTCAACCATTGCCGAGGCGCGCGAACTGCTGGTGAAGTACGGCCTGGACAGCAAGCTGCCAGATTCGATTCGGAGCTTCTTTGAGCGCCAGGACCTGCCCGAGTCGCCCGGCAACAAGGGCTGGCGTCCGCCGTTCTTTCCGCGCCTGGCCAAGCCCGGGCTGACAATTTCCCGCCGCGTAACCGCCGCAGCCTCGATGAGCGGCGAGGACCCGGCCTTCCGCGATTCAGTTTTTGAAATTCTGCTCTCAAGTCACGACCTGATCGAGAACGCGCGCACCCTGGCGCAGAAGGCCGGCTACTACGTCGCCGTCGACAACAGCTGCGACGACTGGGACTACGCCGACGCTTCCCGCTACTTGCTGGAGCTGTTTCATACCCTGCGCGCCAAGCACCAGCGTCTTTGTCTCATTAGCGTAGGTGAGGTCACGGTGAAGATTGATCGCACTCCCGGCGCCGGCGGCCGCAACCAGCAGTTTGTGATGGCTTGCGCGCTGGAGCTGGAAAAATACCAGGGCGAGCACCTCAGCGTGTTCAGCGCCGGCTCTGACGGTATTGACGGCAATACCCAATCGGCAGGCGCCATTGCCGACCCCACCACGGTAGCTCGCGCCCATGCCTTCGGATTCCACCTCAAAGCGTCGCTGGCCAACTTTGACGCCTGTCCCATGTTCACGGCGCTCGGCGATTCGGTGGTCATCGGCCCGACCGGACAGAATCTGCGCGATCTGCGGCTGTTGATCGCGGAAAGAGACTGAAAGCCCGTAGCCGGAAAATGCGCAAAGCTGCATCGAATCGAGACCAACTCCCACGCGAGTCAGGCAACCATCCGTCCGATGCGTTAACATGGCGTTCAACTCTTTTAAGGATGGACTCGTGGTTCGCAAAGGAACGCGCAAGACTGCCGCCAAGACGCCTGACATTCGTACCGTAGCCGCGCTGGCCAAGGTTTCCATTGCCACGGTCTCCAGAACCATCAACAACTCTCCAGCCGTCAGCGAACGCCTTGCCAAGCGCGTCTGGCAAGCCATCGAGCAGCTGAATTACTTCCCCAATACCCATGCCCGCAGCCTGGTTTCCGGACGCAGCCGCATTCTCGGCATCATTGTTGAAAACATCACCAATCCCTTCTTTCCTGAACTGATTCAGAGCTTTGAAGAGATCGCCGTCGCGCACGGCTACGAGATCCTGGTCAGTTCGTCGAACGGCGACCCGGCCCTACTTACCTCCTGCGTGCGCCGCATGCTGGAGCGCAAGGTGGAAGGCGTGGCAGTGTTGAGCTTCGGCGCCGAAGAACCGGTGCTCGATCAGCTGGTGCATCGCAACATTCCCATGGTGCTGGCCGAGTTCCGCTTGGACGATCCTAAAGTGAGCACCATCCTGCTGGACTATTCCACCGGGATCCACGCCGCAGTCCGCCATCTGGTCGCCCTTGGCCATAGCAAGATCGCTTTCCTGGCCGGCCCACACAAGCTGCATTCGGCCATCACCCGCGAGAACAACTTCCGCACCGCCATGCAGGACACCGGGCTGACAGCGCAGAAGAAATGGGTCATCGAATGCGACCACACCCTGAAGGGTGGTGTGACCGGCTTTGCCCAACTGCAGGCGCTTCCCACGCGCCCCACCGCCATTCTCTGCTCCAATGACATGACCGCCATCGGTGTGCTCCGCGCCGCCTACATGGCGGGTCTGCGCGTGCCCGACGACCTGTCTGTCATCGGCCTCGACGACATCGATTTTGCCGAGTTCACGCTTCCGCCGCTCACCACAATTCGCCTCTCGCGCGCCGACTTGGCCCGCGCCGCATTCGAGGCCCTTCGCTTGCAGGCCGAGGACGCCGCCAATCCAAAAATGCAGCGCGAGTTCCTGGTCTCGACAAGCCTCGTCGTGCGTGGGTCGACGGGAAGCCCGGCGAGATCACAGGGAATGTCGTGACGAGTCCAAAACGCTGAACGGTTGCGTTTCGTGCCAACACGATGTGCCGTCCATGATGGAGGGCGGCATGACTGTAAACAACCTCGCCGGGACGTCGGTCGACTTCTGCCGGCCGAGGTCAAGAAATCTGAAATTACCGGTTATCCTCGGAAAGCTCCGTCCTTCAGACGAGGATAGAGAGAGCGGATGCACTATTCTATACCGCCTTTCAAGGAACGATACCCGAGTTCTTCGATTGGAATACCGGGTCTGTCGGGTACCCAAGGGCAGGCGAGGCCCGGTTCGCCTGTGAAGTGAGCCCTGCTCGCATGGGGCCAGGAGCAGGAACCCACCGAGGGACTTTCTGAGTCCCCTACGAATCTCCTTCCTTTCGTTAGGGAGGGGAGGATTGTCAACTGCTCGATGCGGGAAGGCGACCCGATGTTGGGGAGCCGAGGTCGCGCATGGCTTCAATTTCGGCGTGCGTCGCAGCCGCAGCGGCCCGGCGGTCGACATAGAGGCGCGGTTCGCCGAAGTGCACTTCGGCGGAAAACCCCGCCTTGCCCAGCACCTTCCAAAGGTGGGTCACAAACTGCTCGTCGCCGAACCAGCACAGGTCGCGCTCCTCAGTGCCGTCCTGAATCACATAGCGGATGGCGGCGGCAGTAACGGGCGCACCGGCAGAGGTGGCTGGGGCAATCAGCCGTGAATGAAAGCGCAGCACGCGGCTGCCGTCCGTGCTGGTGCCCTCCGGAAACAGCAACACAGGAATGGACAGCTTCAATCGCTGGTTGATTTCGTCCGCCGCCAGATTCGCACTGGAGCGGCTGGCGCGATCAAGAAAGATGGTGCCGCCGCTGCGCGCTGCTTCGCCAAAAAACGGCCAGCCGTCGACCTCGACTTTGGACACGAAGAAGCACGGCATCGCCGCGGACAGAATGACAATGTCCAGGTAGCTGAGGTGGTTGGCCACAACCAGACCATGCGTGGGCAGCCGGCCTTCAAAGCGCGCACCAATGCCCAGGCTGGTCATGACTAATCGAGCCGTGGAGTGAAGCCAGAGAGCGCGGCGCTCCAGCGTATACGGCCCGTGCAAGCGCCCAAGCCAGAAACGCACCACGCACAAAACCAGTGCCAACCCTAGCGCCACAGCGCGCCGGGCCGCGCGAAAACTCAATTGGTCAGCGGAGAAAGAAAGCGATTGCGCGCCGCAGTCGAGAGCAACTTCAGATCGAGCACAGTAAGGAAATCGATGGTGCCGAATGCGCGGTCCCAGGCCGGCGGCGCAGCGATGCGCGCACCGAGGGCCAGATAGGTTCTGAGTAACTTGGGGACCTTAACTTCGGCCGCAGCCGAAGCCTGTGGCGCCAGCGAGGATCGATCAGACTGCAGGGGCGACATCTGTGATGCGCCCTCGGGCTCGATGGGACAGGCATAGGCATCGGTCGGCGTCGTTTCAAATTCCGGCGGAACGCGATAATGCGCCAGCTGGTTGTGCATCTGCCAGCCCTCCGCGGGCTCCTGGGAGTTGATGGACGAGCAACCGATCAAATAGCGCAGACCCATGCAAGTAGCATACTGCGCGATGCCTCTCCACAACAGCATCAACACTTCGGGCGTACG